>NZ_MTBP01000001.1:645534-968301 GCF_002911665.1 Actinomadura rubteroloni
AGCTGGTACACCGCGAACCCGGCCGCCCACGCGACGATCATCGACCAGCGGGCGGGGGCGGCGCGTCCGGTGTCCCAGCCGCGCCGGCCCGCGCCGAGGAAGAAGTCGGCGGCGAGGACGCCGAGCAGCGGGACGAACACCGAGCCGATCAGCGACAGGAAGCTCTGGTAGTCGCCGATGTCGAACACGAGCGCGAGCACGGTGATCCCGGTGCCGAGCGCGACGGACAAGACGCGGCGGTCCGCGCGCGGCACGAGGTTCTGGATCGACACGGCCGTCGAGTAGACGTTCGCGAACGACTGGTCCGCCTCGCGCAGCACGAACACCGCGAAGAACGCGACACCCAGGCTGACGTGCAGGAACGGGTCGAACACCTTGGTCGAGTCGCCCGCGACGAGCGCCAGCGCCAGCAGCCCGAGAACGTAGGCGAAGATCTGCGTCACCGAGTAGCCGACGGCCGCCGCGCCGAACGCCGCGCGGGGCGTGCGCGAGTGGCGGGTGTAGTCGGCGGCGACGGGCACCCAGGAGATCGAGACGGCGAGGGCGGCGTCCGCGCCCGTCCAGAACCCGCTCCACGAGCCGTGGTTCAGGTCCGGCAGCGGCTCGCGCAGGAACTGCACATAGAAGTAGACGAGCGCGATGAGCACCGCCGCCGTGACGTACCGGCGCAGCAGCCGCACCGAGCCGAGCGGACGGATCGTCAGCGCGGTCGTCAGCACGCCCGCCGCTACCACGAAGACCCAGCGCGGGACGTCGTCCCAGAGCGCCCGCGCGGCGTCGGCGATGACGATCAGCTCGAACGTCCCCCAGCCGACGAGCTGCGCGATGTTCAGCACGGTCGGGACGTAGGAGAGCCGCGCCCCGAAAAGCCCGCGCAGCAGCACCATCGCGGGCTGCCCGGTCTTCGCGCCGGGCGCGGCGGCCAGGCCGAGCATGAGCCCGCCGAGCGCGGTGCCGACCGCCATCGCGACGATGCCCGCGAGGATCGGGAGGGTCGGCCGGCCGGCGGCGTCGGGGGCGAGCACCGTGTAGGCGCCCGAGAACGCGAAGAGGCTGACGCCGAGGTTGGCCCAGAAGGCGCTCTGGTCCCAGAAGCCGAGGACCTTCGGGGCCGGTTCGTCCAGCGTGTACGGGACCTCGTCGGCCCGCGTCTCGACGGCGGATGGCACGGGGGCACGCTCCCTACGCCGGCATTACCCGGACAGGTTCCTGCGGTCGGCGACGCCCTGTGGTCGCCCTCTCAGCCTGGTTCGGCCCAAGCTCCCGCGAATACGGTCAAGGGGTAGCGTACCGCTCCAAAACGCCCGGGGGTCAGAGGACGTGCGGGGGGCCGTCGAGATCGGTGTCCATCGGGCGTCCGGCCTGCTCCCAGCGCTGCATCCCGCCCGCGACGTTGCGGGCCAGCCAGCCGGCCTGGTTCAGGGCGACGGTCACCTGCGCGGACCGTCCGCCGGACCGGCAGATCACGTAGATCTCGCGGTCGCGGGGGATCTCCGACGCCCGGTCGCTCAGGTGGCGCATGGGAATGTGGACGGCCTCGGGGGCGTGCCCGGCGACCCATTCGTCCTGCTCACGGACGTCCAGGAGGTACGCGTCGGCCGGGACCTCGGCCGCGTCGACGGCAGGGACGTCATCCCCGATAAACATCACGCCTCCCATGGAACCGCGCGGAGCCCCCGCGCGTCGAATCACGCATGCGGTATCGGACGCTTCTTCGCACCGTTCCCGGTGCGGCCATGATCCTGTCACTGGCGGCCTGCGGCTCCGAGCACGCGCCCGGCACCGGGGCCGGCGGCACGGGCTCCGTCCGGCCGTCGGCGTCGTCCGGCACGTCTCTGACCGTACAGGTCAAGGCGTCGAAGGACGCCGCGCCGACCACCTGGACACTCACCTGCGACCCCCTCGGCGGCTCCCATCCCGACGGCGCCAAGGCGTGCGCGGCGCTGCGGACGGGCGCGGCCACCGCGTTCGCCAAGCCGCGCCCCGGCCAGATGTGCACCGACATCTTCGGCGGCCCCCAGACCGCCACCGTGACGGGCACCTGGGACGGCAAGCCGGTCAGCGCGACGTTCGGGCGGGCCGACGGCTGCCAGGTCAGCCGCTGGGACGCCGTCGCGCCGCTGTTCGGGAACATCGCGCGCAACTGACCCGCCCCTTCCGGGGAAGGGGGACGGCCATGAGCACCGCCCTGGTCGTCATCGACATGCTGAACCCCTACCGGCACGCGGACGCGGGCGTCCTCCAGGACGGCGTCGCGGAGATGGTCGGCCCGCTCGCCGACCTGGTGGCCCGCGCCGTCCGCGACGGGACGCCGGTGATCTACGTCAACGACAACCACGGCGACTTCTCCGCCACGCGCGACGACCTCGTGGCGGCGGCGCTGCGCGGCGAGCGGCCCGACCTCGTGAAACCCGTCCTGCCGCCGGACGACTGCGCGTTCCTGCCGAAGGTCCGGCACAGCGCGTTCTTCGGGACGCCGCTGGAGTACATCCTCCACCAGCTCGGCGTCCGCGAGGTCGTGCTGACCGGGCAGGTCACCGAGCAGTGCGTCCTCTACACGGCGCTGGACGCCTACATCCGCCACCTGGAGATCAAGGTCCCGCGCGACGCGGTGGCGTCCATCGACCCCGGCCTCGGCGACGCGGCGCTCCGGATGATGGAGCGCAACATGCGCGCCGATCTCGTCACGGCGGACGCCTGCCTCCGCTGAGCCCCCTTCGCCCGGCACGGATGTGAGTGACATCGGCTTGCGGTTCGTATTACGAACCAATATGTTCGTGTTACGAATTAATGAGGGGGGTTCGTCATGAGCCGAACTGTCGCGGTCGTCGGCGGCGGGTACGGCGGCGCCGCCGTCGCCAAGGCCCTGGACGAGGACGCCGACGTCGTCCTCATCGAGCCGAAGGACGCGTTCGTCCACGCGTCCGGCGCCCTGCGCGCCCTGGTCGCCCCCGACTGGGCGCACAACATCTTCTTTCCGTACGACCGGCTGCTGCGGCGGGGCACGGTCGTCCGCGACCGGGCCGTCGCGGTGGACCCGCGCGGCGTCACCCTCGCCTCGGGGCGGCGCGTCGACGCGGACTACATCGTCCTCGCGACCGGGTCCGGCTACCCGTATCCGGCCAGACCGGAGACCGACGTGGCCGCCGAGGCGCTCGCGCGGCTGCGCGCCACGCACGACGAGCTGGCCCGCGCCGGACGCGTGCTGATCGCGGGCGCCGGGCCGGTCGGGCTGGAGCTGGCGGGCGAGATCAAGGCCGTCTGGCCGGACAAGGCGGTGACCGTCCTCGACCCCGCCGCCGAGCTGCTGCCCGGCTTCCTGCCCGAGACGCGCGCCGACCTGCACCGCCAGTTGGACGGCCTCGGCGTCGACCTGCGGCTCGGCGTCGCGCCCGCCGAGCCCCCGCCCGTCGGGCCCGGCCGGGAGAAGACCTTCACCGTCGCGACCACCGACGGCGGCGAGATCACCGCCGACCTGTGGTTCCGCTGCCACGGCGTGGACGTGAACGGCGACTGGCTCGACCCGGCCGTCGCGCCCCGGACGGCGGCCGGGCACGTCCGCGTCACGCCCGGCCTGAACGTCGAGGGCCACGACCACGTGTTCGCGCTCGGGGACCTCGCCGACGTCGCCGAGGCCAAGATGGCCGGGAACGCGATGCGGCACGCCGAGGTCGTCGCGGCCAACATCCGGGCGCGGCTCGCCGGCGCGGAACCGACGGCCGTCCACCGGCCCGCGCCGTTCCCGTCCGCGCTGGTGCCGCTCGGGCCGTCCGGCGGGGTCGGGCAGATCCCCGCGCCGTCCGGCGACGGCCCGATGGCGCTGCCCGCCGCGACCGTCGCCGAGTACAAGGGGCGCGACCTCATGGTCGGCCGCTTCGTCGAGCTGTTCGGGCGGGACGGCTAGGCCGGGGCGCCGTCCTCCAGCTCCATGAACACGACCGGCACCTCGTTCGCCCGGACCAGGCGGCCGAGCAGGTCGGCGAGCTGGGCGCGCTCGTGCTCGGCCAGCCCGGACGGGAGGCGGTCGACGCGGCGGCACGTCTCGGCGTAGAAGCGGTCCGCCAGCGCCCGGCCCTCGCGGGTCAGCGCGACCCGCAGCGCGCGGCCGTCGCGGGGGTCGGGCTCGCGGCGGACGAGCCCGCGCGCGGACGTCCGGTCCACCAGGCCCGACAGGCTCGACTTCGCCAGGCCGAGCATCGTGCCCAGCTCGCCCATCCCGTACGGCTGCGGCATGAGGACGCACAGCAGTTGCCCCTGCTGCTGGGTGAGGCCGTAGTCGCGCGCCGACGCGACGTAGACGGCGTCCACCAGGAACGACGAGCGCACGAGGGCCGTCACGACGTTCATGGGCTCGTCCGCGGGCTTGTCCATGCCCGCCACGGTACCTTAATTCGCTTTGCGAACTAAAACGGCGCGCTCGGCCGGTGGGCGCGCGGGGGATCGTCTCCGCGCGGCGCTCCGACGCGCGGGGTGTTACGGTCTGTTGCGATGAGTACCGCTACGCGAATGACGTCCGGGATCCTGGTGTCCGCGATCGTCCGGCGGGACGACGACGTGCTCATGGTCCACGAACGGCATCCCGGCCGCGACCGGCAGTGGGTGCTGCCCGGCGGGATGGCCGAGCCGGGCGAACTCGTCCACGACGCGCTGGTCCGCGAGGTGCGCGAGGAGACCGGGCTGGTCGTCGCGGGGCCCGCCGAACTCGCGTTCGTCGCCCAGTACACGATCGGCGGGGAGCCCGGCTGGAACGGCGAATGGACGGTGTTCGCCTTCACCACCGGCCCGGCGTCCGGCGTCCTCGGCGCCGCGGACCCGGACGGGATCGTCCTCGAAGCGGCCTGGGTCCCGGCCGACGAGGCGATCGCCCGGCTGTCCGCGCACCGGTTCCGGCCCCGCCGCGACCCGATCGTGGCTTACCTGCGCGGCGAGACGCCGCCGGGGACCGTGTGGCTGTGGCCGTCCGGCCCGTTCCGCCCGGCCGCGCGGATCCCCGCTCAGCCGGCGCCGTCCGGCGGCGTCACCGAATAGGTGAGCGTCAGCTCGTCGCCCGCCATACCCCGGATGCCCCAGTTCTGCCGGGGCGTCTCGATGATCGTCAGCTCCAGATCGTCGGCCGTGATCCCGAGCGCCGGGACGACGCGGTCATAGAGGCTCCGGATGAGGGCGCGCTTGCCGGCGTCGCCCCGCCCCTCGAAGCAGACGATCTCCACGATGAGGTAGCGGGCGTCCCGGCCCGGAACGATCCAGTCCGCTTCGTCCAGCAGGAAGAACCGGTGGAACCGCTTGTCCTCCGGCAGCCCCCACGCCTCGACCAGACACGCCTGGAGGAGATCGGAGATTTCCCGCTGCCGTCCCGCCCAGACGTCCCGCCGCCCGTGCACCTTGACCTGAGCCACCCCGTGATCCTAGGGCCGCCCCGCGCCAGCGAACGGCACGGGGCGGCCCGGGGCTCAGAGCACCTCGGCGAAGTCCTTGAGCAGCCGCGACTTGGACCGGGCCCCGACGACCGCCTTCACCGGCTCGCCATCGCGGAAGGCGACGAGCGTGGGCATCGAGTGGACGTTGTACGCGGCGGTGGTCCGGGGGTTGGCGTCCACGTCGAGCGCGACGACCTTGAGCCGGTCGCGGTGCTCGTCGGCCACGGCGGCGAGCACCGGCGCGAGCTGCCGGCAGGGCGGGCACCACTCCGCGGTGAACTCCACCAGCACCGCGCGGTCCGCGCCCAGCACCTCCTCGGCGAAACTGGCGTCCGAGACCTCGACGACACCCGTAGTACCCATCATGCTCCAGCCTCCAGTTCGCAACGCGGCTCCGGCCCGCCGCGCAGATCGGCCTCCGCGCGCAGCAGATGCCCGGCGACCTCCTCCCGGACCGTCCGCAGCCGCTCGATCAGCGCGTCCATCTCGGCGAGCTTGGCCCGGTACACGTCCAACGACGCGGGGCACGCGTCCCCGGACGGATGCCCGGCCCGCAGGCACTCCACGAACGGCCGCGTCTCCTCCAGGCCGAACCCGAAGTCCTGGAGCGTCCGGATCTGCTCCACCAACCGCAGATCGTCGTCGCCGTACACGCGGTACCCGTTCACGGACCGCCGAGCCGGCAGCAACCCCCGCGATTCGTAGTACCGCAACGTGCGGGCACTGACCCCCGCACGTTCCGCAAGCTCACCGATGCGCATGTCAACGACGCTAAACCTTCACACCGACGTCAACGCAAGCCCGATCCGGACACAGCGGGCGCGCGGTCATTTCAGGAGGCGGGACATTCTGCGGTCGGCCAGTGGTTTCCCTCCCGTCTGGCAGGTCGGGCAGTACTGGAGGGACGAGTCGGCGAAGGAGACCTCGCGGATCGTGTCGCCGCAGACGGGGCATTCCTGGCCGGTGCGCCCGTGGACGCGCAGGCCCGACTTCTTCTCGCCCTTGAGGTCCTGGGCCGCCACGCCCTCGGCCCGGGTGACGGCTTCGGCGAGGGTGGTGCGGATGGCGGTGTGGAGGGTGGCGATGTCGTCGTCGGTCAGCGTCGCGGCGACCTTGAACGGGGACATCTTGGCCGCGTGCAGGACTTCGTCGGAGTAGGCGTTGCCGATGCCCGCGACGATCTTCTGGTCGCGCAGGACGCCCTTGATCTGCGTCCGGCGGTCTTTGAGGATGGCGGCGAGGGCTTCGGGCGTGAAGTCGTCCGCCAGCGGGTCGGGGCCGAGGGTCGCCACGCCGGGGACCTCGGCCGGGTCGCGGACGACGTAGACCGCCAGGCCCTTCTTCGTTCCGGCCTCGGTGAGGTCGAAGCCGGAGCCGTCGTCCAGGTGGACGCGCACGGCGAGCGGGTTGCGGCCCCCGGGGCGGCCCGCGCGGGCCGGGAGTTCGTCGCGCCAGCGCAGCCAGCCGGCGCGGGCCAGGTGGACGACGAAGTGCAGCCCGTCGGCGTCCAGGTCGAGGAACTTGCCGTGCCGGGCGACGGCGGTGACCGTCAGGCCGCCGAGCGCGGTGATCGGCGGGTCGTAGGTCTTGAGGGCGGAGATCGCGAGAACATCGACGCGCGCGATCGCGTGGCCGACCGCGCGTTCCCGCAGGAAGGCGGCCAGCGACTCCACCTCGGGAAGCTCTGGCATACGTCCAGTATCAGCGATCCACACCCCTGTGGACACCTGTGGACGATCCTGTGGATAACCAAAACCCCACCAGCGGAACGGCACGGCACAGCCTCATAACCTCGACAAACCACGACAAAGGTTGAGGGCCAGAATCGGGGGACGTGTCCCCAGCCTGTGGATAACTCACGACGGTGAAGGCACGAACCGAACATGAGCGACGTCACAAAATAACCCCTAGGGGGTAGGGGTTGCCGCACCTGACGGGTTGTGCCACCATGAGGCGCACGACATACCCCCCAGGGGTACAGAGACCAGGAGGAACGAGCCGATGAGCGCCACGACCTACACCGTCGCCGGAATGACCTGCGGCCACTGCGTCAGCTCGGTCAAGGAGGAGGTCGGCCAGATCCCCGGCGTCACGGCCGTGGACGTCGAACTCTCGTCCGGGGCCGTCACCGTCACCAGCGAGGCTCCCCTCGACGAGGCCCAGGTCCGGGCCGCCGTCGAGGAGGCCGGATACGAACTGAAGGCGTGAGATGAACACCGCGACCAGGCTCGGCGCGTACGGCGCCGGGCTGGCCGCCGTCTTCGCCGCCGCCCTCGGGGCCGGTGCCCTCACCGGCCCCGTGGGCGCGACCGATGAGAAGGGCGGCGCGAGCCACATGCGGCACGAAACGACCCACGAGACCGGCCACGGGACCGGCCACGACGTCCTCCCCGGCGGGCTCCTGGCCGAGCAGGACGGCTACACCCTCCGCCCCGCGACGACGAGCGTCCCGGCCCGTCGCACCACCGACTTCCGGTTCACCGTGACCGGTCCCGACGGCGCGCCGGTCACGCGCTACACCCGGCTGCACGGCAAGGAACTGCACTTCATCATCGTCCGGCGCGACCTGTCGGGCTACCAGCATCTGCACCCGGTGCGGGACGCGCGGGGCGTCTGGTCCGTCCCGCTCGCGGCGGGCGACCCGGGCACCTACCGGATCTTCACCGACGTCCGGCCCGCGACCGCGAAGGAGCAGGTCACACTGGGCACCGACCTCGACGTTCCCGGCGATTTCGGGCCCCGTCCGCTGCCGCCGGCCGAGCGCGTCGCCGAGGTGGACGGCTACCGCGTCAAGCTCGCCGGCGACCTCGTGCCGGGCAAGCCGAGTCCGCTGACGCTGACCGTCGAGAAGGACGGACGGCCCGTCACCGACCTGGAACCGTACCTGGAGGCGTACGGGCATCTCGTGGCGATCCGCGCGGGCGACCTCGCCTACCTGCACGTCCACCCGATGGGCGAACCGGGCGACGGAACGACCAGGCCCGGACCGAGCATCGAGTTCCACGCGGAGGTCCCCGGCGGCGGAACGTACCGCCTGTTCTTGGACTTCCAGCACGCGGGCAAGGTCCGCACCGCCGAGTTCACCGTCACGGCCCGCTGAGAGGAGGCGACCGATGTCCACGACGGAGCTGTCGATCGGCGGAATGACCTGCGCGTCCTGCGCGAACCGGGTTGAGCGAAAGCTCAACAGGCTCGACGGCGTCACCGCGACGGTCAACTACGCGACCGAGAAGGCCAGGGTCGAATACCCCGAGGGGGTGACTCTGGACGACCTCATCGCCACCGTCGAGCAGGCCGGATACACCGCCGCGCCCCCCGCGCCACCGCGCGCCGAGGAGACGCCGGCCGACGAACTGGCCCCGCTCCGGCAGCGGCTCGTCACCGCGGTGGTGCTGGCCGTCCCGGTGATCGTGCTGGCGATGGCCCCGGCGCTTCAGTTCCGGAACTGGCAGTGGCTGTCGCTGACGCTGGCCGCACCCGTCGTCGTCTACGCGGGCTGGCCGTTCCACCGCGCCGCCTGGACGAACCTGCGGCACGGCGCCGCCACGATGGACACGCTCGTCTCGCTCGGGACGCTCGCGGCGTTCGGCTGGTCGCTGTGGGCGCTGTTCGTCGGCGACGCGGGCGAGCCGGGCATGCGGCACGGCTTCGAGTTCAGCGCGACGCGCTCGGACGGCTCGTCCAACCTGTACCTGGAGGCGGCGGCGGGCGTCGTGGCCTTCATCCTCGCCGGTCGGTACTTCGAGGCTCGGTCCAAGCGCCGTGCGGGCGCGGCGCTGCGGGCGCTGCTGGAGCTGGGCGCGAAGGACGTCGCGGTCCTGCGGGACGGCCGCGAACAGCGGATCCCGGTGGACGAGCTGACGGCCGGGGACGTGTTCGTCGTCCGTCCCGGCGAGAAGGTCGCGACCGACGGCGTGGTCGAGGACGGCTCGTCGGCGGTGGACGCGTCGCTGCTGACCGGCGAGTCCGTCCCGGTCGAGGTCGGGCCGGGCGACACGGTCGCGGGCGCGACGGTCAACGCGGGCGGGCGGCTGCTCGTCCGGGCGACGAAGGTCGGCGCCGACACGCAGCTCGCCCAGATGGCGCGGCTGGTGGAGGAGGCGCAGACCGGCAAGGCGCGGGTGCAGCGGCTCGCCGACCGGATCTCCGGCGTGTTCGTGCCGGTCGTGATCGCCCTGGCGGTCGCGACGCTCGGGTTCTGGCTCGGGACGGGCGGGTCGGCCACCGCCGCGTTCACCGCCGCCGTCGCTGTCCTGATCATCGCGTGCCCGTGCGCGCTGGGCCTCGCCACGCCGACCGCGCTGCTGGTCGGGACGGGCCGGGGCGCCCGGCTCGGCATCCTGATCAAGGGCCCGGAGGCGCTGGAATCCACGCGCGCGATCGACACGGTCGTCCTGGACAAGACGGGCACGGTCACGACGGGCCGGATGGCGCTGGTCGACGTCATCACGACCGACGGCGTCACCGAGCACGACGCGCTGCGGCTCGCGGGGGCGCTGGAGAACGCGTCCGAGCACCCGATCGCGCGGGCCATCGCGGGCGCCGCCGCCGAACGCACCGGGCCGCTCGCGGACGTCGCCGACTTCACCGCGCTCGACGGCCTCGGCGTCCAGGGCGTGGTGGACGGGCACGCGGTGCTCGTCGGACGGCCCCGGCTGCTCGCCGAGTGGGCGCAGCACCTCCCGCCGGACCTGGAGAAGGCGATGGAACGTGCCCGCGAGCAGGGCCGCACGGCCGTCGCGGTCGGCTGGGACGGCGCGGCGCGGGCGGTCCTGACCGTCGCCGACCAGGTCAAGCCCACGTCGGCGGAGGCCGTCGCGCGGCTGCGCGACCTCGGGCTGCGGCCCGTCCTGCTCACCGGCGACGACGCGGCCGTCGCGCGGGCCGTCGCCGACGAGGTCGGCATCGAGGAGGTCATCGCCGAAGTCCTGCCGCAGGACAAGGTGGACGTCGTCAAGCGCCTCCAGGCCGAGGGCCGCCGCGTCGCGATGGTCGGGGACGGCGTGAACGACGCCGCCGCGCTCGCCCAGGCCGACCTCGGGCTCGCGATGGGCACCGGGACGGACGTGGCGATCGAGGCGTCCGACCTGACGCTCGTCCGGGGGGACCTGCGCGCGGCGGCGGACGCGATCAGGCTCTCCCGGCGGACGCTGCGGACCATCCGGGGGAACCTGTTCTGGGCGTTCGCCTACAACGTCGCGGCGCTGCCGCTGGCCGCGACGGGCCTGCTCACACCGATGATCGCGGGCGGCGCGATGGCGTTCTCGTCGGTGTTCGTCGTGAGCAACAGCCTGCGCCTGCGCAACTTCAAGGCGCTGTGACCCCGGCCGCGGGAGGGCGCGCCCTCCCGCGGCGCGGCCGTCAGCGGGGACGGGGGATCGGCGTGTCCGGCGGCAGGGCCCTGACCTGCACGCTCCGGCACTCGGGGCAGGTCCGGTCGACCCACGGCGGCTGGCTGGCGACGCCGTCCAGGCTCCACGCGATCGACGATCCCGCCGGCCCGTCGCTGTGCCGGGCCTCGAAGTCCTGGTCCCACTGGTGGGAGCATGTGACGCAGTGAAACCGCCACGTCTCCGTACTGACATGGACGTCCCGGATGGACATGAGCATCCCTGTTCTCCGATTGAGAAACCGAAAGAGGCAGGCGGAACCGCAAGAAAGCGGACTCCGCGGGACGCTCTAGATCCGGGACACCCGGAGTGTGATCAGCAGCCGCGCGCCGGGCGCGCGATCGCCCCGGCGGGCGGCATGGTCCAGCGCGTACGCCGGATGCGTGGCGAGCCCGGTGACCAGGCGGCGGACGAGCGCCGCGCCGTCGAACGGGGCGCGCGGCAGGACGGGCCGGCGGACGCGCTGCCGGTCCGGCGCGGGCTCGGCGCGGCCGGTGGCCGGGTCGGCGGCGGCCGTGGCGACGGGGCCGTCGGGCGTCCCGTCCGCCTCCTGGACGAACGGGACGCCCGGCAGCGCCAGCGCGAGGACGAGCAGCAGCGCCCCGGCCGCCGTGCGGAGACGGCGGCCGCCGAGGACGGTCCGGGCGCGCATGCCACGGAACCTACCTCACGTTCCGTCGCCGAATAATGACGATGAGTGAGAAAAGCGGGTGCTGCGACGGTTCCGTTTCCCTGCCCCGCCGGTCAGTCCGCGAGCATCCGGGGGGTGTAGTGGTCGTCCAGCCAGGCGCTTTGCAGGACGATCGCCACCATCTCCGCATAATGCTCGCGGAGCACCGTCCGGACGCGCTCGTCCTTGTAGAGGCGCCCGCACGCCTGGCACGGATGCGCGTACCGGCCCTCCCAGTCGATGGACGGGTCCTTCTCCGCCGCCCACGCCAGCACGCGTTCGGGCCCGAAGTAGTGCAGCCACAGCTTGAGGAAGTCGTCCTCGGCGGCGGTGACGGCCCGGTCGAGGAAGTCGCCGCCCTCGGCCGTCGCGGTGTTCAGCTCGGGGATCGTCCGCAGGCCGAGGCCGCAGCAGGAGCCGACCCGTCCGTCGGCCTGGACGGTGTAGGTCTGGAGGACGTGGTCGCAGCCGCGCCGGGTGGGCAGCGTGGCGGCATCGGTGGTGGATCCGGCGGGGTAGTCGCCCGTCTCGCCGGGGTCCAGGGGCATCCAGGCGCTCTCGTGCGTCCGGACGAGCGCGGCGTCGGCGCCGAGCGCCGTGACGAGCGGGTGCTCCCGGATCGTCGTGGCGGTCACCGCGCGCTCCCGCCGCAACTCGACCATCACGACGACCGGCAGACCGAGCCGGACCGCCTCGACCGACGCGTGCACGACCCGCTCGACCGGGACGAACCGGACGTGCTCGTCGCCGGTGCTGTAGTTGATCTCGTCCAGGCCCGCGTCCTTCAGCCGGCGCAGCCGGTCGCGCGCCCGGTCCGGCGTCGCCGCCCAGTGCGCGTTGGTGACGAGCCGCGTCGGCAGCCCGAGCGCGCGGGCGTGGGACAGCCCGGCGAGCAGGTCGCGCCACCGCAGCGTCGCCTCGCCGCCGGTGAACACGACGTTCGCGAACCCGAGCCGGTGCGCCTGCGTGATCGCCGACAGGATCACGTCGAGTGAGATGCGCTCCCGCACGCGCGGGCTGCTGAGCGTCCCGCAGTCGGCGCAGGCGGCCGTGCAGGTGAACGTCGGCATGATCGACAGCGTCTTGCGCCCGCCGACGACGCTCTCGGCGGTCATCGGGCGCCGAGCCGGAGCGCGGCGGGGTCGAGGCGCGGGCCGTCGTCGCGCGCCACTCCGCCCGTCGAAAAGTTCGCGGTGGCGCCGGCGCTGGACGCCGTGCGGGCCGTCGAGCCCGTCACGGAGTAGCTCGCCGCCGTCGCTTCCGGGACGCCGCCCGACGACGCCCGCAGTTCGGCCCGGCGCTCCGGCGACCGCAGGGCGGCGACGAGCCGGGCGTTGCCGGCGGACGTCCGCTGCGCCCGGTCCCAGCCGAGTTCGGCGGCGAGGACGGCGGCGGGGTCGTCGAGGAAACGGGCCTCCCGGCCGGGGTCGTCGGCGAGCCCCCGGAAGAGGGCGAGGAGGTCCGCGCGCGTGATCGAGTTCAGGACGAGAGGTGCCGGCATCGGTGCGCCTTCCACGAGAGCGGTGCGGCCGGAAATGGCCGCACCGCCCACCCTAAGTTCCCGCGCCCGGCCGTGGTGAAAGCGATATGTTATCGCTGGAATAAGGAGCCCTCATTATGGAACTCCGGCATCTCCGCTCGTTTCTCGCCGTCATGGGAGAACGGAACTTCACCCGGGCCGCGCGGTCGCTGCACCTCACCCAGCCCGCCCTCAGCCAGCACATTCAGGCGCTGGAACGCGAGGTCGGCGGGCCGCTGTTCGTCCGCGACAGCCGCCGCGTCGTCCCGACCGCCGCCGGCGAGGCCCTCGAACAACCCGCCCGGGAGGTGCTGCGGTCGGCGGCGCGGGCCCTCGACCTGGCGCGGGCCGCCGCAGGCGGGGAGCAGGGGACGCTGCGGGTCGGGCTGTTCGCGGGCGGCGCGGCCGAGCTGACGGCGCCGATCCTGGAGACGTTCGCGGCGCGGCACCCGGCCGTCCGGATCGCGCTGGCCGACCTCCCGCCGCACCGCGCCGAGCCCGCCGTGCGGGACGGCCGGGTCGACGTCGCCTTTCTCCGGCTGCCCATCGACCGCGAATTCCTGCGCGCGACGACCTTGTTCGAGGAGCCGCGCCTGCTGGCGGTCGCGCGGCGGCACCGTTTCGCCGACGGCGGCGAGATCACGATCCCGTCCTATCTCGACCTGCCCGCCCCCACCATTCCCGAGGAAATGCCGCGTCACTTCCAGAACTTCTGGCTCATGAACGACCACCGCAACGGCGAGCCGCCGCGTTTCCTCGGGGAACGGCTGGAGACCGTCAACGAGGCGCTGCACTTCGTGCTGACCGCGCCGGACGGCTGCCTCTCCGTCGCCGCCTCGCTCCCGCGCACGCTGGACGTCGGCGGACTGGTCTACCTGCCGATCATCGGGGCCGAGCCGTGCGCGGTGGCCGTGGTCAGCCGCCGCGACCACGACGGCACGCTCATCGCCGACTTCCACCGGACGGCCCGCGCGGTCAGCACCGAACTCATCGACCTGGTGCCGTACGCGTCGCTACCGTCGGGTCAGGGGACGTCGTAGCGCATGGTGTCCACCGCGCCGAATCCCAGCAGGCGGCGTAGGTAGGGCGTGCGGACGGTGTCGACGGTCCGGAAACCGAAACGCTCGTAGAGGGCTTTGGCGCGCGGATTCGTATCCACGACCTCCAGTTTCACGCGGTGCCGTCCACGGGTGCGTGCTTCGTCCGCGACCGCACTGAGCAGGGTCGTACCGACGCCGAGGCCGCGCGCCTCCGGGGACACGGCGAGGACGTCGAGCAGCAGTTCGTCCGCGCCCGGCGGCCGGGACGTCACGAAGGTGCTGAGCAGCCGCCGCCAGCCGCCGCGCAGGATCCCGAACTCGCGCCGGAACCCGGTGCGGTCCAGGCGCAGCGGCGGTTCGGGGCCGTCCTGGAGGCAGGCGATGCCGACGAGCCTGTCGCCGTTCCACGCGCCCATGACCTGGGCGGGGACCAGCGCGTCCGCGAGCACGCCGACCGTCCGCCCGCCGCCGACGACGGGCGCGAGCTTGCGCGTGAAGCCCGCCCAGTAGAGCCGCGCGGCGTCGGAGCGCGCGGACTCGGGCAGGCCCATCCGGGTGAACACGGGCGCCCCCTACCCGGTGGGGGGTCAGGTTGGAACGTCCCAGAAGGCGAGTTCGTGGCGCATGCCGTCCAGGAACAGGCGCTCGGCCCGGACGGGGTCGGGCGCGGCCTCGTCGATCATCTGCCCGATCCGCCGGGCCAGCGCGGCGAACTCCGGATCGGCGTAGGTGTCGACCCAGCGGCGGAAGCGCGGCTCCGCCGGCGGGTTCGCGGCCAGCAGCGCACCGAGCCGGGAATAACCCCACATGCACGGGTACAGGGCGGCCAGCCCGTCGCCGTAGTCGGCGGCGGCGTCCAGGAGGAACGTCGTGTAGGCGACGCAGGCGGGGCCGGGGCGGGCGCCGTCCAGGTCGGCGCCGAACGCGCCGGACAGCGACCGGTGCAGGGCCAGCTCGTCGTGGAAGGTGGCGTGCGCGAGGTCCACCAGGTCGCCGAGGTGCGCGGACGGCGCCTGCCAGGCGAGCCGGGAGAACACGCGGACGTAGTCCAGCAGGAACAGGTAGTCCTGTTCGAGCCAGGACCGGAACACCGCCGCGTCCAGGTCGCCCCGGGCGATCCCGGCGACGGTGGGGTGGCACAGTTGCTCCTCGACCAGCGGACGGCCGAGTTCCTCCAGACGGGCGGCAAGACTCATGCCCCCAAAATAGGTCGAACCCCGCCCGAGCCGAGGCCCGGGCGGGGTCCGCCGTCGATGCGCCGGGTCGCCTCTCGGCGAAAAGCTCAACGCGGCTCCTGCCGGACGGACGCGGATCGCGCCGCCCGCGGTATTCCGCGAAGGCGGTAGGTGAGGCCCGGGGACACCGAACGCATCGACACCAGTTGTAACAGGTGCGGCCCCCGGGATTGTTCCCCACCGCGAAAACGGCCGCCGATCTTCTGGTCCGCGCACGTCTGGCGCACCGCCCGGGGGAGCGCATAGCGTGGGCCGACCACCCCCGGAGAGGATCACCGATGAGAATCGACCGCGGCCGGATCGCCGCGCTGGCGCTGGTCCCGGCGCTCGCGCTCGGGCTCACCGCGTGTGGCGGCGACGACAAGGACGGCAAGCCCTCGGCCGGGGCGTCCCTGCCCCCCGTGTCGGGCGCGCCGTCGCCGGGCGGGTCCACGGCGACGCCCGACGGCGGCGCTCCGGGCACCGGCGGGGCGCCGGACGGGCGCACCCCGGGCACGCCGCGCGCGGGCGGGACGCCGAGCGGCATCACGGCGATCCCGACGCCGAAGGCGGTCTCGCAGTTCACGGCCTGCATGAAGCGGCACGGCATCAACGTCTCGCCGCGCCAGACGGCTCCCCCGACGGCCGACCAGCAGAAGCTGCGCGCCGCGACGCTCGCCTGCGTCAAGTACCTGCGCAGCCCCAAATAGCACGGACGAACCGGACGCCCCGCTCCCGCCCCGGGAGCGGGGCTTCGTCGTGTCGGGCGTCACATGCGCTTGACCTCAAGATTAGTTGAGGTCTCATCGTGGGGTCACCGGCCGAGAACGGCCGCGACGACCTCACGACCGGAGTTCCCCCATGACCGACCGTCCGCTGAATCTTTCGATCATCGTCGGCAGCAGCCGCGAAGGCCGCTTCGGCCCGACGATCTCCCGCTGGTTCGAGGCGAAGGCGCGCGAGCGCGGTGAGCTGGCCGTCGACGTGGTCGACACCGCCGAGACCCGGCTGCCCGCGATGCTCGGCGCTCCCGCGACGCATCCGAGCGCCGCCGAGGCGACCGCGAAACTGGAGGCGTCCGACGCGTTCGTCGTGATCACGCCCGAGTACAACCACAGCTACCCCGGCACGCTGAAGAACCTGATCGACACCCACTACCAGCAGTGGCAGGCCAAGCCGGTCGGGTTCGTGTCGTACGGCGGCGTGTCGGGCGGGCTGCGGGCCGTCGAGCACCTGCGGGCCGTGTTCGCCGAGCTGCACGCCGTCGGGATCCGCGACACCGTCAGTTTCCACAACCCCTGGGGCCGGGTTGACACCACCGGGGCATTGGCCGAGCCGGAGGGGGCGGGCGCCGCCGCGTCCGTCCTGCTCGACCGGCTGACCTGGTGGGGGACGGCCCTGCGCGACGCCCGGACCGTCCGTCCGTACGCGGGGTGACCGCCATGACCACGGCCACCGCGGCCCCGGCGCGCCCCGCGACGCGCGGGCCGGTGACGATCGCGCTCGTGCTGGTGCTCGGCGGCGTCATGGTCGCCCTGGACCAGACCGTCGTGAACGTCGCGCTGAACCATTTGTCCGTCACGTTCGACGCGCCGCTCGCCACGCTCCAGTGGGTCGCGACGGGGTACTCGCTGGCGCTCGGCGCGGTCGTCCCCGTGTCGGCCTGGGCGGCCGGACGCTTCGGGGCGAAACGCCTCTATCTGATCGCCATCGTCGCGTTCACGCTGGGCTCGGTGCTGGCCGGTTCCGCGTGGAACATCGAATCCCTGATCGCCTTCCGCGTGCTCCAGGGCTTCGGCGGCGGGCTGATCATGCCGGTCGGCATGACGATCCTGCTGCGCGCCGCCGGGCCCGACCGGCTCGGCCGGCTGATGAGCCTGCTCGGGCTCGCGATCCTCGTCGGGCCGCTCGGCGGGCCGGTGCTCGGCGGCTATCTCGTGGACGACGTGTCCTGGCGGTGGATGTTCTTCATCAACGCGCCGATCGGGCTGGCCGTCCTCGTGCTGGCCGGACGGCTCTTCCCCGCCGACGTCCGCGAGGAGCGCCGCCGGCTGGACGTCCCCGGCCTGCTCCTGCTGTCGCCCGGCCTCGCCGCGCTGATCTACGGCGTGACGGCGGCGGGCCAGGAGGGCGGCTTCACGGCGGCGAAGGTGCTGGTCCCGCTGCTCGCGGGCGCGGCGCTGGTCGCCGGGTTCGTGCGGCGGGCGCTGCGGACGCCGCATCCGCTCGTCGACCTGCGGCTGCTGCGCAACCGGTCGTTCGCCGCCGCCACCGGGACGCTGACGCTGTTCTCCGCGGGCTACTTCGGCTCGATGCTGCTGCTGCCGCTGTACCTCCAGGTCGTCCGGGGGGAGAGCGCGACGCAGGCCGGGCTGCTCGGGATCCCGTTCGCGCTCGCGTCCGGGCTGACGATGCAGGTCGCGGGGCGGATCATCGACCGCGTCCCGCCCGGCCGCTACCTGCCGTGCTCGATCCTCGTGGCGGTCACCGGCTTCGGGCTGTTCACGCTCCAGCTCAGCGCGGACGCCCCCTACTGGGCGCTGTGCGCGACGATGCTGGTCATGGGCGCGGGCGGCGGCGGGACGATGATGCCCGCCATCACCGTCGCGACCCGCGAGCTGGCGCGGGAACAGGCGCCGAGCGGCAGCACGATGGTCAACCTGGTCAACACGACGATGGGCGCGGCCGGGACGGCGGTGTCCTCGGTCGTCCTCGCGGCGCTGCTGCCGGTCGCGGGCGGGCTCCAGGCCGTCCACCGGCTGAGCCCGGACGCGCACGCCGCGCTCGCGCCCGAACTGGCGGACGCGTTCCAGAAGACGTATCTGCCGGCGGCCGGGCTGATCCTGCTCGCGCTGATCCCGGCGCTGCTGCTCCCCCGCCGCCGCTGACACCCGTCGGCACGCACGCTTCCCGGCGTGCGTGCCGGACGCGGTCAGCCGACGGGCATGTTCTCCCGGAGCTGCTCCGCGGCCTCGGACGACTTGCGGTACGGCGCCTCGTCGCCCCACTGCTCCTCCAGGCGCAGCGCGGCGCCGAGGGCGAAGAACGTGGGCGCCCACTGGCCGACGAACAGGCCCCAGTGGTCGGCGCGGTTGACGTCCTGCCGGGTGCGGGACACCATCCACGACACGACGGACACGCCGATGGAACCGAACCCGGCCGTGTACATCATCTGCGAGGACAGACCGGCCTTGCGAAGCGCGCTGAGCATGGGGAACCCCTTCCTAGGCGATGATCGTTCGGCTCCTGCCCGGACGGGGTTCGCGTCATGTCCCGACGGCGGCCAGCAAACGGCAAAGGCCGGTTCCACGTGAAACCTCGGGCGTCCCGGAAAATACGTTGCCTCCGGAACTGCGGGTGGCGCATCCTTTTCTCACGCCGCACGGAGCAATTCCGAACGGCGCGAGTGGACGAGCCGAACGGTTGGGCGACCGGCCTCCAAAGCCGGTGAGAAGCAGGTTCGATTCCTGCCGTCCATGCGGAAGGAGAACGCGGGCCTGTAGCTCAAGGCAGAGTCCCCGCCTTGCACGCGGGAGGATGCCGGGTCGAACCGGCCGGGTCCACGACCGGGGCGTACGCACGCCCCGAGCCCTGATAGCTCAATGGACAGAGTACCGGTCTACGGAACCGGGGATCCAGGTTCGACTCCTGGTCGGGGCACGCGAGGAAATGCCAACGCGCGGTAGGGGAGTTCGGCCGTCCCCGCGGGTCTCATAAGCCCGAGATCGCCGGTTCGAATCCGGCCCGCGCGTCACAGGACGTACGATGCGGATCGTGCGGCAGATGAAACGGGAATTGCTCGGTCCGGACTTCGACGTCGATCCCTATCCCGCCTACCACCGGCTCCGCGCGGAGGCCCCCGTCCACCGGGTGCGGATCCGGGACGGCCTGTCCTGCTGGTGGGTCTCCCGCTACGACGACGCGCGCGCCGCGCTGGCCGACCCCCGGCTGAGCCGCGACCCCCGCGTCGCGGTGGCGGCCTGGCGCGCCGCGGACCGGGGACGGCGGCTGGAGGACGAGGCCGCGCTCGACGTCCACCTCCTGACGCGCGAGCCGCCCGAGCACACGCGGCTGCGCGCCCTGATCTCCGGCGCGTTCTCGACCCGGCGGGTGGACGCGCTGCGCCCGCGCGTCCAGGAGATCGCCGACACGCTGGTGGACGCGTTCGCCGCGCGCGGCACGGCCGACGTGATCGGCGAGTTCGCCTACCCCCTCGCGGCGGCGGTGATCGGCGAGATCCTCGGCGTTCCGGCCGGTGAGCGGGGGCTGTTCCGGCAGTGGACGTCCAACGCCGTCCCCGGCGACCCCGCGCCCGCCCCCGGCGACTATCTGCGCGACCTGCTGCGCGCCAAGCGCCGCGCCCCCGGCGACGACCTGATCAGCGCCCTGGCCCGCAGCGACGCCGACGAGACCGAGCTGCTGTCGATGATCTTCCTGCTGGTCATCGCGGGGCATGAGGGGAGCGTGGCGCTGCTCGGCAACGCGCTCGTCGCCCTGCTCACCCATCCCGACCAGCGGGAACTCGTCCGCGCCGACCCCGCGCTGGTGGACGCGGCGATCGAGGAGGTCCTGCGCTACGACGGTCCGATGGAGGTCGCGGCGTGGCGGTTCGCGACCGAGGACGTCACGATCGGCGGCACGGTCGTCCCGGCCGGGGAGCCGGTCGTGATCTCGCTCGCCGCCGCGCACCGCGACCCCGCGCGCTACCCCGACCCGGACGCGTTCCGCGTCACCCGCGACGACGCGCCCCACCTCGGGTTCGGGTGGGGCGTCCACTACTGCACGGGCGCGCGGCTCGCCCGGCTGGAGGGCGGGATCGGGCTCGCCGCGTTGCTGCGCCTGCCCGATCTCGCGCTCGCCGTGCCCGTCGCGGAACTGCCCCGGCAGCCGAGCTTCGTCGTCCGGGGCCTGCACGCGCTGCCGGTGACGTTCACGCCGTGACTCAGGGCTTGCGGGCCAGGCCGCCGTAGGACCAGACCTTCGCGACGTCGCCCGCGTCCGGGCCGTCCGGACGCCACAGCGGCAGCGGGACCAGGCCCGGTTCGAGCAGGTCGAGGCCGGTGAAGAAGCGCAGGACGTCCGCGCGGTCGCGGGGCAGCAGCGTGATCCCGCCCTGCGCCGCCACCGTCGAGACGCCGACGGCCTTCTCCGGCGCGAGGTCCGCGCCGAGGTGGGAGACCGCGAGCAGGCTGCCGGGCGCGGCCGGACCGAGGAAGCGGTCGATGATCGCGGCCGGGTCCGCCTCGTTCGGGATGTGGTGCAGGATCGCGACCATCAGCACCGCGACCGGACGCGAGAAGTCCACGAGCGCGCGGAACGCGGGGTCGTCCAGGATGGCGTCCGGTGCGCGCAGGTCCGCCTCGATGATCGCGGTGGTGTCGCCGGCCGGGAGCAGCGCGCGGGCGTGCGCGGAGACGATCGGGTCGTTGTCCACGTAGACGACGGTGGCGTCCGGCGCGACGGCCTGCGCCACCTCGTGGACGTTCGGGCTGGTCGGAATGCCCGTCCCGAGGTCCACGAACTGCCGGACCCCGGCCCGCGCCGCCTCGGTGACGACCCGGCGCAGGAACGCGCGGTTGGCCAGCGCGATGTCGCGGACCTCGGGCGACCGCTCGATGCCCGCCGCCGCGGCGGCGCGGTCGGCGGCGAAGTTGTCCTTGCCGCCGAGCAGGGCGTCGTAGACGCGGGCGGGGTGCGGACGGTCGGTCCGCAGGTCCGTGTGGGGCCGCTCGTCCGCCATCGGACACCTCCGTCGTCTCGGCCGATCCGCCTCAGCCTAGACACTTCGGACGTCCTGCGGTGGTGGAACGTTCCCGCGCGGCTCAGGGCTGACCGGAGTCGCTGTACCGGCCGCCGTCGCTGCTGTTCCAGGCCCGTCCGTTGATCATTTCGGAGACGAAGTCGATGTCGGTCTGGATCCGCCAGGTGATGTCCGTCCAGCTCCCCATCACGAACGTCATGTTGTACGGGCCCTCGGCCGGCGAGTTGAGGAAGCGCGGCGCCACCGACCGGAAGTAGCGGTCCACCTCCTTCGGCAGCTTGGACGGGCTGTCGGTCAGCAGCAGCGGCGCGTGGAACCCCAGGTGCGACAGCGGCGCGGACGCCACGGCGCTCTGCCAGTCGTGCCGGTTGACCAGCGTGAACCCGTGCCCCGGCCCGGTGATCCCCCAGCCGACCATGCCCATCGGGTCGTACATCTTGGCGAACGCGACGGCCGTGTTGACCGGCGTGTTCTTCGGCGGCGCGTTGAAAAGGACGCCGTCGTCGGACGTCACGCGCGACACCGCGCCGTACTCGGCGAGCTGCTTCACGACGGCGGGCGAGACCTGGTCGGGGCCGCCGAAGACGTAGATCGTCCCGTGCATGCCCCGGCGCTTGAGCGCGTCGATCGTGGCGTCCGGGACGCGGTTCCTGTCCACCCACAGCAGGCCCGTCGGCATGTGCGACACCCAGTGCGTGGCGGGCAGGACGTACTGCCACGCGTTCGTCGCGCCGATCATCACGTTCTGCATCCCGTTGCCGCCGCTGCTGGCGCTGATGCCCATCTGCGGGACGCCCGTGTCCGGGTTCTCGATGCTTCCGTACAGCTTGTCGATGTTGTCGGCGAGGCTGTAGACGTCCCGTCCGGTGACGCTCGTGAACTTCACGCCGATCGCCGCAAGCTGCCGCTTCACCTCCGGATTGGCCGCCGCGCCGACGAGGAACGCGTCCACGTCGCCGTGCCGTTCGATGCCGGTGTCGCCGAGCCGCTTGATCTCGTTGAGCGTGACCTGCGGGACGCCGTGACGCGATACGTAGAGGATCGGTGCGTCGTTCGGGAAGTGGATGAGCGGCGTGGCGCTGATGGCGGCGAGCGGGTCGTCCGGGGTGACGAGCGTGACGCCCCACGGACGGTCCGGGACGTTGTCGATCTCGCCCTTGTGGTTCAGCGGCCGGGCGGCGGGCCACACGTGCTGCGTGACCGACACCGCCTTCTGGTACGGGTCCGCGCCCCACAGCCGCGTCGTGGTCTTGGTCGCGTAGGCGGGCGCGAGCGTCGGTTCACCGGGCGGCGGCGGGGGCTGGACGGGCCGGCCCTGCGGCACGCCGAACGGGTAGCGGTTCTTGTCCACACGCGTCTTCGCGGCGCCCGGTTTGGTCGCGCCCGCGACGGGGCCGTCCGCGCGGGTGGCGTTGCCGGCGGCGAACGCGCCCACCGTGATCAGCCCGGCCGCGAGGAACGGCAGGCCGCGTCGTACTGGAATCCTGGGCACGGGCAGGTCCCTCGGGGTCGACAGATCGGTCGGCCACGAAGAGTAGCAATCCGGTCACGGACTCTTTCGCGGGCGAACGCGAAGGGAGCCCCAAATGCCGTCCCTGATTCGGTCCCGGCCGCGTGATCGGCTATTTCATTCCGGTTGTCACGATCGGGAAGCGGTAGCGGGTCTGGCTGTAGGGCGCCTTTCCGAACGCGAGGATCTTCGTCGGGGCGACGCCGAAGACCAGCGCGAACCGGCCGTCGGCGCCGCGGAAGCCGTCTTCTGTGGGCTCGAACGGCCAGTCCAGGCGCTCGTCCCACAGCGCCGCGAGTTCGCGGATGCGCTCCTTGCCGGTCACGCGCGCGGCCGTGCCCTCCACGACGACGTCCAGCCCGGAGCGCAGCCGGTTCGTGCCCGTCGTGAGGACGCAGCGGGCGTCGTGCTCCAAATTCTTGGCCTTCTGCTCGTCCGGGCCGACGCAGAAGTGCAGGCTGCCGTGCAGCCAGATCGCCGGAAGCGGCGTGACGTGCGGACGTCCGTCGCGGCGCACGGTCGACAACCAGAACATCTCCGGCCGCGTCAGCACGTCCACCACGTCCGACCAGGGGCGCGGCTCGACGCCCTGCTCGCTGAAGCCTTCGTGCAACTCGGCGACCGGCTCGATCTCCGCCATCGGATCTCCGTTCCGTCGTTCCTTCTCCGATGTACCGACCCGCGTGCGCACCGAAACTCATCGCTCGGCCGCCGCATAGAGTGAGGCGGTGCGTGCGGGGGAGCTGGGGGCGATTCTGCGGGGACGCGATTTCCGCCGCCTCTACGCGACGCGGCTGACGTCCCAGCTCACCGACGGCGTCTTCCAGGTCGCGCTCGCCGGATACGTCTTCTTCTCACCCGAGCGGCAGGCGTCGCCCGGGGAGGCCGCCGCCGCGTTCGCCGTGACCCTGCTGCCGTATTCGGTGCTCGGCCCGTTCGTCGGAGTGTTCATCGACCGGTGGCGGCGGCGCCGCATCCTGATCTGGACGCCCGTGGTGCGCGCCGCGCTCCTGCTGCTCGTGGCGGCGCTCGTCGGGACGGGCCACGACGGGGCCCTGTTCTTCCTGCTCGTCCTGGTCGCGCTGGCCGTGAACCGGTTCTTCCTCGCGGCGCTGTCGGCGGCGTTGCCGCAGGTCGTGGCGCGTCCGCACCTGGTGACGGCCAACGCGTTCGCGGTCACGTCCGGGACGGTCGTCGCGTTCGCCGGGGCGGGGATCGGCTACGGGCTGCGGGGGCTCGCGGGCGGCGGCGCACGCGGCACGGCGCTGCTGCTCGTGGCCGCCGCCGCGCTGTTCGCGCTGGCCGGGCTCGTCGCGTCGCGGCTGCCGCACGGTCCGCTCGGCCGGGCGGACCACGCGGCGCTCGCGAACGTCCTGCGCGGGCTGGCGGACGGCGCGCGGCACGTCGCGGACCGCCGTCCCGCCGCGCTGGCGCTCGCCGCCGTCTCGGTGCATCGCCTGTTGTACGGCGTGGTCCTGATGATGACGTTGCTGCTGTGCCGGGAGCGTTTCTCCGACGGTGACGCGGACGCGGGACTGACCGTCTTCGCAACGATGCTGGCCGTCTCCGGCGTGGGCTACTTCGTGGCGGCCGTCATCACGCCACCGATCGTCCGCCGTATAAGCAAGCCCGTGTGGACCGCACTGCTGCTGTCCGCCGGTGGGCTCGCGCTCGCCGTTCTCGGTCCGCCGTTCGCCCCCGTCCCGTGGGCGATCGGTGCCTTCCTGCTGGGTGTGGTCTCGCAGGGCGTGAAGCTGTGCACGGACACGACGTTGCAGGAGTCGATCGAGGACGCCTACCGGGGACGGGTCTTCACCCTCTACGACATGCTCTTCAACGCGGTCTTCGCCGCCTCGGCCGCCGCGACCGCCGCCGTTCTGCACGGCGACGGGGCGTCCGTGCCCGTCCTGGCGGCCGTCATCGCCGCCTACCTGGCCTCGGCCGCCGTCTTCCGCCTCGGCAGCCGGGCGTTGGCGCCGGTCTAGGAAACGGCCTCCAGCGGCAGGTCGCTGCCGCGCCAGACGTCCGCCAGTTCCTGCACCGGAAGGTCGAGCGCCTCGCCGAGCCGGACGATCGTGCCGAAGCCGGGCGAGGGCAGCCGGCCCGTCTCGATCTTGCGCAGGGTCTCGGGCGAGATCCCGGCCGCGTCCGCGACGTCCGCGAGATCGCGGCCCGCCCGCGCGAGGCGCAGCAGGGCGCCGAGCCGGCGGCCGGCCTCGATCTGTTCGGGCGTGAGCGGTTGGCGGACCATGCGCCCAGGGTAGGGCTGGTATTTCTATACCGTCAAGCAGTAAGGTTTCGGTATAGAAATACCAGTCGTCGTTGTTGAGGGTACTCGTGATCGAACTGAAGACGCCCGCGGAGATCGAGCGCATGCACGTGACCGGCCGGTTCGTCGCCGACGTGCTGTCGGAGGTCGGACGGCTCGCCGACGTCGGCGTGAACCTGCTGGACCTGGAACACCACGCGCGCGGCATGATCAAACAGCGCGGCGCGGAATCGTGCTACTGGGACTACTCGCCGTCGTTCGGCCGCGGCCCGTTCCGCAACGTCATCTGCCTGTCGGTCAACGACGCCGTCCTGCACGGCCTCCCCCACGACTACACGCTGCGCGACGGGGACGTCCTCAGCGCGGACTTCGCCGTCGGCATCGACGGCTGGGTGGCCGACTCCGCGCGCACGGTCATCGTCGGCACGCCCGCCCCCGAAGACCTGCGGATCGTCCGCGCCACCGAGGACGCGCTGGAGGCGGCGATCGACGCGGCCCGTCCCGGCAACCGTCTGGGCGACATTTCCGCCGCGATCGGTGCGGTGGCCCACGACTACGGCTACCCGGTCAATACCGAGTTCGGCGGCCACGGCCTGGGCCGCACGATGCACGAGGACCCGCACGTCCCGAACCTGGGCCGCGCGGGCCGCGGCCTGAAGCTCCGTCCCGGCCTCACCCTCGCGCTCGAACCCTGGTTCGCCCGTACGACCGACCGCATCGTCTACGACCCCGACGGCTGGACGATCCGCTCCGCCGACGGCTCCCGCACCGCCCACTCCGAGCACACCGTCGCCATCACCGAGGACGGCCCTTTGGTTCTCACCGCCCGCTAGGGCCGGACCCGGGCGAGGACGGCCCGCTTCAGCTCCCCGTAGGCGGCGTCGAGATCGAGGCCGGACGGGTCGACGAGATGCTGCTGGGCGATGCCGCGCAGCGCGCCGAGGAGCCAGCCGGCCAGGCCGCCGGGGTCCACGTCGTCCCGGACGGCGCCCGCGGCCCTGGCGAGCCCGAGGAGTTCGCCGATGCGGTCGCGCAGCCGCCGGTCCAGCGCGGCGAACGCGTCCTTGACGGCCGGGTTCGGCCCGATCGCCTCGGCCATCAGGTGGTGGTGGAGCGCGAACATCGTCGGCTGCTCGGCGAGCAGCCGACGGTGCGCGCCGAACCCGGCGTCGGTCAGGGCTTCCGGCGACGCCGCGGCGCGCTCCAGCTCCGGCAGCAACATGTGCTCCTCCCACTCGTCCACGACGTGCCGGACGATCGCCAGCAGCAGGGCCTCCTTGGAACCGAAGTGGAAGTTCACCGCCGCGCGGCTCTGCCCGGCGTGGGCGCCGATGTCGGCGACGGAGGTGGCGTGGTAGCCGCGTTCGGCGAACAGGGCGATGGCCGCGTCCATGAGTTCCCGGCGGGACGCCGCCGACCGCGCTGCCTGGCTGGGCACCTGCCCCTCCTCCGCTCGGGAACCGTGCCGGTGAATTTATCGCGCTTGACGGGGCGGACGATGTCGATCACGCTTACTAAGCGAACGTTTAGCAAGTTTCGCCCCCCGTCACGGGCACGTCCGCCCGTGACGATGCTTCCGGAGGCTCACGTGCACGTTCCGCGCCCAGCGCGCCTGTCCTCGATCTTCTTCGCGACGCTCCTGCTGCTGGCCCTCACCGCACCGTCCGCCCGCGCCGCCCCGGTGCTCCCGAACCCGAACTCGCACGGCATCACGCTGAACAGCATCACCGAAGTGAACGGCGACCCGCGCATGCTGGACGCCGTCGTCAGCACGGCGGCCATTTTCGAGCCCGTCCACGTGCGCATCTACCTGCCGTCCACCTACAACAACCCCGGCGACACCAACCGCTACGACTCCCTCTACCTGCTGCACGGGGCGAACGACCCGCTGGACGGCGCGCTGCCCTGGGCGGACACGTCCACCGACTCCGGGCAGATCGCGAACACGCTGGCGACCAGCGGCAGCCCGTTCAACGGGATCGTGGTCATGCCGGAGGGCGGAAAGTCCGGCTTCTACACCGACTGGACGAAGGGCGACAAGGGCTTGCGCCGGCCGCTGTGGGAGACGTTCCACATCGAGCAGCTCCTCCCCTGGATCGACGACAACTTCCGGACGTCCGCCGACCGGGCGCACCGCACCATCGCCGGACTGTCCATGGGCGGTTTCGGCGCGCTCAGCTACGCGGCCCGCCACCCGGACCTGTTCTCGGCCGTCGGAGCGTTCTCGCCGCCGTCCGACATCCGCACCGACATCGGGGCGCGGGAGATCATCGTGGCCAACAACCTCACGCTGATCTCGGGGTCTGCGATCACCGAGGCCGAGCGGCCGGTGAACGGCGGCGACGGCAACCACCTGGCCGCCGACATCAAGGACGTCTTCGGCGACCCGGAATCCACGTGGACGAGGCTCAACCCCCTCGACCTCGCCGCCGTCTACCGGGACCAGGACATCAAGCTCGCGCTCTACTCCGGCAGCGGCTTCGACGCCGCGCACGGCCTGGACCTCCTCGAAGGGGCCGCGAAGGGCCAGTCCGACGTCTTCCACAAAAAGCTCAACGACGAAGGCTTCGCCCACCGCTACTGCCAGGGAGGCGGCACCCACCACTGGGAGTACTGGCGGGCTGACCTGAAGGACTTCCTGAACTACCGCTACGGCACGACCCCCACCACCTGCCCGAACGGCTGGGGCGCCCCCAAGCCCTGACCCGGACGATCGCCGGCCGGTTCGAGCTCGAACCGGCCGGCGCTTCCATGCGTCCTGACCAGGACGGCCGGGGAATCAGGTGGCGCGGCCCTGCGCGTCGACCATCGCCGCGACGCCGTCGTCGAAGTAGGACGAGCGGTTCGTGATGCCGAAGAAATCGACCGTGCTCGTCACGCCGTTGACCAGGCCGCGTCCCGTGCCATTGTCGAAGTTCGTCATCCAGGGGCCGCCGCTCGCGCCGCCCTCGAACCCGCAGTCGAGGGCGATCGTGTAGTTTCCGCCGTCCATCGTGGTTCCCTGGAACCAGTGCTGGATCATGCCGTTGCTCAGGTTCCCGGGATAAGCGAAGACCGTTGTCGCGACGCTCTTCGGCTGATTCCAAATCAGGCCGTTCCCGCCGACCTCGTCGACGAGCTTCGTGCCGTTGTTCGGGTACGTGGTGACCAGCCCGACGTCCCGCTGCGTGTCGCGGCTGTTGGCCCACGAGCTGAACGTGCGGAACGACTTGGCGGCGAACGTGCCGTGCGGACGCGAGCCGTTGTTGTACTGCGGGACGAAAATCCAGTTCTTCATCCACGTACCGCCGTTGCCCTGGTGGACGCAGTGCCCGGCGGTGATGACGAGCTGCCTGGACGGGCTGTTGAGCGCGCTCGCCGAGCAGACGAAGTCGCCGCCGGCCGGGTTCGTGAAGAACACCTTGCCGACCACGGGCGACTCGTAGAGGGACGCCCTGACGTCGCCCTCGCGCGCGGCCTCGGCGGGCGGCGTGAAGCCCGGCTTCCCGATCCGCGCCGTCGTGGCCGACCGCGTCCCGGCCGCTGCCTTCGGTACCGGGGCGGGACGGGCGGCCTTCATCCGCGCGGCCGTCCAGTACGTCTCGACCTTCTTCGCGGCGGCGGCGCTGCTCACCGGACTCCCGTCCGAGAGCCGCGCCACACTCGCGGTCGTCCCTGCCACACCCGCCGGCGCCGTCCCCGCCTCCGCGCCGGGCACCACCGCGACGGCGAGCACCCCCGCCACGACCGCCGCCGCCGACATCCCGAGCGGCCTCTGCAACCAGTTGATCTTCGTCATGGGGCGCAACGCTAAGCACCACAGATAAGAACAATCTAAGACACGGCACCCTCTACCGAGCGGGACGGCAGGGCCGCCAGGGTGGAGGTGGACATGTGTCCAAGACGGCGTGCGCGTACTGCCCGAAGAGTTTGTTCGTTGAATGCTTCGTGCCCCTCTGTGAGGATGTGGCGGGTGGGGTGGGAGGCACTGGAGCAGTGGGGCGACGGCGTCGTGCGCGGCGAACGGCTCACCGGCGGAGTCGGCGTCAACCAGGTGTGGAGCATGCGTGTCAACGGACACCCGGCGGTCGGTCGTCTCGGCCGACGCAGCGACGCTGATCTCGCATGGGAGACCGGCCTGTTGCGGCACCTGCACCGTGAAGGGATGCCGGTGCCGGAGCCGATCCCGACCACCGACGGCCGGTACTTCGCCGACGGTCTGGTGGTGATGACCTACGTGGACGGCCGGCCGCCCGAGACCCGAGCCGACTGGCGTCGCGTCGCCGACACCGTGCGCCGGCTGCATCGGCTCACGCACGGCTGGCCGCAACGCCCCGGCTGGCGCTCGTCGACCGACCTTCTGCACGCCGAGACCGGGACGAGGATCGACCTCGGCGTGATGCCGCCCGAGGGCGTGGTTCGCTGCCGGGCAGCGTGGGCGCGCCTGGTCGGTCGCAGGACGTGCGTTGTCCACGGCGACCTCAACCCGGGCAACATCCGCATGACCGCAGAGGGCGTCGCGTTGATCGACTGGGACGAGTCGCACGTCGACGTCCCCGACCTCGACCTGGCACTGCCGCACAACGCGGCCGGTCTCGACGACGACGCCTACGACACCGCCGCGCAAGCGCACGCCGCATGGGAAGCCGCCGTCTGCTGGGACCCCAGCGGGACCGACCAGTTCGCAGTCAAGCGGCTCGCCGAAATCCGAGCGGTCTGAGCAGCCTCGACCACGATCTGACCGAGCCGCGCGCAGCCGGATCAGTGGGCAGCGCACGTTGCACAAGGACACGCGCTCCTTGGCCGACGGACGGCACTACGTCGAGGCGGCCAAGCCGTGGGAACTGGCCAAGGCCGAACGCAAGGAACAGGCCGCCCCGCAGGCGCTCGACGCCGTCCTGGCCGAACTCGTCGCCACCTGTCGCGATCTAGCCCACCACATGACACTGTTCCCCCCAGCGCGGCCCAACGCATCAACACCCAATGCGGCACGGGTTCCGCCCGCGTCGCCGATCCCGAACCCGTATTCCCCCGCCTGGACGTCCCAGCCTGCGAGATTCGCGAGCGCGAATAATCCGGAAGGCGTTGACCCGGCAACGCTTTCCACTTAGCGTCACAGTGCCCCGACTCGCAGGAGGGCCGGACAATGAATCCAGAACAGATCGCAGGCGATTGCCGCAACGGTGATTGCCCGGCGGCCTTCGATACCCGAGACGGGAACGTGGCCGTCCGGGGCGTCCCGCTGACCGGCATTCATGCCGGGGACGGGGAGCTGATCGTTTCCGTGCCCGCCGAGATCATCAAGGAGGCGGCGCGTGCGCTTGGCGGGTGATGAGTGGTCTCGCCTGCTCTTGGGCTTCGACCGGTCCGCTTTCCGGCTGGAGCTGCATCCAGTCTATTCCATGGCAGGCGAGGAGGAGGATTACGCGCGCTTCGCGGCCGGCGAGAAAGCCCCGCCCGATCTGCATTACGAGTGGCTCGATCAGGTGGCCGAGCGAGTACGGTCCGGGAAAGTGATGCAGCGGGTCCACGTTGTGCGCCGCCCGCTCTCGGACTATTTGCGGTTCGAGTTCGAGTGGGGATACGCCTTCAACGTTCGCGCGGGGGAGGACATCCGGATTCTCGATCTGACGGAGCGGCCCGATCCCGGCCTGCCCGGTCATGATTTCTGGATGTTCGACGACTCCACGGTGGTCCGCATGCTCTACCGGGAGGACGGGACACAGATCGAACGCGACCGCGTCGAGGCGGCGGACCTGGACGCCTACCGCCGTTACCGGGACATCGCCCTTGCCGACGCCGTCCCGTTCCAGGAGTACTGGCCCGCCGCCTAGTGCTGGAACCGGACGAGATAGGACGCCGACGCGACCTCGCAGACGCGCTGAAAGACCTGCGCCGCACGTCGGGCCTGACGGGCGATCGCCTGGCCGCGCGCTGCGGAATCAGCCAGGGCAAGATCTCCAAGATCGAGAACGCGAAGGTCCTGCCTTCCCTGGCCGATCTGGAGCGGTTGCTCGACGCCCTCCGCGCCACTGCGGATGTCAGGGACGAGATCTACGCTCTCGCCCGTCTGGCGAACACCGAATACGAGAGCCTGCGCACCGAACTGCGACGCGGTCTCCAGCACAAACAGCGGGAACTGGCCGCATTCGAGGCCACGGCCGACCACATCAGGTTCTTTCTACCTTCTATGATCACCGGGCTCCTCCAAACGCCCCGGTACGCACGCGCGAGCCTCGCCATGTTTCCCGGCGATCACGCCGAAGCACTGGCACGCCGTTTGGTCCGGCAGAAGATCTTGGACGATCCGAGCAAACGATTCTCGTTCTTGTTCACCGAGCAGGCCCTGCGGTGGCCGCTCTGCGAGCCGTCCACGATGGCCGACCAGATCAGCCGCATCATGGCGCTACTCGATCTGCCGCATATCACCATGGGTGTTGTGCCGCTGGGCGCCCACGTCCTCCCGGACGGACCGATGAACACATTTACAGTGTACGACGACCGGTTGGCGACCGCAGAGACGTTCTCGGGTGTACTGATGATGCGCGATCCGAGGGACGTCTCCTATCATCTGGAAGTCTTCGGAATGTTCCAGCGGCACGCCGCCCTGGGTCCGGATATGCGAGGTCTTCTCGAAGAGATTCGTCGCGAACTTATTTCAGGGCGGGAATGATCTGGCGATCACGACGGAGGCCGACTTACTTTCTCGGCATGGATGAGTTCAGGCACGACCACGACGGCCAGGGAGAACGATCTTCAACGCTCGATCGGATCGGTGCGGACGACCGGCGGCACGTGACCCCGCGGAAACATCCGCGCGATCTCGTCCCGCGTCACATCCTGGAGCACCTGGCCGCACGCGCGATGCGGCGGGGCAACGACCGGTCCGCCGCGCTCCGGCTCATCGACGTCACGCTCGTATTCCTCGTCGCGTGCGCAGAGAACCCCACAGCCGAACTGTCTCCCGTCTCCACGGAGTCGGACGAGATATGGCACGACCTGATCACGCACACGACTTTCTACCCGACGTTCTGCCGGACGATCGGACGACGGTTCATTCACCACGTCCCCACCGTCAACGACGACATCGCCTCCGGCCGGGCGCACGAGCGTACGGTCACCGCAATGCGCCGCACCGGCCTGCCGATTGACGAGCGTCTTCTCGTCCGGGCTCCCACCTGCCTCAACACCTGCAACCACGCCTGCCACGACGCGGACTCCGACGGCGACGACGACAAGTGATCGCCATGCCCCGGACCGCGTGGGTCGAGCTGCCGGGCGCCGTGCGGACGGCCGTCCAGGAGCGCACCGGAGAAGTGCTGGCCGAGTCTCCCACGCGGTTCGGGGCGCGGTCGCACCTGACCTCGACGCTGACGGCCGAGAACGGCCCGGTCTTCGTCAAGGCCGCGCGTCTGGACAGCCCTTTCGCCGGCGGCCTCCGCAACGAGCGGGCCGTCAGTCCGCACGTACGGCACGTGGCCGCACCCCTGCTCTGGGCAGTCGAGGCGGACGACTGGCTCGTCCTCGGCTTCGAGCACATCGACGGACGCCACGAACCATACGAGCCGGGCGGCATGGCGTTGAACGCGCTGACCGAGATCCTCGGCGAGCTGGCGGCAGTGCCGTGCCCGTCGACCGTCACCAAGCGGATCGCGTCCAGGTGGGCGGGCGACGACGAACGGCTCACCGCCGCGATGTCCGGCGACGCGCTCCTCCACACCGACCTCAACCCCGCGAATCTCCTGCTCACCGGCGACCGGCCGCGCCTGGTCGACTGGGCGTGGGCCTCGCGCGGCGCCGCATGGGTGGAGATCGCGCTCGTGCTCCCCCGGCTCATCGGCCACGGACACGCCCCGGACGAGGCGGAGCGTTGGGCCGGCAGGTTCCCGTCCTGGCAGCAAGCTTCGGCCGACGCGGTGGACGCCCTGGCCCGCCGAAACCTGTCCCGATGGGAGCGGACGACGGGCGGAAACCGCGAGTGGTCCACAGCCATGGCCGCGGCGACCCGCCAATGGATCACCTGGCGCTCCCGGCACCGAAGAACGAGGACCGTTCATCGCGGGTAGGCGTCGAGCAGGTCGGTGGTGCGAGCGTCGGTCTGCGCGACGAAGGCGCGGGTCAGAACTCGTCCAGGCCGCCCACCTGGCCGATGGGGAAGATGTGGCGGGTCGCGGCGCAGATGGTCTCCAGTGTGTGGATCGGCGTGCCCTCGGTTGAGTAGGACGCCCGGAGCACCTGCACCACCCACTCGCCGGGGTCGAGTTCCAAGGTGTCGGCCTCGAAGCGCGTCGCCGGACGGGCGGTCAGCGTTTCTTCGGCGTGGCCGAAGGTGTAGCCGAGTGCTTCGATGGCGGCTTGGAGTGAGGGTTTGACGAACTCGGGCTCGGCCAGGCGGGTCTGGGCGAAGAGGTCCGCGCGGAAGTAGCTCGTCGCGATCCGGACCGGGACGTCGTTGGCCAGCATGAGCTTGCGGCGGGCGACGATCTCGTCGCCCGCGTCCACGCGCAGGCAGGCCGCGACGTGTTCGGACGCGGGCTCCAGGCCGACGTAAAGCATCCGGCGGTCAGGGCGGATGCCCTGGCGCTCGGCCTCCACCAGGAACAAGCTGACGGATCCGCGCGTGGCCGGGTCCGTGGGCAGCGCCCGCTGCACGAGAACGCGCGGACCCTGGCTGACGGACGGCGCCGGCGCCTTGGCGGCGGGACCCTTGCGCATCTGCGACACCCGGCCCGGCGTGACGCCCAGCGCTCGCGCGATCTCCTCCAGGCTGTGCCCGTTCTCGCGCGCCTCCGCGATCGCGCCGCGCCGCACCCGCGCGGCCTCCTCGGTGAGCCCCTGCTGCTCGGTCATCGCCCGGCTGACCGCCCGCGCCCGCTCGATCGGATCGGCGATGGCGGCGATCTCGCCCAGCGTCCTCAGATCCACGATCTTCCCTTTCCGGGGGGCATGGGCCTTGGCCCGTCTCAGGGCTCGGCGCAGAAGTGGTGGTAGGCGTCGCGGAGGTCGGTGGCGGGGACGGCGGCGTGCTGCACGGCGGTGATCACTTCGGCGACGCGCCAGTGGTTGGACGGGACGAGCAGGCCGCTCGTCACGGCGTCCACGGCCGTCGCGGCAGCCTCGTCGTGCTGGTCTGCTGTGGTCAGCGCCGGGTCCAGGGCCGCGCGGCGCGCGAGTAGGCGTGTCGGTTCGCCGTGGGGTTGGACGGTGCGGACCAAGCCGCGTCCGGCCATCCACGCGGCACGGACACGGAGCAGCGCGGCGACCGCCCGTTCGTCGCCGGGCCGCGCCGGGCGCACCGGGTAGCCGGACGGCACGGTCGTCACGGTAGCGCCCACCGCGTCTGGCCGGTCAGGGTTCTCGACGGCGATGACCAGGTCCGCGTCCTGTGGCCTTCCTTGGCCAAGGACGTTTGGCAGCAGTGGAGCGAGGTGACGCCTGTGTGCGCATGTTCGCGCGCACTCGACGCGGAGGTTGCTGTTGTGGGCCTAATCTTTATCGGCAAGGACGACACCTCGAAGGCGGGCGGCAGCCCGGCCGTATTCGTGGACGACGAGACCAACGAGCTCGTCATCCAGGGATTTACCGAGACTGACACTGCGACGCTCGCCGTGATCGATGGGCACAGCCGGACGGCGCCGGGCGAGTCGTCCGTGCGGGTGCCCCCGCACCTCATGCCGAAGATCATGGAGGCGATCGATGTCATCCGGGCTCGTTCCGCCTGACGAGGAATTCTTCCCGGCGATGTTCAAGCAGACCCGGCGGTCGGCCGTGCATCTGGAGATGCGTGACGGCTACATGGCCGATGAGCAGTTCGACCGGTGGCTGGCCGACGGGCGTCCGGCGCAGGTCGCGCGGGCGGAAGACGACGAAGCCTGGATGTCGCTCGTCGCCGACGCGGTCGGCCGGGGCGTTGAGGTGCGGCGCGCGCGGATCGTCTCGACCGGACCAGTGAGTGCGTACGTGGCGTGGCTGCACGCGGTGACGGCGGGCCTCAACGTTGCGGCGGGAGAGCAGGTGCGCTGGCTGTCGCGCCGGAAGGCGTCGATGCTGACCCTGCCGGGGAACGACTTCTGGGTGTTCGATGAGACCGTCGTCTGGAACCACTTCACCGGTGACGGCGAGTGGCTCGGAGTCGAGGTGACCGACGATCCGGCGGCGGTGGAGCTGTGCCGGACGTCGTTCGAGGCCGTCTGGGCGCTCGCCACCGATCACGCGGAGTTCCGCGTCTGAGTGGCCGTCCATCCTTCCTCGTCGGTTCAAGCGGCGCGTGAGGCCGTCGCCGCGCGGCTTCGCGACATGCGACTCGACGTCGTTCCGCGGCTGACCGCACGCGCGCTCGCCTCGGCCTGCGGCTGGCACGAGTCCAAGGTTTCCAAGATCGAGGCCGGGAAGCAGGGCGTCTCCGACGACGACATCCGCGCCTGGTGCCGCGTGTGCGGGACGGAGGAACAGGCCGACGGCGTGATCCGGCTGAACCGTCGCGCCGACAAGTCCTACGTCGAGTGGCGCCGGGCCATGCGCGGCGGCCTGACCAATGTGCAGGACTCCTTCACGCCGTTGTGGTCGCGGACGCGGCACTTCAAGGTCTACGAACCCGGCGTCATCCCCGGCCTGTGCCAGACCACCGCCTACGGAAAATCGATCTTGGACATGGTGGCCCGTTTCTACCAGGTCGCCGCGGACGTCGAGGAGGCCGCCTCCGCTCGCGCGGAGCGGACACGCCTGCTCGCCGAGCACGGCCGCCGGTTCGCCTTCCTCGTCGAGGAAACGGCGCTCCGGTCGCGCATCGGCGCACCGGAGATGATGGCCGAGCAACTCGGGCATCTCCTGGCCATCGCCGTCCAGCCCAACATCACGTTCGGCGTCATTCCTATGAACGCCGAACGCCCGCTCTACCCCGTCGAGGGATTCTGGATCTACGACGACGCCGAGGTGCTCGTGGAAACGGTGTCCGCGCAGCTCAACATCGTGGATTTGCACGAAGTGCAGCTCTACGTGCGGACCTTCGAGGAACTGGCCGCCATCGCGGCGTTCGGGGCCGAGGCACGCGCCCTGGTCGCCGCCGCGCTCACCGCCCTGGATTCGTGAGCAAGTTCGAGCAAGTTCCCTTCCGCTGCGGCCCGGGACGTTCGTACCGTCGGCTCGAACTTTCGCGATCGACTTCGGAAGGGTGCTGTTCCGTGGACGACGACCTGCTCGTGGCGGTGGAGATCCTCGCCGCGATCCATGACCGGACCGACGTCGGCCAATCCGACCCGCCACCCGACGGCGGCGGCGACGATCCCTGGCCGGAAGGCGATTCGCTGAACCTTCCCGGTTGAACCGACGTTCGTTCAGGGCCGCGTGCCCCACCGGCGCGCGGCCGTCCTCGATCGACCGGCGGGAAGGGCGCGCATGGGCCATCAACTGATCGAGCAGGTGGAGCAGGCGCTGGGCTGGAGCGGCCCGGGATCGCTCGGGGTCGGGTTCGCGAAAGGAAAGCTCAGCGACCCGCACCTTCCCGAACGCATTCTGACGCCGCTACGCCTCTTGGACCTGGTGATGAGGCGCAGCCTGGCGGATCCGCAGGTGCGGTGTTTCCAGAACGGCGCCGAAATCCACCCGAACGCTTACGGCGAGCAGACGCTGACGCGGAGACGGCAGAGCATCCGGATGGTGGACATGCGCCGTCTGGGCCGTCTGCTCGGCGACGGAGCGACGCTGGTGCTGGACCAGACCAACGTCTTCGACCCGACGATGGAGGTGGCCTGCCGCGCCTGGCAGTGGTGGTCACGCGAACACGTCCAGGCGAACGTCTATCTGACGACGAACGATGCCGCCGGATTCGACCTGCACTGGGACGACCACGACGTGCTGATCGTGCAGCTCGCCGGCGAGAAGAGCTGGGAGGTGCGTTCGGCGTCTCGCGCGGTGCCGATGTTCCGTGACGCCGAACGCAATACCGTGCCGAGCCGGGACGTCGTCTGGGCCGGTACCTTGCACGCTGGCGACGTGATGCACATCCCGCGCGGGTATTGGCACAAAGCGACCCGCCAGGGCCTCGGCGCGGGCCTCAGCCTGCACGCGACGTTCGGATTCGTGCAGCGCACCGGAGTGAACTGGCTGGCTTGGCTCGCCGACCGGTCCCGTGAAAGCGAGTTGTTCCGCCAGGACCTGAATCGGTGGGCTGGAGCCGGGGAACAGGCCGCCGGGCATCGGCGGCTCGCCGAGGCCGCGGCGGCCTTGCTGCACGCGAAGAGCCCTGCCGAGTTCCTGGCCGCACGCGAACAGGAGAGTCCGCGGCCACGGCACATACCGCAACTGCCGATCTTCGGGACGTCCGACTCGGTCGTGTGCGTTGCCGAGTTCCCACCGCGCATCACCGAGCGCCGTGATCGTGTCGAGGTGTCGTCCCATGGCAAGAAGCTCACCTTCACCTGCAAGGCGCTCCCCGCTCTGCGCCTGCTGCTCAGCGGAGATCCCGTGCGGCTCACTACGGCGGCCGACGTCGTCGGGCCTGAGATCGGGCGCGTGGCCGAAATCCTGACGAGGGAAGAGCTGTGCATCGGGCTGACACCAGAATTGTCCTCGGGCTACACCGGTCTGGTCACCGGCGCGGTGCCCTGATCAAAGCCCTGGACCTCGGGATCGACGCGATCGATACGAGTTTCAGCTACCGCGACTTCACCTCCCACGCCACGTTGGCGCGCGAGGTCCCAGACCTTCTGGATCGGCTCACGATCTCGACCAAGGTCGGCTTCTTTCCCACGCGAGACGGCCCCCGGCACTCCCTCGACCCGCTCCGTCTCCGTACCGCGTTAGAGCGGACGGCCCGCGACCTCGGCCGGACGCCGGACCTCGTCTTTCTGCACAATCCCGAGCGCTCCTTGCGCGGCGAGCGTCCCGACCGGGCGCGGACGATGCTCGGTGAAGCGTGCGCCGCGCTGGACGATGCGGTGTCCGAAGGCATGTGCGGAGCGTGGGGCGTCGCGTCGTGGGATCCCTCGCCCTTGCCGGCGCTCCTCGACCGGACGATCCCGCGGCCCGGCGCGCTCATGGTCCGAGCCGGGCTTTTCGTCGGCATCGAGGCTCTTGACGCGTCGGCGGCGCTTGCGGCGCGCTGGCAGGTGCCGGGCGGTGCGCTCTGGGGGATGAGCCCTTTCGGTGGAGACGCTGCGAACGTGGGACGGGCGGGAGCGGACCCGCGTCTGTTCGTGCGCGACGGCGGGTGCTCTCGCGTCCAAGCGGCGTTCCGTGTGGCGTGCCGCCTGCCTGTGGTGAGCGCCCTCGCCGTCGGCGCGGACGATCCACGGCATCTCGGCGAGCTTCTGGACGGCCTTCGGCTCACCGTCGACGACCGCATGATCCGGCGGTACGTCGAACTGCTCCGGAGCCGACGTGCGGCCGTCAGCCCTGCTGAAGTTCCGTGACCAGGCGCGCCGATTCGGCGCGTGCGCCTGCCAGGCGGGGGTCGGCGGGGTGCGCGTGCGGGCCGACGATCTTCGCGCAGCAGAACAGCATCATGATCTTGCCGTCCCGGCTGTCCAGATCACGGCGACGTTCGCGCCGGACGCGGTCGGCGAGAGCCGGGACCCCCAGCGAGCTGCTCCACAGGCTCGCGGCGTCGAGACCGCGCGGTGCCCGGCCCCAGTCCTCCCAGTCGAACAGGCAGAACGGGTGAGCCGTGACGTTCGTCCAGTGCAGGTCCGCGTGCGCGCTCGTCCAGGTGCTGATCGCCGTATCGACCGACGCACCGAAGGCGGTCCGGACGACCTCGGTCACATGCGCCTGACTGATGACGACCGTGTCCGGTGTCGCGACCCGCGTCGTTCGGTGGACGGCCAACACGTCCAGTGACGCGTTCAGCGCCGTCCACCACTCGTCCGGCAGTCGCGGGTCGGCGGTGACGATCCCGGTCGGCTGGAGGGGAGGTGCGGGGAGCAGGCTCGTCTCGTCCGCTCGCCACATCGCGTCGCCCGCCGGGTCGTTCCAGGCGACGCCGCCCCACCAGTCCGGCATGGAGACCCCGTCCAAGACCGCTGCGCACTCGACGCCGTTCCAGCCTTGGCGTTCGACTCTGATCCGCTCGATCGAACGTCGCTCGATCCGCACCCATGTCGCCCGGTCCGTGGGCGCACCGAGCGTGCGACGCTTTCGCGTGACCCGATCACGATCGAGTCGGACGCCGAGCGACCGTTCCACCCGGTGCAGCACGTCGTCGACCGGCCGCGAACGCAGATCGACCCCATTACGGGCCGGGACGGCACTCAACGAGATCTCCCGGGTGGGATGGGGAAACCCCCGCCGGGGCGGGGGTTTGGGTTCTGGGGGTCAGAGGGTGAGGGATCCCTGGCGGGCCGCTGCGAGGAGGGTGGCGAAGTGAGCTGCCGGGAGGGTGATCGCGCCTGCTTCGCGGGCGGCCGTGTCGCGGATGGCCACCTTGTCGCGGTCCGATCCGGCTTCCACGCAGTTGCCGTGCTCACTGCCAGAGTGGCTGGCCTTGCGCCAGTTGCGGGGTTCGATCTGGTTCACAGGGACTCCTGGATCTTCTTCAACAGTTCGTAGCTCTCGGTCACGGACATCGCCGCTGACCTGACGAGATCATAGCTGTCGACCAGATCCGCGATCACCTCCTCATCGTCAATGAGCCGACCCGACTTGCCCATTCCATCGTGCCAGGCCACCAACGCCCCCTTTTTCCGGGGTCCGATGAGGTGGATCCCACATAGGAGCCCGATGTAGGTGACGGTCGCCTGATCCACGAGTTGCACTTGAACATTCCACTGATCCGCACGATCGAGGATCTTCTGGATCTGCTCACGCGCGATATCCGGCTTGTAGGTCAGTCGGCGGATCGCTGCCTCGTCCATGATCGCCTGGAGTTTCACAGGCGGGTCGCCGTCGAGGATGCCCTGACGCCGATCCCGTTCCTCGACGATTTCGTCCGCTTCCTGTGGAGTCAAGCCACCCTTCGCCAACGACCGGACGTAGGACGGGGACTGGAGCAGGCCGACGATCCCCGAGGGCGTGAAGGACCTGATCGTCCCTGCCTGGGCCTCGTACTTGGCGAGTTCCCTGGCGTTCGGCGGGATGCGGCTGGCGGCGGCGACCGCGCGGTGCTCGCTGAAGTAGCCGGTCTCGAAGAGCATGTCGAGGATCTTGGCGCCCTTGTCGTCCGGGACGGCATGGCCGTGCTCATAGCGGCTGACCTGGGATTCGTCGCACAGAAGTTTCTGTGAGAGTTCCTCCTGTGTCCAGCCTTTTTCCTCCCGGTATGTCCGGATCTTGGCCCCGTAGTGTTGGGCATATGACTCGTCTGGGTGGAGTTTCTTCGGGGGGCGGGCCACGTTTCTGATCCTTCCGTTTCGCCATGCGCTCGGCCTTCCTGCCGGGAGGGTACATCGGACACGCTTGTCCGTGACGGATCTCCCGAGAAAGGGCGGAGATCGAGGACGAAGGCGAGCCATCGGTGAAATCGACCCCTTCCGGGCGCGGCCCGGTGAGAATCTCAGGAACTGACCACCGCAGTGGTACGTCCGCCGAATCACCGGCACTGGAGGGCGTTCGGAATGCGCGGCTGCGCGTCGCGCTGAACCGTCTCGCCGACGTACTCACCGGGCTCGGTGGAATGCACTGGAAGATAACCGAGCCGCATGCCACGGGAATGCCGGTTCTCGTCGTCACCGGAGTCGGGGACGGGCGGGCCAATCTCAGCGAGACCGTCCGCGCCCGCGTCGCCGACGACGGGACGATCCCCTTCGTCTGGTCCTGGGGCGACGACATCGCCGGGCGCGGCGACGTCGGTGCGGCGGCCCGCGCGGTCGCCCGCGTCCTCGACCCCCGGATGTGACGGCGATGGCGACGGAACTCGCGCGCCGGGCCGAAGCCCGCCACCCGGGCTGGGTCGTGGTGTGGGGCGCCTACCGCCGCGCCTACACCGCCTGGGCCGCCTGGTCGTCCGGGCCGCTGCTCGTGGAGGCCGCCACCGTCGCCGCCCTCTCGGCCGCGATCCGCGCGGCCGAACGCGCCCCCATCCTCCCCGCGCCCGCCCACGCGTCCGGACGCCCGGACGGTCTTCCGGCGCCGGGCGCCGTGGGCGTCCCGGCGGCCGGTGAGGTGAACGTCCCGGTGGCGCTCCGTGCCGCGCCACCGGGCGAAGGTCCCGTGCCCGTGGATCACCCCGCGGCCACGGGCACGGGACCGCAGTCCGAACCCGCCACGACCGCGTCCAGGAGGGGAGCGCACAGGCCCGGCCACCGCCGCCAGCGCGCCCGGGCGCGGCCGTGGCGGCGGTCGCGCCGGTTCCGCCCCGCCTGACGGACCGGAACCGGCGCGGCCCCCGACGCGCCGCCCGAGCGGCGCGTCCTCGGCAAGCCCCTCCGGGCCGCTCGGACGGCGTCGTCCGCACGGCGGGTCCGCGCGGCCCGGAGGTTCCACCGCCCATCCGACGGCGCTTCGCCGTCCCGCACAGAAGCCATGATGATGACCAAGAAGCCCGAAGAGCCGCAGCAGCCGACCCTGTACACGCCGTCGGAGGTCGCGAACTTCTTCCGCGTCGATCCGAAGACCGTCACCCGGTGGGCCAGGACGGGCACGCTGAACCCGGTCATGCTGCCGTCCGGGCACCGCCGGTACCACGCGGACGAGATCCACCGGCTGCTCAACGCCGGAACGCCCGTCCCGGCCGACGAGCTGCCCGAGCCCGAGCCGAGCCTGCGGGCGCGATCGCTCCTGCACAGCGTCATCCGCGACTACTTCGACGGCGACCCCGCCGCCGTGGTCAGGTTCCTGCGGACGTCCTGAAACGGGACACGGCCGGACGCCGTCGGGCGTCCGGCCGTCGTGGGTTAGAGGGACTCGGCGATCGCGTAGAGGGCGTCGGCTATCTGGGCCGTCTCTTCGTCGGTGCAGATGTACGGGGGCATCGTGTAGACGAGCTTGCCGAACGGACGCAGCCAGACGCCGTGGTCCATCGCGATCTCCTGGACGGCCGGGACGTCCACGGGTTCCTTCGCCTCCACGACGCCTATCGCGCCCAGGACGCGGACGTCGGCCACCCCCGGCAGTTCTTCCGCGCCGGACAGGCCCGCCGTGAGGGTGGCCTCGATGCAGTCCACCTCGTCCTGCCAGTCGCGGGAGAGCAGGAGGTCGATCGAGGCCGAGGCCACGGCCGCTGCCAGGGGATTTCCCATGAAGGTAGGGCCGTGCATCAGGGCGCCGCCTTCGCCGGACGAGATGACGGCGGCGATCTCGCCGGTGCACAGCGTCGCCGCCATCGTCATGTAGCCGCCGGTCATCGCCTTGCCGACGCACATGATGTCCGGGACGACCTCCGCGTGATCGCAGCCCCACAACTGGCCGGTGCGGCCGAAGCCGGTGGCGATCTCGTCCAGGATCAACGGCAGGCCGTTCTCGTCGGCCAGGTCGCGCAACGCGCGCAGGTATTCGGGCGCGTAGAAGCGCATCCCGCCCGCACCCTGGACGATCGGTTCGACGATGATCCCGGCCAGTTCGTCGGCGTGGGCCGCGGCCAGGCTGGACAGGTCGTCCAGGTACGACGCCGACGGCGGTTCGTCGTAGCCGAGGGGCGGCGGCGGGGCGAAGACGTGCTTGGTCAGGACATCCGTGAAGAGGTGGTGCATCCCGTTCACCGGGTCGCACACGGCCATGTCCGCGAACGTGTCGCCGTGGTAGCCGCCCCGGACGGTCAGCAGCCGGTGCCGGCCCGCGACCCCGCGCGCCCGCCAGTACTGGAGCGCCATCTTGATCGCGACCTCGACCGCGACCGAGCCCGAGTCGGTGAAGAACACCTTCGTCAGCGGCGCGGGCGTCAGCGTCACCAGCCGCTCCGCGAGGCCTATCGCCGTGGGGTGCGTCAGGCCGCCGAACATGACGTGCGACATCTTGCCGAGCTGACGCTGCACAGCCGCGTCCAGATCGGGGTGGCGGTAGCCGTGGATCGCCGCCCACCAGGACGACATGCCGTCGATCAGCTCGGTGCCGTCCGCCAGCGTCAGCCGCACCCCGGACGCCGAGACCACCAGCTCCGGCGACACGGCGGCGGGCAGCGGGGCGTAGGGGTGCCAGACGTGCGAGCGGTCGAACTCGGTCAGCCGCGCGGCCTCGAACGGGCTCATCCGCCCCAGTCGCAGGTCGATCATGCGATCCCCTGCTCGGACGCCCACCGCCGCAGCTCCTCGGCCGCCTTCTCCTTGCCGATCATCCCCTGGTCCAGCCGCAGGTCCAGCAGGAACTTGTACGCGCGCCCGACCAGCGGCCCCGGCGAGATCCCGAGCACGGACTGGATCTCGTTGCCGTCCAGCTCCGGACGCATCGCCGCCAGCTCCTCCTCCTCGGCGAGCCGGGCGATGCGCACCTCCAGGTCGTCGTAGGTGCGGCGGAGGCGTTCGGCCTTGCGGCGGTTGCGCGTCGTGCAGTCCGCGCGGGTCAGCTTGTGCAGCCGCTCCAGCAGCGGGCCGGCGTCGCGGACGTACCGCCGGACGGCCGAGTCCGTCCACTCCCCGTTCCCGTAGCCGTGGAACCGCAGATGCAGTTCCACGAGACGCGACACCTCGGAGATGACGTCCTTGGGGTACCGCAGGGCCGTGAGCCGCTTGCGCGTCATCTTCGCCCCGACCACCTCGTGGTGGTGGAACGACACCCGGCCGCCGTCCTCGAACCGGCGCGTGCGCGGCTTGCCGATGTCGTGCAGCAGCGCCGCGAGCCGCAGGACGAGGTCGGGCCCGTCCTCCTCCTGCGCGATGGCCTGCTCCAAGACGATCAGCGAGTGCTCGTAGACGTCCTTGTGCCGGTGGTGCTCGTCGATCTCCAGCCGCAGTTTCGGCAGTTCGGGCAGCACGAACGACGCCAGCCCGGAGTCCACCAGGAGCGCCAGGCCCTCGCGGGGGTGAACGCCGCAGACCAGCTTGGACAGCTCGTCCCGGACGCGCTCGGCCGACACGATCTCGATGCGCCCGGCCATCTCCTTCATCGCCGCGACGACGTCCGGGGCGACCGAGAAGCCGAGCTGGGACGCGAACCGCGCCGCGCGCAGCATCCGGAGCGGGTCGTCGCCGAACGAGTCCTCCGGACGGCCCGGCGTGCGCAGCAGCCCGTCCTTCAGGTCGGTGAGGCCGCCGAACGGGTCCACGAACTCGTAGCCGGGCAGCCGCGCGGCCATCGCGTTGACGGCGAAGTCGCGGCGGCGCAGGTCCTCGACCAGCGACGTCCCGTAGACGACGTCCGGTTTGCGGGACTTCGGGTCGTAGGACTCGCTGCGGTAGGTCGTGATCTCCAGCTCGTGGCCGTCCTTGCGGAGCCCGACGGTCCCGAACTCGATCCCGACCGTCCACACCGCGTCGGCCCAGCCGTCGATGAGCGCGAGGATCCGCTCGGGGGGCGCGTCGGTGGTGAGGTCGACGTCCTTGGTCGTCCGCCGCAGCAACGCGTCCCGGACCGGCCCGCCGACCAGGGCCAGCTCGTGGCCCGCCGCGGCGAAGCGCTCGCCGAGCGCCTCGGCGACGGGCGCGGCGCCGCGCAGCAGGTCGGCGATCGCGGTCCGCCGGGTGACGTTCTGTTCGGGCACGGCCATTTAACGTATTTCCTCGGTCAATGAAGGGCAAAGGACTTTCGGCGGGACGGCCCGCACCAGGAGCGCCTCCGACCAACGGTAGCGGGAGCCGCCGACGCCCCGGGCCATCGGTCGGACGGGTCCCGTGGCGCGGCTAACATCGACCCGTGGTGCGGGAACTCGACGACCCAGCCCCCCGCGCGCGGACGGCTCCGGCGTGAGGGCGGCCAGACGCGCGGCGGCGCTGCTCTCGGTCGTCCCCTTCCTGACGTGCGTGCCCCTCGCGCCGGCGCGAGGGCAGGCGCAGGCCCAGCCGCGCGAGCGCGCCGAGGTGACGATCGCGCTCACCGCGATGTCGCCGCGCGCCGAACCGTCCGGCAAACGCTCGATCGTGCAGGTGCACGGACGCATCGAGAATCACACCGGCCACAGCGTCCCCGGCCTTTCGGTGCGCCTGCGCTACAACGGGAGCCCGGTCGGCAGCCGGGGCCAGCTCGACCAGCTCGCGCAGGCCGAACCCGGGACCCGGCTCGTCGGGACGGGCCAGGCCGCGCCGCTGCCGCAGGCCGTCCCGTCCGGCGGCGCGCAGGACTTCGCGCTCAAGCTCAACACCAAGACCGCCGGCATGCGCGCGTTCGGTGTGTACCCGGTCGGTGTCGAGGTGGTGAACGCCCAGCAGCAGGCCGTCGCGGGCGTCACCTCGTTCGTGACGTTCACCGGCGCGAACCCCGGCTACAAGCCCGTCAGCATCGGCTGGGTGTGGCCGCTGATCGACCGGATGCACCGCGCAGACGACGACACCTTCCTCGACGGCCGGCTCGCCGGCGAACTGGCCCCGAACGGACGGCTGCGCGGGCTCGTGGACGCCGCCGGGCAGACCAAGACGCCCGTGACCTGGGCGATCGACCCCGCGCTGCTGGACGACGTCACCGCGATGACCCGTCCGTACACGGTCGGCACGGGCGACCGGCGGCAGAAGAAGGGCGCCGACAAGGCCGCCGCCGAGTGGATCCGCGCGCTCAAGGCCGCGTCGGCGGGCGACCCGTACTTCGCCGTCCCGTACGCCGACCCCGACGCCGTCGCGCTCGTCCGGTACCGCATGACCAAGGACCTCACCGCCGCCTACGACCAGCGGACGATCGCCGCGCAGGTCCTCGGCCGCCAGCCCACCGCCAAGATCGCGTGGCCGCCCGCCGGGATGGCCGGGCCGTCCACGCTCACCCAGCTCGCGGGGCTGTCCAAGCTCGGCAAGCCCGGCGACGGGTCGTTCCTGCTCACCGACGCGATGTTCGCGCCGCCGCCGGGCGGGACGCCGCGCGCCACCACCACGATCCAGACCGGCGCCGGGACCAAGGGCGTCATCGCCTACGACGAGAAGCTGAGCCAGCTCGTCAGCGTCGACACGTCCCGGCCGGGCGCCGAGGTCCTCGCCGAGCAGCGGTTCCTCGCCGAGACCGCGATGATCACGGCGGAGGCGCCGAACACGCCGCGCACGCTCGTCGTCGCGCCGAACCGGCACTGGAACCCGTCGCCGTCCTACGCGCGGACGCTCCTGACCTACACCGGCACCGCGCCCTGGCTGCGCGCCCAGCCGCTCGACAAGATCGCCTCGGTCGCGCCGCAGCAGCGCGCGTCCACCGGCTACCCCGACGACTTCCAGCGCTACGAACTCGGCCCCGGCCACCTCGGCGCGGTGCGCGGGATCGAGCGGCGCGCGGACGCCTTCACGTCCATGATGATCCCGCCGATCAACGTCGGCTACCAGCGGTCGGTGCTGCGCGCGGAGTCGGCGGCGTGGCGCGGCCGGCAGGCCCGCGCCAAGCAGGCCCGGGACGCGCTGTCGAGCGAGCTGGACCACACCCTCATCAAGGTGCGCGTCCTGAACTCCCGGGTGTCGCTGGCCGGACGGTCCGGACACATTCTCGTCACCGTGGTCAACGAGCTGCCCGACCAGCGGATCCGCGTCGTGATGGACGTCTCGTCCCTCAACAGCGCCAAGCTCCAGATCGGCCGGATCGACGACGGCGACCGCGTGATCGAGCTCGGGCCGGGACAGAAGACGTCGCGTCCGATCCCCGTCGAGGCCAACGGCAACGGCAACTTCCAGATCCACCTGCAACTGCGGTCCCTGTCGGGCCGTAAGTTCGACAAGGGCAAGGACATCACGGTCCGCACCACCGGCTACGGTCGCGCCGCGCTCCTGATCACCGGCGGCGGGCTCGCCGTCCTGTTCGCGGGCGTCGGGGTGCGGGCCGCGCGCGCGAGGCGGCGACGGAAGGCGGAGGCAGCCGGTGACCACACAGCCGGAGGACCGGAATCGGGCCTGGGGACCGGATACACGCTTCCCCCCACCGCGGTCCCCGGTCGAGGAAACGGCGACTGACCTCCCCGCGCTGCCCGAGCCCGAACGCGGCGCCGGGGGGATCCTGCGGTCCGGCGCGATCATGGCGGTGGGGACGCTCGCGTCCCGCGTCACCGGCTTCCTGCGGACGGCCATGCTCGTCGCCGCGCTCGGCACCGGGGCGCTCGGGGACGCCTACAACACGGCGAACACCGTCCCGTTCATCGTCTACGACCTGCTGCTCGGCGGCGTGCTGACGGCCGTGGTCGTCCCGCTGATCGTCCGGGCGCGCGAACGGGACCCCGCACACGGCGCCCGCTACGAGCAGCGGCTGTTCACGCTCGCCGTCCTCGGCCTCGCGCTGATCACGGCGGTCGCGGTGGCGCTCGGGCCGGTGTTCATGTCGATCTACGGCGGCTCGATGCACGGCGACCAGCGCGAGCTGGCCGTCCTGTTCGCACGGCTGTTCGCGGTGCAGATCTTCTTCCTCGGCGTCAGCGCGTTCTCCGGGGCGATCCTCAACACGCGCAAGCGGTTCGGGGCGCCGATGTGGGCGCCGGTGCTGAACAACATCGTGATCTGCTGCACGGCGGGCGCGTTCCTGCTGGTGGCCTCGGGCGGCGTGGACCCGTCCACCATCGGGACGGGCGAGGTCGGCCTGCTGGCGGCGGGCACCATCGGCGGCATGGCGCTCCAGACGCTCGCGCTGTGGCCGTCGCTGCGCGGCAGCGGGTTCCGGTGGCGGCCCCGGCTGGACTTCCGGCGCGGCGAACTCGGCGAGATGGGCCGGATGGCCGTCTGGACGCTCGCCTACGTCGTCATCACCCAGATCGGGTTCGCGATCACGACGCGGCTCGCCAACTCGGCGGGCGTGGCCGGACGCGCGAAGCATCTCGGGGACGTCGGGTACACGCCCTACTTCAACGCCTACCAGCTCTTCCAGCTCCCCTACGCGATCATCGGCGTCTCGGTGATCACCGCGCTGCTGCCCCGGATGAGCGAGCACGCCGCCGCCGGACGGTTCGGCGACGTCCGCGACGACTTCTCCACCGGCATGCGGCTCTGCGCGGTGATCATCTTTCCGGCGGCGGGGCTGATGGGCGTGCTCGGGCCGGAGATCGCCACCGTCCTGTTCGCGCACGGCCAGACGAGCGTCGCCAACGCCGAAGTCATCGCCGAGGTGCTGCGGATGTTCGCGGTCGCGCTCGTGCCGTTCGCCGCCTACCAGCTCACGCTGCGCGTCTTCTACGCCCTCCAGGACACCCGGACGCCCGCGCTGATCGCCGTCGCGGTCGTCGCGGTGAACATCGCCTGCGCGCTGGCCGCGTCCCGGCTGCTGCCCACCGACAAGATCATCGTCGGGATCGCGGGCGGGTTCGCGCTCGCCCAGACGACCGGCGCCCTCCTCGGGTGGGCCGTCCTGCGGCGGCGGCTCGGCGGCATGGACGGACGACGTATCATCGCCACCGACCTCCGCCTGATCGTCGCGCTGTGGCCGCTGCTCGGCCTCGCCTACGCCGTCCACGCCGTCCTGCGGGCCGGACTCGGCACCGGACTGGTGCCCGGACTGCTCGCCCTCGCGGCCGGCAGCGCGGGCGGCGGGCTGCTGTACCTGCTGTTCGCGCGGCTGATGCGAGTGGGCGAAGTACAGACGATGATCGGGACCGTCACGGCCCGGCTGCCGGGACGCCGCTGACCGTCAAGTGCCGCAAAGTACACGGGACGCGCGGCGATAAGGAAGCCACCCGACGGCATAGCCACTACCATGAGGGAGACTACGGCTTGCGGGGCGACACCCTGGGGAACGCAAAGAGGAGGGTCGGAGGCGTAAGCTGCCACGCCACGAACATGGGATCTGACCACCTGCGCAGGACGTTGCCGTGAGCACGTCAGTCATCGAGCCCGGTACCCGGCTCGCCGGCCGCTACCGGCTTGAGGAGCGCATCGCGGCGGGCGGCTCCACCCTCTGGAAGGCCAAGGACGAGATCCTGGCCCGCGCCGTCGCCGTCCGCACGTTCGACGACGAGTTCCCCCGCGTCCGCGAGGTCGTCACCTCCGCCCGCGCCGCCAGCCGCCTCACCGACCCCCGCCTCACCCAGGTCTTCGACGCCGACGACACCGGCGAGAACGCCTACGTCGTCAGCGAGTGGGTCGTCGGCGAGACGCTGGAGCAGATGCTGCTCAAGGCGCCGCTGGAGCCCGGCCGCGCCGCGACCCTGCTCTATGAGGCCGCCGAGGCCGTCGCCGCCGCGCACACCGCCGGGCTCGCCCACCTGTGCCTCGGCCCCCGCGACCTGGTGTGGACGACCGGCGGCACCGTCAAGATCCTCGGCGTCGCGACCGACGCCGTCCTCGGCGACCGCTACGCCGACGACCCCGGCGCGCGGGACGCCCGCGGCCTCGGCGAGATGCTCTACGCCGCGCTCACCGCGCACTGGCCCGGCGACCCCGAGCGGTCCGTGCTGCCCGCCGCGCCGCGCTCGGGCGACACCGTCCAGGCGCCCCGGCTCGTCCAGGCGGGCATCCCGCACCCCGTCGACGCGATCGTCTGCCGCTGCCTCGGCGTCGAGACCCCCGGGCAGGCGCCGCTGACCTCCCCCGCCGAGGTCGCCGCCGCGCTGCGCGGCGTCCCGCGCACCCCGCTGCCGCTGTTCGCCGGGCTCGGCAACACGCCGCCGCCGCGGCCGTCCGCGCACCGGCCGGAACCGGCCGCGCGCCGCACCCGGAACGAGACACCGCCGCGTCGTCCCGCCCCGCCGCCGTCGGCGCCGGCCACCGCGCCCGTGCCGCGTCCGCCCGCGCGGCGGCCCGGCAACCGCGCACTGCTCGGCGTCGCCGCCGCCGCGCTCACCGTCATCGTCGGGCTCGGCGCGTGGGCGCTGTCGGACGGCGGCGGCGACGGGGGCGGCACGGGCGCGAGCGGACGGCCGACCACCAAGACGTCCGGCAAGGCCACGCCCACCGCGTCCACGCTGCGGCCCACCGGCGCCACGCCGTTCCAGGACCCGGCGGGCGAGCACCCCGACGACCAGATCGGCCGCGACCCCGGCGCCGTCATCGACGGACGCCCCGGGACGACCTGGGAGACCCAGACCTACCGCGACACCGCGTTCGGCAACCTCGTCAACGGGCTCGGCGTCGTCCTGGACATGGGCGGGCCGGTCAAGGTGACCAGCGTGAAGATCGCCGGGCTGGAGGGCGGCGGGACGCTCGCCGTCCGCGTCGGCGACGGCTCGGCGCTCGGCGACCTGCGCTCCGCCGGGAAGGCCACCGCGCAGGCCGGGACGACCACGATCCAGACCGGCGGGAAGCGCGGCACCCGCGTCCTCGTCTGGTTCACCGAGCTTCCGCCGAGCTGCAAGGGCCGCATCGGCGAGATCACCGTGTACGGAACCAAGTAAAAGGACGCTTTTCGCGGACTGTGCCCCGAACCAGGTCAGTCGGTATCGTTCGCCTGAGCAGAATGTCCCCTTACTTTCAGGATCCGCCGGTGTCGAACCCAGCAGGAGGACCGATCCGGTCCGTCCGTCGTCCGGATGCGCGTCGGGGACGGGTCGTCCGATGGGTGCGATGAGCGTCACGGCCCTCGCCGAGGTGCCCGACAAGGAACTGCTGGCCCGGCACGCCGAGGGCGAGCCGCACGCGTTCGCCGAACTCGTCCGGCGGCACCGCGACCGGATGTGGGCGGTCGCCGTCCGCACGCTCGGCGACCCCGAGGAGGCCGCCGACGCGCTCCAAGACGCGTGCCTGTCGGCGTTCCGCGCCGCCGGACGGTTCCGCGGCGACGCCGCCGTCACCACGTGGCTGCACCGCATCGTCGTCAACGCCTGCCTGGACCGCATCCGCCGCCGTTCGGTGCGTCCCGCCACGCCGATGGGCGACGACGCCACGTTCGACGCCGTCGCGCCCAAGCTGCCCGACCCGACGGACGCGCACGGCGTGTCCCTCGACGTCCAGGAGGCCCTGGCGAGCCTGCCGTTCGAGCAGCGCGCCGCCCTCGTGCTCGTGGACATGATGGGCTACTCGGTGGACGACGCCGCCGCCGTCCTGGAGGTCCCGCCCGGGACGATCAAGAGCCGCTGCGCCCGTGGCCGCGCCCGCCTGGCGCCCCTTCTCCACCACCACAGGAACCGACGGGACCCCAGAAACGTCGGAGGTGTGGAAGGAGGTGGCGTGCCCACATGAACCCCGCGCATCTCGACTACGACACTTTGGCCGACCTGGCCGAAGGACTTCTGGACGACGACCGGGCCGCCTCCGTCGACGAGCACCTCGCCGCCTGCGCCGAGTGCCGGGACCGCTCCGCCGAACTTGCGGACGTCTCCCGGATCCTCGCCGCGGCGCCCGTCCCGGCGCTGCCGCCCGACCTCACGGCACGGATCGACTCGGCCCTGGCCGCCGAGTCCCGCGCCGCCGGTGAGCCACCGGGCGTCACCGACCTGAACCGGCGGCGCGCGCGACGGAACCCGTGGCGGGCCCTGTCGGCCGCCGCGGCGGCGATCGTGGTGCTCGGCGGGGGCGGACTCGTCGGCCGGGCCGTGCTGGACGGAGCCGACGACGGCAAGCACCTGAGCGCGTCCGTGCCGCCGCAGCCGATGACCGATCCGCGCCACCCGAAGGTGCAGTCTTTCGGTGCCGGGTGGCGGGTCGTGCACAGCGGCACCGCGTACCGGGCGGCGACGCTCGGCCGTCAGGTCACCGGGCAGCTCTCCCGGACGGCCGCCTCCGCCGCCATCCCCGACGCGCGCACGAGCGACTGCGTGGCGGGCGTCGCGCAGGGCCGCGCGCCCGCGCTGGTGGACGTCGCCACCTACGACGGACGGCCCGCCACGATCATCGCGGTCCGGGGCGCCGACGGACGTCCCGACGTCTGGGTCGTCGGGCCGGGCTGCTCCTCGCGCAACCCGGACGTCCTCGCGCACAGCGGCTGACACGCGGGGCTCCTGCACCGGGAGCCCCGCGTCTCACAGCCCGTCGACGAAGTCCAGCGCGATCGGCCACACCCGCCCGGCGGACTCGGCGTCATAGTCGGGCAGGTCGGGATCGGTGAACAGGTGCCCGGCGCCCGGGTAGCGGAACACCTCCACGTCGGCGCCCGCCTTGCGCATCCGCAGGTACCACGCGTTCTGCCAGTCCACCGGCTCGTAGGTGTCGGGGTCGGCGACGTGGAGCTGCACCGGGATCTCGGTGCGCGCGTCGTCGGCCAGATCGGACGTGCCGTGCAGCAGCAGGAGGCCGCGCGCCTTCTCGTCCGCGAGCGCCAGCGTCTGCGCGACGGCCGCGCCGAGCGACAACCCCGCGTAGACCAGGCCGTCGCCCGCGTGCGGCGCGGCGGCGGCCACCGCGCGGCGCAGCAGCTCGTCCCGGCCGATCTCGTCGCGGAGCGCCTCGCCCTCTTCGGGGGTGTCGGCGATGCGTCCTTCGTACAGATCGGGTACATGAACGACGTGGCCCGCCGCGCGGAACCGGTCGGCCGCGGCCGTGACGGCGGGACGCAGCCCGTACATCGAGTGGAACAGCAGGATCGACGCCATCCGGTCAGCATACGAGCGGGTGGTGACGGTCACCGGCCGCCGGGGAATCACCCGGCCCTAGGATCGGTTGACGCGACTGCACGGCGCGGCGAATGAGGAGAGGCTGGCACAGTGAGCGACGACGTCAGGAACGTCATCATCATCGGCTCGGGTCCCGCCGGGTACACCGCGGCGATCTACGCGGCGCGCGGCGACCTGAAGCCCCTGCTGTTCGAGGGGTCCGTCACCGCGGGCGGTGCGCTGATGAACACCACCGACGTCGAGAACTACCCCGGCTTCCCCGACGGCGTCATGGGCCCCGACCTCATGGACGGCCTCCGCAAGCAGGCCGAGCGGTTCGGCGCCGAGCTGATCACCGACGACGTCACCGAGGTCGACCTGACCGCCGAGCCCAAGATCGTCAAGGTCGGCGACGACGTGTACCGCGCGCACGCCGTCATCGTCGCGACCGGCTCGGGCTACCGCGAGCTGGGCCTGGAGAACGAGAAGCGGCTGTCGGGACGCGGCGTGTCCTGGTGCGCGACGTGCGACGGGTTCTTCTTCCGCGAGCAGGACATCGCCGTCGTCGGCGGCGGCGACACCGCGATGGAGGAGGCGACGTTCCTGACGAAGTTCGCCCGCACCGTCACCGTGATCCACCGCCGCGACTCGCTGCGCGCCAGCAAGATCATGCAGGACCGCGCGCGGGCCAACGACAAGATCCGCTTCGTGTGGAACACCGAGGTCGCGGACGTCCTCGGCGACGACCGCGTCAGCGGGCTCGTCCTGCGGAACCGTGACACCGGCGAAGAGTCTCAGCTCGACGTGACGGGCCTGTTCATCGCGATCGGGCACCTGCCGCGCAGCGAGCTGTTCACCGGGCAGCTCGACACCGACGCCGAGGGCTACCTGACCGTCGAGTCGCCCACCACCCGCACCAAGATCCCCGGCGTGTTCGCCTGCGGCGACGTCGTCGACCACGTCTACCGGCAGGCGATCACCGCCGCCGGGAGCGGCTGCGCCGCCGCGATCGACGCCGAGCGCTGGCTCGCCGACCGGGGCGCCGCCGACCTCGTACCGCAGCAGGACCCCGCGGAACTGTCCGTCAAGGGCTGAGACGACCCGGGGCGGGACGCCGCCCCGGAAGCGTGAACTAAGGAGAGACGCCATGAAGGCCGTGACCGACGCCGACTTCGAGACCGCGGTCCTGAAGAGCGACAAGCCCGTGCTGGTCGACTTCTGGGCGGAGTGGTGCGGCCCCTGCCGGATGATCGCCCCCGTCCTGGAGGAGATCTCCAAGGAGCACGGCGACAAGCTGGAGATCGTCAAGCTGAACACCGACGAGAACGCCGGCACCGCCGGCAAGTACGGGATCATGCAGATCCCGAACCTGCTCGTCTTCAAGGACGGCGAGGTCGTCAAGCAGATCCTCGGCGCCAAGCCCAAGGCCGCCCTCCTGCGCGACCTCCAGGAGTTCATCGGCTGACCGCGTCCGTCCCCGAAGGCCTCCCGACCGTCCGGCCGGGGGGCCTTCGCGCGTCTGAGGCGGGCTCAGGCGGGACGGAGGATGCCTTCCGGGGTCATGGAGCCGAGGAGGCGTTCCAGGGCCACCTCGACGTCCTCACGCCACGACAGGGCCGACTTCAGCTCCAGCCGCAGGCGCGGGAAGCGGTGGTGCGGCCGGACGGTCTTGAATCCGACCGACAGCAGGTAGTCCGCCGCGACCATGCAGCCGCCGTCCGCGCCCTTCAGGTCGCCGAACGCCTCGATCGCCTTCACGCCGCGCCGCGTCAGGTCCTTCGCGACGCCCTGCACGAGCATCCGGCCGAGCCCGCCGCCGGTGTACTCGGGCAGGATGTGGGCGGTCATCAGGAGGACGGCGTCGGCGCTCACCGGGCTCGTCGGGAACGCCACCGAGCGCGGCACGTACAGCGGGGGCGCGAACAGCACGAACCCGGCCGGGACGTCGTCCACGTAGAGCAGCTTGCCGCAGGAGCCCCATTCCAGGAGCGTGGAGGAGACCCAGGCCTCCTTCTCCAGCGCGGCGCCCCCGCTCGTGACCGCCCGGTCATGCGCGACGGCGTCCAGCTCCCAGAACACGCACCGGCGACAGCGGTGCGGCAGGTCGTCGAGGTTGTCGAGCGTGATGTTCACGAGCCGACGCGACACCGGACGGGCCACCCCCTGAGTTCGCCCGCCGGTCGCGGGGGCGAGCGGCGGAGCGGAATCGGACCGCGCCGGGCCGGTGCGGCGGACGGCCACTTCCCCGAAAGTCCCGCCAACCGGCCGGGGTCCTCGGGCATCGTATCGGAAGACGGTCGGAACACCGCCCCCGCCGTCCAGCCGGACGGCCGCGATGCCGTAGGTTGAAAGAGATTCCGATCACCCCTCGGAGGTGCCTCGTGGAACAGCACGCGCGAACAGATGCCTACTCCGATCGCTACGCGGCCCGTGCAGCAGGCATGGTGCCGTCGGAGATCCGCGCACTGTTCGCGATGGTCGCCCGTCCCGAGGTCGTCTCGCTGGCCGGCGGGGCGCCGTACGTGTCCGCGCTGCCGCTGGACGTCGTCGGCGACATGATCGGCGACCTCGTGGCGAACCGGGGCGCCGAGGCGCTCCAGTACGGGTCCGCGCAGGGCGACGTCGTGCTCCGCGAGCGGATCTGCGACGTCATGGCCCTGGAGGGCATCACCGCGTCCGCCGACGACGTCGTCGTCACGGTCGGCGCGCAGCAGGCCCTCGACCTCGTCACCAAGATCTTCGTGGACCCGGGCGACGTGGTCCTCGCCGAGGCGCCGTCCTACGTGGGGGCGCTCGGCACGTTCGCCTCCTACCAGGCCGACGTCGTCCACGTCCCGCTGGACGAGGGCGGCCTCATCCCCGCCGCGCTCCGCGAGACGCTCGACCGGCTCACCCGCGAGGGCCGCCGCGTCAAGTTCCTCTACACGGTGCCGAACTTCCAGAACCCGTCCGGCGTCACGCTCACCACCGCCCGGCGCGCCCAGATCCTGGAGATCTGCGCCGCGTACGACGTTCTGGTCATCGAGGACAATCCGTATGGCCTGCTCGGCTTCGACGGCGAGCCCACCCGGGCCATGCGCGCCGACGACTCCGAGCGCGTCATCTACCTCGGCTCGTTCTCCAAGACGATCGCGTCCGGGCTGCGGGTCGGATGGGCGCTCGCGCCGCACGCCGTCCGGGCCAAGCTCGTCCTCGCCGCCGAGTCCGCCGTGCTGTGCCATCCGGCGCTGTCGCAGGTGGCCGTCCGCGAGTACCTGACGACGCAGCCGTGGCGCGAGCAGATCAAGTCGTTCCGCGAGCTGTACCGGTCGCGGCGCGACGCGATGCTCGACGCGCTCGACGCGCTCATGCCGGACGGTTGCACGTGGACGCGTCCCGGCGGCGGCTTCTTCGTCTGGCTCACGCTGCCCGAGGGCCTGGACGCCAAGGCGATGGCCCCCCGCGCCATCGCCGAGCGCGTCGCCTACGTCCCCGGCACCGGGTTCTACGCCGACGGCGGCGGACGGCGCAACATGCGCCTGTCCTACTGCTTCCCCGAGCCGGACCGGATCCGCGAGGGCGTACGGCGGCTCGCGGGCGTGATCGAATCGGAGATCCGGATGCGGGACACTTTCGGTGGAGTCCGGCCGGGCGCCGCGTCCGGCGGGGTGCACACCCCCGGGCCTGGCGTCGTCTGACCGGCGATCGTCGTCAGGGTCGGCTCCTCCGCCGGGGGAGCCGACCCTTTCTCGTGTGAGGGAGCAGTTGTGGAACTCGGGCACGTCGTCGTCCTCGCCGGAGGCCTGTCGTACGAGCGGGAGGTCTCGCTGCGCTCGGGGCGGCGCGTGGCGGACGCGCTGCGCGCCCTGGACGTCCCCGTCGAGCTGCGCGACGCCGACGCGACACTGCTGGACGCCCTCGCGCGGGACCGTCCGGACGCGGTGTTCCCCGTCCTGCACGGCACGGCCGGGGAGGACGGGTCGGTGCGCGGCGTCCTCGAACTGCTGGAGCTGCCGTACATCGGGGCGCGGCCGGACGCATGCCGCGTCGCGTGGGACAAGCCCGCCGCCAAGGCCGTCGTGCGGCGCGCGGGCGTGTCGACGCCGCGTTCCGTCGCGCTGCCGAAGGAGATCTTCTACGACCTCGGCGCGGCGGCCGTGCTGGACCGGATCGTGTCGCGGCTCGGGCTGCCGTTGTTCGTGAAACCGACGCGCGGCGGGTCGGCGCTGGGCGCGTCGGTGGTGCGGGAGGCGGCGGACCTGTCGGCGGCGATGGTCGGGTGCTTCGCCTACGGGGACGCGGCGCTCGTCGAGCAGTACGTCTCCGGGACGGAGGTGGCGGTGAGCGTGATCGAACGGCCGTCCGGGCCGGTCGCGCTGCCCGCCGTCGAGATCGTCGCGCCGCACGGGCTGTACGACTACACCGCCCGGTACGACGCGGGGGACACGGCGTTCGTGACGCCGGCCCGGCTGTCCACGGCCGCCGCCGACGCCGCCACGGCCGCCGCCGTCACCGCGCACCGGGCGCTCGGGCTGCGCGACCTGTCCCGGACGGACCTCATCGTGGACGCGTCCGGCGAGGTCCGCTTCCTCGAAGTCAACGTGGCGCCGGGGATGACCGAGACGAGCCTGCTGCCGCGCGCCGTCGCGGCGGCGGGCCTCGACCTCGGGACGGTCTGCCGGGACCTCCTGGTGCGCCGCCTGGACGAGACCCGCTGACGGTTTCACGGGAAACTACGGCAGGCGGAGCGCGCCCTTCGCGAGCCGGCGTTCGATGGCGTCGGCGGTCTCCTCGATCGTGAGGACGGCCGAGTCCAGCGCGTGGGCGCGCAGCGCGCCGAGGTCGCGAAACTGCTCGTGCAGCGACCGGATCGGCTCGGGCGCCCGCAGCATCTCGGGGCCGCGCCCGGCGGCGCGGCGCAGCACGGTGTCGACGTCCGGGTACAGCACGACGTAATGAAGCTCGACACCGCGCTCCGCGCTCGCCGCCCGGAACGCGTCGAGGAACCACGGCCCGACGATGCCGTCATAGAACACCTCGTACCCGGCGGCGGCGTAGCCACAGGCGGCCCGCGCGGCGATACCGATGACGACGGCGTTCTGCGCCGCCGACTCCGGCAGGTACGGCGCGATGCGCCCGCGCCGGATGAACCCCCAGAAGTCGTCCCCATGGACATGGACGCTGGGCGCGACACGTTCGGCGAGCACCCGCGCCACCGTGCTCTTGCCCGCACCCGGCGGCCCGCTGACGATGACGACCCGTCCGTCCGACATCCGCACCTCCCCGCCCACCCCTTCCCCGCACCAGGCACGAACTTTCCCCATCACGAGCAAACCCCGTCCTGCGGTTTCCCGTGAAACCACGTTTCCCGTGAAACAGACTCGGCCGATACGGGCGCGCCCTCGGCGTCGTGTGTATCGCTGTTGGTTTCCCGTGAAACGGGTCGCCTCGAACGCGGCCGAGCATGTCCAGTTCGCGGCCGAGACCGCCCGATTCGGGCGCGCCGGCCGCTCCGCTGCCCGGCGCGCGGTCCACCGGCTCACCTGGCATGTCGCCCGGCGGCGCGTCGGCCACCAGCTCGCCCGGCGCATCGCCCGCCCGCACGTCGGCCACCGGCGCGTTCGGTGTGTCGCATGGTGGCGGGCCGGAAAGCGGCGCGCTCGGCGGCGTGCGTGTCGCTGTTGGTTTCCCGTGAAACAGCGCGGTTAGGGCGTCCAGTGCGCGGGCGCGTCGAGATGGCGGGGGAGACGCGTCGCCGCGTCGCCTCGGGCCGCCGCGAGCTGCGGGACGGTCAGGAACAGCGCGTCCGTCAGGTCCGCCCCACACAGATCCGTGTCGCGGAGGTCCGCGCCGATGAGGTCGGCGCGCCGCAGATCGGCGTCACGCAGATCCGCCGTGATCAGGCATGCGCCGCGCAGGTTCGCCCCGCGCAGATCGGCGCCTCGCAGCGACGCACCGACCAGATCCTCGCCCCGCCAGTTCACGCCACGCAGATCAGCGTGCTTCCCGCTCCGTGGCACGACGGCCACCTTCGCGCCACGGCGCTTCCCGCGCGACGACGCGCCAGCGCCCTGCCGGGCCGTTCTGGACGGCGATCCGGCCGCGTTCCGCTCGCGTGAGCCGGCGTCCGGCGTCGCGCCGGGGGTGGCCTCAGGGGCGCGGACGGCCTCACTCACCCGCAGCAGCAGGGCGTTCACCGCGTCGCGCAGAGCGTTCACGTCTACGGCGGCCAGTTCGTCCGGCGTCCCGGACGCCACCGCGTCGATCTCCTTGCGGGCCGTGCGCAGTTCGTCGTGGACGTCCGCCGCGTCCGCCCGCTCCAGCGCCTCGGTGACGTACCAGAGCAGCTCGTGCAGCGCCCGCACGACCGGGAACGTCCGGAACATCGCCGACGCCGACGGGGACGAGCGCCAGTCCCGGCCGCCGAACGTCTCCTGCGACACCCGCTGCCCCGCGCCGAAGCAGTCGAACACCGTGCAGCCCCGGAACCCGGCGGCGGGAAGACGGTCGTGGATCGAGCAGCGCGAGTCGGCGAGGAGGTTGCGGCACGGCTCGCCCGCCGCCTTGTCCACCGCGAAATCCGACGACACGGCGAACGGCAGCGCGACGCAGCACAGCCCGAAGCACTGCCCGCAGTCGCCGCGCAGCCCGGCGAACGTCACGGACCCTCCGTCGCGACGCCCGCCTCCTCCGGCGCCATCGACGCGATGATGCGCTCCAGGTCCTCCAGGGACGCGAACTCCACCACGATCTTGCCCTTGTTCCGGCCGAGATCGACGCGGACCTTCGTCTCGTACCGGTCCGACAGCCGGTCCGCGAGCCGCTTCAGCTCCGGCGCGACCGGCTTCTTACGGCGGCCCTGACGCGGCGCCGACGGCCCGTCCTCGACCTCGCGCAGTGCGATGATCTCCTCGACGGCCCGCACCGACAGGCCCTCGGCGACGATCCGCTTGGCCAGCAGCTCCTGCGCCTCGACGCTGTCCAGCGACAGCAGCGCACGGGCGTGCCCGGCCGAGATCACCTCGGCGGCCAGGCGCACCTGGACGGCCCGCGGCAGGTTCAGCAGCCGCAGCGTGTTGCTGATGTGCGGACGCGACCGTCCGATGCGCCGGGCAAGCTGGTCGTGGGTGACGCCGAAGTCGTCCAGGAGCTGCTGGTAGGCCGCCGCCTCCTCCAGCGCGTTGAGCTGCTGGCGGTGCAGGTTCTCCATGAGCGCGTCGCGGAGCATGTCGTCGTCGGACGTCGCCCGGATGATCGCCGGGACCGCGCTCAGCCCGGCGACCTGCGACGCCCGCCAGCGCCGCTCGCCCATGATCAGCTCGTACTCGTGCTCCGGATCGTCGATCCGCCGGACGACGATCGGCTGGAGCAGACCCACCATCGAAATGGATTCCGCCAGCTCGGCCAGCGCGTCCTCATCGAAATGATCGCGCGGCTGCCAGGGGTTCGGGCGAATCGTCGTCGGTGCCAGCTCGGCGAAGTACGCGCCGGCGACCGGCGCGCCCGTCAGTGGCCCGGACGGCACCGGATCAGCCGCACCCGCCGGCGCGGGCACCGAAGGCGGCGGCCCGGTCGGAATGAGCGCGTCGAGTCCCTTGCCGAGACCGCGGCGTGGCTGGCTCACTGCACGGCTCCCGCTCCACGGTGGGCCATCTCGGACGCCGCCTCACTGTAGGCGAGCGCCCCGCTGGACCCCGGGTCGTAGGTCATGACGGACTGTCCGTAGCTCGGCGCCTCGGAGACGCGGACGCTCCGGGGGATCACCGTGCCGAGGACGACGTCCCCGAAATGGTTGCGGACGTCCTCGGCGACCTGCGCCGCCAGCCGCGTCCGCGCGTCGTACATCGTCAGCAGGATCGTGGACACGCTCAGCGTCGGGTTGAGGTGCGCCTTCACGAGGTCCACGGTCCGGATGAGCTGGCCCAGGCCCTCCAGCGCGTAGTACTCGCACTGGATCGGGATGAGCAGTTCCTCCCCGCCGACCAGCGCGTTCACCGTCAGCAGGCCGAGCGACGGCGGGCAGTCGATGAGGACGTAGTCGAACTTCTCCTTGTCGTACGCCTCCAGCGCACGCTGCAACCGCGACTCGCGCGCCACCTTGGAGACCAGCTCGATCTCCGCGCCGGCCAGGTTCAGCGTCGCCGGAGCGCAGAACAGGTTCGGGATCTCGGGCGCCGGGACGACGATCTCCGCCAGCGGCATGTCCTCGATCAGCACGTCGTAGATCGACGGCACCTCGGCGTGGTGGTCGATGCCGAGCGCCGTGGACGCGTTGCCCTGCGGGTCGAGGTCCACGACGAGCACCTGCGCGCCGTGCATCGCCAGCGACGCCGCCAGGTTCACCGAACTGGTGGTCTTCCCGACGCCGCCCTTCTGGTTCGCGATCGTGATGACCCGGCAGCGCTCCGGACGCGGCCATTCCCGGTCGCCGCTGCGGCTCGCGGCCGTGCTGGTCGCCGCTCCGGTTTCCCGTGAAACCTTGGCGTCCTTGAGCGCCTCGCGCACGAGTTCTGACTCCCCCTGAGATGAGCGTCCCCGACGCGGAGCGGGCACCGTGGCGCTCCGTCCCGTCGGTACATAGCCGACGTTCTCCGCCGTACCGGACGTCGTACTTCCCCACATCGCATGCCCGGACCGGGGCTCACCCGGCTCGGACTCCCCCGGTTCGCCGGACGTCTCGGTCGGCTCGTCGTCGGTGGGCTCGCCGGCGCGGTCGGGCCGGCCCAGTCCTGGTCCCGTGCTCATGAAGACCTCTTCCTCGACCGTGGAGCGCGCCGGGGGGTGCGATCCGCGACCACTCGGACAAGCGTTGTCGGCGGCTCGACCTTACCTTGCCCGACTTGGAGCAGTTCGGCCGTCCGCACACCGAAACGCTGGAGGACCGGACGCGCCTCGTCCAGTTCCGCAGCCGCGCGCTCGCCCTTCAGCGCCAGCAGTTCCCCGCCCGGACGCAGCAGCGGAAGCGCCCAGGTCACGAGCCGTTCCAGCGGCGCCACCGCCCGCGCCGTCGCGACGTCGGCGGACAGGTCCCGCGCCGACTCCTCCGCGCGTCCGCGCCGCACCTCGACGTTCGTCAGCCCGAGCAGCTCGACCGCCTCGTGCAGGAAGGTCGTCCGGCGCAGCAGCGGTTCCAGCAGCGTCACCGCCAGGTCGGGCCGGACGATCGCCAGCACGAGACCGGGCAGCCCCGCCCCCGAGCCGATGTCCACGACCGTCGCCCCTTCGGGGATCGCCTCGGCCGCGACGGCGCAGTTGATCAGATGGCGCTCCCACAGCCGGTCCGCCTCGCGCGGCCCGATCAGACCGCGCTCGACCCCGGCACCGGCGAGAAACTCCGCGTACCGCTCCGCGACCGGCAGCGCGTCGCCGAAAACCTCACTTGCGATCCCCACCGAACGCATCGTTCCACAAAACCGCGGACGGCGGACACACGCGGGCCCGGTGCCGCAGGCATATTCGCGGCAGACGGGGTAGAGAGCCCTCCGGTGCTGCCCGCTCGTCATGGAAGGAGGCTCCGGCCGATGGGAATCGGAGTCAGTCTGGCGTTCATCGCCATCGGGGCGATCCTCGCGTTCGCCGTCCGGTTCGACCTCAGTGGAATCGACATTCACCTGGTCGGCGCGATCCTCATGCTCGTGGGAATCGCCAGCATGGTGTTCACCTACGCCTACACCCGTCCGCGCCGCCGCGCCGCGCAGCTCGTGGAGACGCCGCCGTCGCCCGACGGCGACACGGTCTTCCGCGAGGAGCGCGTCGTGGAGCGTCCGGTCACGCAGGCCCCGCCGACCGAACGCATCGTGGAACGTCCCGTCGCGGCCCGGCCCGCCGCCGAGTCGCGCCCGCGCGAACCCGACGATCCCGCGCTCGCCAACGATCCCGCCTACGCCAACGATCCCGCCTACCAGCAGGACCCCGCCCGGCAGAACAACCCGCCGGGCCGCCGCTGACCCCGGCACGGGCGACGGGGAGCCCGCGAACACGCGACGGCCCCGGCACCATCCCTGGTGCCGGGGCCGTTCGACATGCGGATCAGCTCGGGTAGACCACCACGAAACGCTCGGGCTCCTCGCCCTCGGACTCGCTGCGCAGCCCCGCCGCCGCGATCGCGTCGTGGACGATCTTGCGTTCGAACGGCGTCATCGGCGCCAGCGGCTTCGGCTGCCCGCTCTTCTGGACCTCGGCGGACACGTCCGCGCCCAGCGCGGCCAGCTCGGCGCGGCGGCGCTCCCGGTAGCCGCCGATGTCGAGCATGAGCCGGGTGCGGTTCCCGGTCTGCCGGTGGACGGCGAGCCGCGTCAGCTCCTGGAGCGCCTCCAGCACCTCGCCGCGCTTGCCGACCAGCTCGTCCAGGGACGCCCCGACCACGGCGACGACGGCGCGCTCACCCTCGACGTCCATGTCGATGTCGCCGTCGAAGTCGCCGATGTCCAGCAGGCCCTCGATGTAGTCGGCGGCGATCTCGCCCTCCTGCTCGAGCGCCTGGACGTCGACCTCGGTGGTGTCGGTCTGGCTCAACGGGAACTCCTTCGTGGACGAGTCCGGACAGTCAAACTAACGCTTCGGGGTGCCGCTGCGCTTGCTTCGCGACTTGCGCGTCGGCTGGTTCCGGACGACCTTCGGCTTGTCGTCCTCCACCGGCGCCGGCTCGTCCTGGGCGGCCTTGGTCAGCTTGGTCTTCAGCCCGCCCGGCGCCTGCCCGTTCTTCGCGGCCTTGGCCTCTTTGGCCTCCTTGGCCTTCTCCGCCTCGGATCCGGGCGGCGGGAACTTGGCGAAGATGTAGTTCTGCTGCGCGAGCGTCCAGCTGTTCGACGTCACCCAGTACATCAGGACGCCCAGCGGGAACCCGAGGCCGAACAGGCCGAACAGCGGCGCGAGGAACACCATCATCTTCTGCGCCTGCGCCATCGGGTTGGCGTCGCCGGTGGCGGCGGGCTGGCGCTTCATGCTGGACCGGACGCTGAAGAACGTCGTGCACGAGCTGATCACCACGGCGAGGCCGGTGACGATGATCGCGCTCCACGTCTTGTCGCTCCACGCGTTGAGGAACGTGTCCGGGATGTGGGCGCTGAAGATGTTCGCGCGCTGCGCGCTGTGGACGAGGTCCCAGCTCATCGCAAAGACGCTGTGGCCCTGCTTGGCGTCGGAGATGCGCTTCAGCGTCTGGAAGAGGCCGATGAACACCGGCATCTGCACCAGGAGCGGCAGGCAGCCCGACAGCGGGTTCGCGCCGTTCTCCTGGTAGAGCTTCATGACCTCCTGGTTCATGCGCTGCTTGTCGTTCTTGTACTTCTTGCGCAGCGCCTGGACCTTCGGGTTCAGCTCCTGCATCTTCCGCGACGCGTGGATCTGCTTGACGAACAGCGGCACCATCAGCAGCCGCAGCAGCACCGTGAGCAGGATGATCGAGCCGCCCCAGGCCCACCCGCTGTCCTCGGGGACGACCAGGCTCAGCGCGGCGTGGATCCACACGATGAGCTGGGAGACGATCTCGTATAGCCAGTCAAGCACCGGGCAGCTCCTTGGGCTCTGCTAGGGCGGGGCCGCCGGAGCGGCCGGAGGGCGCCTCGGGCGCGGGCGCGTCCCCGCGCGGCGGGACGGGATCGTGGCCGCCGCGGTTGAAGGGATGGCACCGGCCGATCCGCCGGGCCGTCAGCCAGGTGCCGCGCAGGGCGCCGTGCACCTGGAGCGCTTCGAGACCGTACGCGCTGCACGTCGGGTGGAAGCGGCACTGCCCGCCGAGGAGCGGGCTGAGGAGGCGACGGTAGCCGTGGACGAGCAGGATCAGCGCCCGGGCCGCGAGGCTCGGGTCGTCGGTGGCACTCGTCATCTCCGCCCCTTGGACGTGGGCCGTGCCGGACGTCGACGGACGCGCTCCAGCGCCGAGTCCAGGTCCGCTGCCAGGTCGTCGGCGCGCGCCTCCGCCGCGGCGGGGTTCGCGCGCACTACGAGCAGGCTACCGCGCGGCAGGCGATGCACGTGATCGCGCATCAGGTGACGCAGCCGCCGCCGTACCCGGTTGCGTACGACGGCGTTGCCGACGGACCGTGCCACGACGAAGCCGACGAGCGGCGGGTCCGGCACGTCCGGACGAGTCAGCAGGTGCAGGACGAGCGTCGGCCGTCCGGCGCGCTGACCGCGCCGGACGGCCACGCCGAACTCGTCCCGCCGCCGCATCCGGTTCGCCGGCGACAGCATGGCTGGTTCGGTGCGGTCGGGGTCGGTCCGGTCAGACCGCGATGCGCGCGCGGCCCTTGCCGCGACGCGCGGCCAGCACGGCACGGCCGGCGCGGGTGCGCATCCGGAGCCGGAAGCCGTGCTTCTTGTGGCGACGGCGGTTGTTCGGCTGGAAAGTACGCTTGCTCACTTGAAGGCTCCAGGTGCTGCGGTCGATACGGTCTGCCAGGGCGCGATAGCTCGCATCACGGGTCCGCGTCCGGTCCCCCGCAGCGGGGGCCTGCCAGGCGGCGGGCACGCGTCATCTCCGTCGATGCGTCTCGACCTCAGCACGTTACGGGCCGATTCGCCTTCCGGTCAAACCGAACCGCGTCGCCACTCCCGCAATCCGGCCCGAACCGACCCCCGTCACCTCTCCGGACCCGGCCGCACCGGATGGGGTGTGCTTCGGGTTGGTTGGGGCGGTTGGGCGTGAAGCTGTGGATAACTCGGGGCGCGGTGTGGATCTTCGGTGGTCGGTGGTGTGCGGCGCGCCTTGTTCTCCGTGGCCTTGGCGCGCATAGATCACTGTCCAAGGCCGGGTCCGCGGGGGGCCGGGTGATCACGGGTTGTGGATGGTCGGGACTGGACGGTGTTCAAGGCTGTGGACAAGGTTCGAGAGGGTTCTCCACAGGTGGGCGTTCGTGTTGCGAGCGGGGTTCTTGCGGCGTTAGTGTCGTGCCTCTCGCCGTATCGGCGACGTCCGAACGGCCTTGTTCCCCTTGCCCCGCGCTCCGCGGCGGTCACCGCCTCACCACGTCCCAGAAGTCGCTCGTTCCCTGCTGTGGGGTTTTACACAGGGGACTCCACCGTCATGCACAGCATGTGGACAACTCTGTGGACAACTCATGAGAGAGTAAGGGCTTCCGCGGCGGCACCGTGCTCGCAGAGACGATCCGCAACCGTCGTGACGGCCGGGCGGTAGACGCTCCGGTGAGCGGAGCAGTGGGGGAGGGACCTTGCGCATGGACGGTCAGGATCTCGGGTCGGTCTGGGTACGCGCCCTCTCCTCCCTGGCCGAGCGCGACCTGGCCCCGAGCTACCGTGCGTGGCTCCCGCTCGTCCGTCCGCTGGCCCTGATCGAGGGCACCGCGCTGCTCGCCGCCCCCAACGAGTTCGCCAAGGACGCCCTGGAAACGCGCCTGCGCGACCTCATCACGCAGGCGCTCTCCCACGAGCTGGGCCGGGAGATCCGCGTCGCGGTGACCGTCCAGCCCGAGCCGCCCCCGCCGCCCGCCGACCGCGACCAGGGCGCCCCGGGCGGGCGCCGCGACCACGGCGCCGAGCCGTATCCCGAGAAGCCGTACGGCACGGAGGACCGTTCCTACGACCGCGAGTACGGCGACCGCGGGTACGGCGAACCTTCTTATAAGGACCAGGGTTTCGGCGGACGTCCCCAGCACGGCGTCCCCGGTCCCACGCCGGGCGGTTATCCACAGGATGAGGACGATCGCGGCTGGCCGCCGCGCGACGGACGCGACCGCGACGCCCGAGACCCGCGCGACCGCGAGCCCCGCGACCGCGACCCGCGCGACGGCCGTGAGCCCCGCGACCGGGACGCCCGCGAACCCCGCGAATCCCGCGAATCCCGCGACGGACGCGAACCCCGTGACCGCGACGGGCGCGAGCCACGGGACCGCGACGCCCGGGAACCGCGCGACCGCGACGCTCGCGGCAAGCGCGAACCGCGCGACCTTGAGACCCGTGAGGCGCGGGGCCTTGAACCCCGCGACGCACGAGACCCGCGGGACCTCGAACCACGCGACCCGCAGGATTCGCGCGAACTCGAACCCCGCGACGCACGGGACTCACGCGAGCTGGGACCCCGCGACCTGCGCGATGCGCGTGACCCGCGCGAATTGGGAACCCGCGACCTGCGCGACGGGCGAGAGCCACGGGACGCCGAAGCCCGCGACCGCGAAACCCGGGACGCGCGGGATCCCCGCGACGTCGAACTGCGCGACGCGCGGGATCCGCGTGACCTGGAGCTGCGTGACCCGCGCGACCGGGAGGGCCAGCAGCTCGACGTCGAGCGCGGCTACCCGGCGGGCGCCCGTCCTCCGGCGTACGGCGGACGCGGCCCGTTCGAGGGCGCCGGCAGTTATACCGGCGGCCGGGGCGGACGACCGCTTCCCGGGACCGATAGCTTCGACGACCCCTACGACGGGCAGGGCGGGTACGAGAAGGGCGGCGTCCCGTCCGTCCCGCCGCAGCTCCAGGGCGGCTCCCACCTGAACGACCGCACGCTCGGCGCCCCGTCCCGTCCGGGGGGCGGGCAGCAGGAGCCGCAGGGCACCGGCCGCGAGCCCGCCGAGCCGGACGCCGGCGACGACCCCGCGTCCCGCAAGGGCAAGGGCGGCGCGGCGGCCCAGCAGCACGACCGGCTGAACCCGAAGTACACGTTCGAGACGTTCGTCATCGGCTCGTCCAACCGGTTCGCGCACGCGGCGGCCGTGGCGGTCGCCGAGCAGCCCGCCAAGGCGTACAACCCGCTGTTCATCTACGGCGACTCCGGCCTCGGCAAGACGCACCTGCTGCACGCGATCGGCCACTACGCGCAGAGTCTGTTCAACGGGGCGCGCGTCCGGTACGTCAGCTCCGAGGAGTTCACGAACGACTTCATCAACTCGATCCGGGACGGCAAGGCGGACGGGTTCCGCCGCCGCTACCGGGACGTGGACATCCTGCTCGTGGACGACATCCAGTTCCTGGAGGGCAAGGAACAGACGCAGGAGGAGTTCTTCCACACGTTCAACACCCTCCACAACGCGAGCAAGCAGATCGTGATCTCCAGCGACCGTCCCCCCAAGGAGCTGGTGACGCTGGAAGACCGTCTCCGCAACCGGTTCGAGTGGGGCCTCACGACGGACGTCCAGCCGCCCGAGCTGGAGACGCGCATCGCGATCCTGCAGAAGAAGGCGCGGCAGGAGGGCCTGGCGGCGCCGCCGGACGTCCTGGAGTTCATCGCCTCGCAGATCGCGACGAACATCCGCGAGCTGGAGGGCGCGCTGATCCGGGTGACGGCGTTCGCGAGCCTGAACCGGCAGTCGGTCGACATGAAGCTCGCGGGCATCGTCCTGAAGGACCTCATCCCCAACGACTCCGGTCCGGAGATCACTGCCATGATGATCATGGCGCAGACTGTGGAGTACTTCGGGACGACGATCGAAGACCTCTGTGGACCGTCCAGGTCGAGGATGCTTGTGACCGCCAGGCAAATAGCGATGTACCTGTGCCGGGAACTAACCGACCTATCTCTACCCAAAATCGGCGCCCAGTTCGGGGGGCGCGACCACACGACCGTCATGCATGCGGAACGTAAAATCCGCAGCTTGATGGCCGAACGGCGGGCCATCTACAACCAGGTGACGGAGCTTACGGGCCGGATCAAGCACCAGGCCCGTAAGCACTGACCGCCACGCACACCCTGTGGACAACCTTGGGGACAACCTGGGGATCGCCCGTGGAAAACCTGAGGAAGACGTGTGGATGAAGTGTGGACGGTTTGCCGACCCCTGTGGACGGCCGCCCGGCATCATGGGGACGAAGCCGTGGACAACCTGTGGAAGTCCTGGGGACGAACTGTGGACACCGCAGGACCGAATCCGGCTCGGCGACGCCGACGAAAATGATCTGGGGACAACCCGTGGACAACCGGTGGATGACGTGGGGATGACCTGTGGGGACAGGATCGGCCGTCCCCAGGCCGTCCTCCGTCGTCCACCGTCCACCCACAGGGCCTGGGGACGACGATTCGCGGTCTCACCTGCGGAAACACGGGTTGTCCCCAGTATCCACAGCCCCTACTACGAGTACTACCCCTTGTCTCTAACCAAGAAAAAGAACAGCTCAAATCAGGGCCTGGGGAAAACGCGCGCCGAGCGCGTCCCAGGGCCTGCGCACCGCACGCTGTCCGACACCTGCAGGAGGCGGGTTCCGTGAAGTTCCGCATCGACAGAGACGCCCTGGCCGACGCCGTGGCCTGGACGGCGCGCACCCTCCCGGTGCGCCCCCCGGTCCCCGTGCTCGCCGGGATGCACATCGCGGCCGGAGACCGGCTGAAGCTGTCGGCGTTCGACTACGAGGTGTCCGCTCAGGTCGCCACCGACATCGAGACCGAGGAGCCGGGCACGGCCCTGGTGTCCGGACGGCTGCTCGCCGAGATCTCGCGCAGCCTTCCTCCCCACCCTGTGGAAGTCACCACGGACGGGGCCAAGGTGATGCTCCGCTGCGGCAGCGCGAAGTTCACCCTCATGACGATGCCTGTGGAGGACTACCCGACGCTGCCGGAGATGCCCCCGGCGGCGGGCGCGGTCGGCAGCGACGAGTTCGCCGCGGCCGTGGCCCAGGTCGCCATCGCCGCCGGACGCGACGACACGATCCCCATGCTGACCGGCGTCCGCGTCGAGATCGAGGGCGAGACCGTCACGCTCGCCTCGACCGACCGCTACCGCCTCGCGGTCCGCGAACTGCACTGGAAGCCGGAGCGGCCGGACTTCGCGTCCGTCGCGCTGGTGCCCGCCAAGACGCTCGCGGACACGGCCAAGTCGCTGACCGCCGGCGCCGAGGTGTCGATCGCGCTCGCGGCCACCGGCGGCGGCGCGGGCGAGGGCATGATCGGCTTCGAGGGCGGCGGACGGCGCACGACGTCCCGGCTGCTCGACGGCGACTTCGTCAAGTACCGCTCGCTGCTGCCGAGCGAGTACGCGGGCCTCGCCGAGGTCACCACCGCGCCGTTCATCGAGGCCGTCAAGCGCGTCTCGCTGGTCGCCGAGCGCAACACGCCGGTGCGGCTGTCGTTCCGCCAGGGCGAGGTCGTGCTGGAGGCCGGGACGGGCGACGAGGCGCAGGCCGTCGAGGCGCTGGAGGCCACGCTGGAGGGCGAGGACATCGACATCGCCTTCAACCCCGGGTTCCTGCTCGACGGGCTGTCGGCGATCGGCTCGGACACGGCGCGGCTGTCGTTCACCACGCCGACCAAGCCGGCCGTCCTCACCGGGAAGCCGCCGCAGGACGGCGAGAACCCGAACTACCGGTACCTCATCATGCCGGTGCGTCTGACGGGGTAGGGAGAAATATCGGGGGCATAGCGGGATCATCGGATGTGGACGGAGAAAACGTCGTCCACAGTCGTCCACAAGGGGAGTCGGAGCATGGAGCTGGGCATGATCGGCCTGGGCAGGATGGGCGGCAACATGGCCGAACGCCTGCGTCGCGGAGGCCACACGGTCGTCGGGTTCGACCGCGATCCGAAGGTCAGCGACGTCGGCTCCCTGGAGGAGCTGGTCGAGCGCCTCGCCCCGCCGCGCGCCGTGTGGGTGATGGTGCCGGCCGGGCAGCCGACCCGCGACACCGTCCACAGCCTGGGGAAGCTCTTGCAGCCCGGCGACGTCATCGTGGACGGCGGCAACTCCCACTATGTGGACGACCAGAAGCACGGCGACGAGCTGCGCGCCATCGGCGTCGGGTTCGTGGACTGCGGCGTCAGCGGCGGCGTGTGGGGCCTCCAGAACGGCTACGCGCTGATGGTCGGCGGTGAGCAGGAGCACGTCGACCGGCTGATGCCGGTCTTCGAGACGCTGAAGCCGGAGGGGGAGTACGGCTTCGTCCACTCCGGGAAGGTCGGCGCCGGGCACTTCGTGAAGATGGTCCACAACGGCATCGAGTACGCGATGATGCAGGCGTTCGGCGAGGGCTACGAGCTGATCGAGGCGTCCGACGTCGTCACGAACGTGCCGGAGACGTTCCGGAGCTGGCAGGAGGGCACGGTCATCCGGTCCTGGCTGCTGGACCTGATGAACCGGGCGCTCGCCGACGATCCACAGCTCGACGAGATCCGTGGATACGCCAACGACTCCGGTGAGGGGCGGTGGACGGTCCAGGCCGCCGTGGACCACGCCGTCCCGCTGCCCGCGATCACCGCGTCGCTGTTCGCCCGGTTCTCCTCGCGGCAGGACGACTCGCCCGCGATGAAGGTCGTCGCCGCCCTGCGCAACCAGTTCGGCGGGCACGCGGTCGAGGGGGCGAAGGGGGCCGACTCCCCCGGCGCCGACGTGCCGCCGCCGCCCGTCTGACGGCCCCGGACGGCCCCGGACGGCTTCGTCGGCCGTCCGGGGCGCGAGTCTCAGCCCCGGACGGCCGCGAGGACGTCGTTGGCGATGGACTCGTCGATCCGGCCGTCGGGCGCGCCGCCGACGCCGATGCCCGCGATCGGGAAGCCCCGGTGGATGACGGGCACGCCGCCGGGCAGGACGAGCGTCCCCGGGATCTGCTTGATGGTCTCGTTGCCGGCCAGGGCGCTGGTGGGGCGTCCGAACGCGACGGCCGTGTACGCCTTCCGCTTGGCGGACTCGTAGGTCTGCGGCCCGGCGTTCACCGTCCGGACCACGAGCCGGATGACGCCGGACCGATCCATGATGACCATCGTCACGAGCTGGTTCCCGTGGCGGCGGGCCGATCTCACCAGCGCCTTGGACGCGCGGGCCAGCGCGTCGTTCGACAGCACCGTCTCCGAGGCGACGTAGCCGTGGTGGCGCGCGTGGTGGCCGAAGAGGTCGGCGTCGGCGGACGCGGCCGGCGCGGCCGCCAGCGATCCGGCGACGAGGGCGCCCAGCGCGGCGGCCGTCCCGACGAGATGCCTGGTGGTCATGCTCTGCTCCCGATGTTGATCTTGGTGAACACGTGATGTATCCCTCACGGGCACGGAAGGTAATCGCGAGCGCGGGTCGGGGTTATCCACAGGGTTGGGGAAGGAGGGCGGGGCGCCGGGCGCAGGGCCTACGCTCGTGTCTCGTGTACGTCGCCCACCTGTCGCTTCAGGACTTCCGCTCCTACGCCACCGCCGAGGTCGCGTTCGAGCCCGGCGTGACCGCGTTCGTGGGGCCGAACGGGCAGGGCAAGACGAACCTGGTGGAGGCCGTCGGGTACGTCGCGGCGCACGGCAGCCACCGCGCGTCGTCCGACGCGCCGCTCGTCCGGCAGGGGGCGCCGCGCGCGGTCGTCCGCGCGGGTCTGGTCAAGGACGGGCGCAAGGCCCTGGTCGAACTGGAGATCAACCCGGGGAGGGCGAACCGGGCGCGGCTGAACCGCTCCCCCGTCCCCCGCCCGCGCGAGATCCTGGGGATGCTGCGGACCGTCCTGTTCGCCCCCGAGGACCTCTCCCTGGTCAAGGGCGACCCCGGAGAGCGCCGCCGGTTCCTGGACGAGCTGCTGACGCTGCGCGCCCCGCGCTTCGCGGGCGTCCGCTCCGACTACGACCGCGTGCTCAAGCAGCGGAACGCGCTGCTGAAATCGGCGGCGGCGCACCGCCGGGCACCCGGCGCGGAGGTCATCGCGACGCTGGAGGTCTGGGACGCGCACCTCGCCCGCACCGGCGCCGAACTGCTCGCGGCGCGGCTGGAGCTGACGGCGGCGCTGCGTCCGCTCGCCGCCGCCGCGTACGCCGAGCTGGCCCCGCACTCGGACGCCGCGGCCCTCCGCTACCGCAGCTCGCTCGGCGACGAGGAGTTGTCCACAGACCGGGGACAACTCGCGGACCGCCTGTTGACGGCCGTCGCGGACGCGCGCAAACAGGAGCTGGAACGCGGCGTCAGCCTGGTCGGCCCGCACCGCGACGAACTGCTGCTCGGCCTCGGCGACCTGCCCGCGCGCGGCTACGCCAGCCACGGCGAGTCCTGGTCGTTCGCGCTCGCGCTGCGGCTGGCGGCGTTCGAGCTGCTGCGCGCGGACGGCGACGACCCCGTCCTCATCCTGGACGACGTGTTCGCCGAACTGGACGCGGGCCGCCGCAGCCGCCTCGCCACGATGGTCGCCCCGGCCGAACAGGTCCTGATCACCGCGGCCGTCCCCGCCGACGTCCCCACCGAACTGACCGGAATGTCGTACGCGGTGGCGGACGGCAAGATCGTCCCCGCCTGACGCCCGGGAGGAACCCATGACCGACGATCCCCAGCCTGTGGACGACATCCCCGTCCCGCGTACGACCCGTCCGCAGCCGACGGACGACGCCGTGCCCGCGAGCGGAGACGCCGCGCCCGCCGCGCCGGGTGGGGGCGGGGGTGCCGTCAAGTCGGGGGCGGATCTGGCGCGGGAGGCGCTGGCGCAGGCCAAGGCGGACGCCCGCAAGCGCGGCACCCTGCCGGGCCAGGGCAAGAAGAGGGCGCGGGTGCCGGCGCCGGGGCGGATGCCGGGGCGCGGCGGGGATCCGCGCCCGTTCGGGGGCGCGATCCGCGACCTGCTGGCCGACCGGGGCTGGGAGCAGCGCGCGGCGGTCGGCGGGGTGTTCGGGAACTGGCCGGGCATCGTCGGGCCGGTCCTCGCCGAGCACACGCGGCCGGAGCGGTTCGAGGACGGCGAACTGGTCATCGCCGCCGACTCGCCGACGTGGGCGACGCAGGTCCGGTCGCTGGCGGCCCAGCTCGTCCGACGGCTGAACCAGGAGCTGGGGCAGGGCACGGTGAAGCGGGTCAAGGTGGTGGGTCCGGCGACGGCTCCGCGCCGTCCGGGCGGCTGGCGGGTGCGCTGAGACGGGCGTCCCATTGTCAGTGGCGGGTGGGAACATCTGTTCGGGGGTCCGGGCACCCGTTCCCGCAGCGAGCGCCTCACAGGCTTGAGGACCCCCCTGGCCGAATGGGGGGATGTACCTCCTCGCCCACTCGGCCGCCACACGAGCGCACAGCGCTCGCGAGTGGCACTTTTTCCCTCATCACCCGGTAGACTGACGGGCGGGTTCAGGATGCTGCGCCGCCCAGGGTCGCCCGGAGCCCTGCCAGTTCAGAGCAGGGGACACGGGCGCCCTGACGTGTTACGGGGCACACCGCGTTCTCCGGCGCGGGGCGGTCGGGTTTCCCCGGCAGGAGGATCTTCCGTTGGCGTACGACGCTAGTTCGATCACCGTCCTCGAAGGACTTGAAGCGGTCCGCAAGCGACCGGGCATGTACATCGGCTCGACCGGTGAACGAGGACTGCACCACCTCGTCTACGAGATCGTGGACAACTCCGTGGACGAGGCGCTGGCCGGGTACGCCGACACGATCGAGGTCGTGCTGCTGGCCGACGGCGGCGTCCGCGTCGTCGACAACGGCCGCGGGATCCCCGTCGGCGAGCACCCGGTGGAGAAGCGGCCCGCCATCGAGCTGGTGCTGACGACGCTGCACGCCGGGGGCAAGTTCGACGGCAAGTCCTACGCCGTCTCCGGCGGTCTGCACGGCGTCGGCTCAGCCGTCGTGAACGCCCTGTCGACACGGCTGGAGGCCGTCGTCAAGGTCGACGGGCACTACTGGCGGCAGACCTACAACTGGCAGGGCCCGCAGACCGCGCTCGCCAAGGGCGAGCCCACCGACGAGACCGGCACGACGATCTCCTTCTGGCCCGACGGCGACATCTTCGAGACGCTCGAATGGAACTTCGAGACGCTGTCGCGCCGCATGCAGGAGATGGCGTTCCTCAACCGCGGCCTGTCGATCACGCTGCGGGACGAGCGCCGCGGGCACGTCGAGGCCGACGTCGAGGACGGCTCCGCGCCCGAGCCCGACGGCGAGGCCCCGAAGGCGCGCGAGGTCGTCTACCACTACGAGGGCGGCATCGAGGACTTCGTCCGGTACATCAACAACCGGAAGGAAGCCGTCCACGAGTCGGTCATCTACTTCAACGACGACACCGACGGCATGTCCGTCGAGATCGCGATGCAGTGGAACTCGTCGTACTCCGAGTCCGTCCACACGTTCGCGAACACGATCAACACGGCGGAGGGCGGCACCCACGAGGAGGGGTTCCGCGCGGCGCTGACCACGATCGTCAACCGGTACGCGCGCGACAAGGGCCTGCTGCGCGACAAGGACGACAACCTGACCGGCGAGGACGTCCGCGAGGGCCTCACCGCGATCATCTCGATCAAGCTGGCCGACCCGCAGTTCGAGGGCCAGACCAAGACAAAGCTCGGCAACACCGAGGCCAAGTCGTTCGTCCAGAAGGCGTGCAACGAGCACCTGCGCGACTGGTTCGAGGAGAACCCGGGCGAGGCCAAGGAGATCATCAACAAGGCCACGCAGGCGGCCCGCGCCCGCGTCGCCGCCCGGCAGGCCCGCGACCTCACCCGGCGCAAGAGCCTGCTGGAGTCGACGTCGCTGCCCGGCAAGCTGTCGGACTGCCAGTCCACCGACCCGAGCGAGTCGGAGCTGTACATCGTCGAGGGCGACTCGGCGGGCGGCTCGGCCAAGGGCGGCCGGAACCCGCACTTCCAGGCGATCCTGCCCATCCGCGGCAAGATCCTCAACGTGGAGAAGGCGCGGATCGACCGGATCCTCAAGAACAACGAGGTCCAGGCGATCATCACGGCGCTCGGCACCGGCATCCACGACGAGTTCGACATCGAGAAGCTCCGCTACCACAAGATCATCCTGATGTCGGACGCCGACGTGGACGGCCACCACATCAACACCCTGCTGCTCACGCTGCTGTTCCGCTTCATGAAGCCGCTGATCGAGGCCGGGCACGTCTACCTGTCCCAGCCCCCGCTCTACAAGATCAAGTGGGACTCGCGCGGCACCGACGCCGACTACGCCTACTCCGACTCCGAGCGCGACGCGATCATCGAGGCCGGCATGGCGGCGGGCCGGCGCGACCCCCGGCCCCGCGACCAGGTGCAGCGGTTCAAGGGCCTCGGCGAGATGAACGCCAACGAGCTGTGGGACACCACGATGGACCCCGAGAAGCGCGTCCTGCTGCAGGTCCAGCTCGACGACGCCGCGCAGGCCGACGAACTGTTCAGCGTCCTCATGGGCGAGGAGGTCGAGCCCCGGCGCGACTTCATCCAGCGCAACGCCAAGGACGTCCGGTTCCTGGACATCTGAGCGCCCGCCGAACTCTCTTCCCACCACGTAGAACGAGGTCTTGCAAGTGACGGACGTGACCACCGAGGGCGGAGCGCCCGGCGAGCGGATCGAGCCGGTCGACCTCCAGGTCTCGATGCAGAAGAGCTACCTGGACTACGCGATGTCGGTTATCGTCTCGCGTGCGCTCCCCGATGTCCGGGACGGCCTGAAGCCGGTGCACCGCCGCGTCATGTACGCGATGTACGACGGCGGCTACCGCCCCGACCGCGGCTACTTCAAGTGCGCCCGCGTCGTCGGCGACGTCATGGGGAACTACCACCCCCACGGCGACTCCCCGATCTACGACGCGCTCGTCCGGCTCGCGCAGCCGTGGGCGCTGCGGTACCCGCTGGTCGACGGCAACGGCAACTTCGGGTCGCGCGGCAACGACCCCGCGGCCGCGATGCGGTACACCGAGTGCCGCATGGCGCCGCTGTCGATGGAGTTGCTCCGCGACATCGACAAGGAGACCGTCGACTTCTCCCCCAACTACGACGGCCGGTCCGCCGAACCGGACGTCCTGCCGTCGCGGTACCCGAACCTGCTGATCAACGGGTCGGCGGGCATCGCGGTCGGGATGGCGACGAACATCCCGCCGCACAACCTGCGCGAGGTCGCCGAGGGCGTCCAGTGGTTCCTGGAGAACTACGGCGCGTCCGACGAGGAACTGCTCGAAGCCCTCATCGAGCGGATCAAGGGGCCGGACTTCCCCACCGCCGGGCTGATCGTCGGCCGCAAGGGCATCGACGAGGCGTACCGCACCGGGCGCGGCTCGATCACGATGCGCGCGGTGGTCGAGGTCGAGGAGATCCAGAACCGGACGTGCCTCGTCGTCACCGAGCTGCCATACCAGGTCAACCCGGACAATCTCGCGCTGAAGATCGCCGAGCTGGTCAAGGACGGCAAGCTCGACGGGGTCGCCGACGTCCGGGACGAGACGTCCGGGCGCACCGGGCAGCGGCTGGTGATCGTCCTCAAGCGGGACGCGGTCGCGAAGGTCGTCCTCAACAACCTCTACAAGCACACGCAGCTCCAGGAGACGTTCGGCGCGAACATGCTCGCGCTGGTGGACGGCGTGCCGCGCACGCTGCGCCTCGACCAGTTCATCCGGCACTGGGTGGACCACCAGATCGAGGTCATCGTCCGGCGCACCCGGTACCTGCTGCGCAAGGCCGAGGAGCGCGCCCACATCCTGCGCGCCCTGCTCAAGGCGCTGGACCGCATCGACGAGGTCATCGCGCTGATCCGCCGGTCGCCGTCCGCGCAGGAGGCGCAGCAGGGCCTGATGACGCTGCTGGAGATCGACGAGATCCAGGCGCAGGCCATCCTGGACATGCAGCTCCGCAAGCTCGCCGCCCTGGAGCGCCAGGCGATCACCGACGAGCACGACAGGCTCATGGCGGAGATCACCGACTACAACGCCATCCTCGCGTCGCCGGAGCGGCAGCGGAGGATCATCGGTGACGAACTGGCTCCGATCGTGGAGAAGTTCGGCGACGAGCGGCGCACCGAGATCATCCCGTTCGACGGCGACGTGTCCTACGAGGACCTCATCGCCGAAGAGGACGTCGTCGTCACGATCACGCGCGGCGGCTACGCCAAGCGCACCCGCACCGACCACTACCGGGCGCAGCGGCGCGGCGGGAAGGGCGTGCGCGGGGCGCAGCTCAAGCAGGACGACATCGTGGACCACTTCTTCGTGACCACGACCCACCACTGGATCCTGTTCTTCACCAACAAGGGCCGGGTGTACCGGGCGAAGGCATACGAACTGCCCGACTCCGGGCGGGACTCGCGGGGCCAGCACGTCGCGAACCTGCTCGCCTTCCAGCCGGACGAGCGCATCGCCCAGGTCATGGACCTGCGGGACTACGACGTCGCGCCGTATCTCGTCCTCGCCACCAAGCGCGGCCGGGTCAAGAAGACCGCCCTGCGCGACTTCGACTCCCCGCGCACCGGCGGCATCATCGCGATCAACCTCCTGGACGACGACGAGCTGATCGCGGCGCGGCTCGTCTCCGGCTCCGACGACCTGATCATGGTGTCGACCGGCGCGCAGGCCATCCGGTTCCCCGCCGACGACGACGAGCTGCGTCCGATGGGCCGCGCCACCAGCGGCGTCATCGGGATGCGGTTCGACCCCGAGCACGAGGTGCTCAACATGCTCGTCGTCCAGGACAACGGGCAGGACGTCCTGGTCGCCACCGAGGGCGGCTACGCCAAGCGCACCCCGATCGACCAGTACCCGCGGCAGGGGCGCGGGGGCAAGGGCGTGCTCACCGCTAAGATCGTCCAGACCCGCGGGAGGCTGGTGGGCGCCCTGATGGCCGGGCCGGACGACGAGGTGTTCGCGATGACCGCGAGCGGCGGCGTCATCCGCACCCGGGCCGCCGAGATCAAGCAGTCCGGCCGGCAGACGATGGGCGTCCGGCTCATGAGCCTCGGCGAAGGCGGCAGCATCGTCGCCATCGCGAGGAACGTAGAGTCCGAGGTGGATGCGGACGATGCCGAGGTCGAGGCGACCGAAGGTGACTGAGTCCGCTGAGCAGGAGGACATGTGACCAGCCAGCCCGGCGGCGACAACGAACCCGCCAAGCCCTCCGGAGGTAGGCCGAAACCGCCCGGGACGCCGCGCAGAACGGGTGCGAACCCGTCCGGCGGACGGCCGGGTGCGGCCAAGCGGAACGGTTCGGGCTCCGGCTCGTCGGGCTCGCCGGGTTCGGGCTCGGGTTCGCCGGGCTCGGGGGGACGCTCCCGCAACGGATCGGGGGCGTCCCGCAACGGGGGGCGCCCCGGCGGGAAGCCCAAGCCGTCGGCCACGCCCGACCCGGCGCCCGCCGCCGAGGAGACGGCGACCGACCTCCCCGTTCGCCCCGACGCCCCGGCCGATCTCCCGGGCCCCGATCCCGAGCCGGTGCCGGTGGGCTCGTCGTCGCGGAGCACGGACGCGCCCGCCTGGACGCAGCCCAAAGAGCCCGGCGGGTCGGTGTCGGCGGCGCGGACCGGCCCGCAGCCCGCGGTGCGCGCGGACGATCCGTTGCCGTCCTCCTCGCCGTCGGCGTTCGGGGGGCCGCTGCCCCCGTCGTCCGCCGGCCCGCGGACGTCGGGGCAGAACCGCGTGCCGGGCTTCGGGGCGTCGCTGCGGGACCGGTTCATGGGGTCGCCGTCGCGTCCGTCCGATTCGTCCCGGCCGGGGTCCGGCGGGGCCACCGGGTCCGGCGGCAAGCCCGCGCGCAAGGCGCAGCTCCAGCTGGCGCGGCTCGAACCGTGGTCGGTCATGAAGTTCAGCTTCATGATGTCGCTGGTGTGCTTCGTGGTGCTGATCGTCGCGGTGGTCGTCCTGTACGCGATCCTCGCCGGCCTCGGCGTGTTCGACGCGATCGGCGACACCGTCAACAGCGTCACCAAGAACCCGGGCGACAACGGGGGCGTGGACGCGGGGAACTGGTTCTCCTTCTCCCGCGTCTTCGGCTACACCGTCCTCGTCGGCGCGCTGAACGTCCTGCTGATCACGGCCCTGTCGACGGTCGGCTCGGTCATCTACAACCTCGCCGCCGACGTCGTCGGGGGCATCGAGGTCACCCTCAAGGAAGCCGAATAACCCCCCGGCACACCTGATCACCGGCGCGGCCAGCTCCCAGGCCGCCGCCCCCCGCCACCCCCTTCCCCGCCACGCGCGACGAGGCCGAACGCCCCGCGCCGCCGCCCGTAACGGATTACCGGTTACCTCGCCGGATGGGGTAATCTCTCGTTGCGCCGCCGGAGAGCGGCGCACATCCGGGCCTATAGCTCAGTCGGTTAGAGCGCATCCCTGATAAGGATGAGGCCGGTGGTTCAAGTCCACCTAGGCCCACATGTTCGCTGCCCGAGGCAGCTTCCCACAGAGCCCGTGTTGACTCGGGGGAACACCCCCGGGGCCCACCCCGGACTCTTCACTTTCAGGTCGGCGGAACCTTCCGCCGACCTTCTTCTTTGTCCCGTCACCCGCGCAGGAACTCCACCAGGACGGGGATCAGCGCGTCCGGGCTCGGGCCGTGGTCCTGGCCGGGCAGGATGCGGCGGGCGGCGTTCGGGAGCGCGGCGGCCGTGGCGTCGGCGGCCTCGGGCATGCCGGGGAACGTCCGGTCGCCCGAGTAGACGATCGCCGGGACGGTCACGTCGGCCCACCGCGCCCGCCAGTCCGGGTCGGTGTTGATCTCGTGGACGGCCGACAGGTCGTAGACCAGCGTCGGCGCCACCGAGATCATCGTTGGCCACCACGGCTCGGCGGCCATGCCGTCCACGATCTCGGCCGGGACGCCGATCACCGTGCTCATGTTGTAGCGCATCGCGTCCTCGTTGCGGCCCTCGGCCAGCAGGCCGCGCAGGACGTCGATGTGGTGCGCCTGGTCGACCCCGGCGAAGAACGGCGGCTCGTAGAGCGCGAGGGCGGTCACGCCGACGTCGGCGGTGGCCGCCGCCAGCGCGACCGTCGCGCCGGACGAGCTGGAGTACAGCGTCGCCGCGCCGCCGACGGCCTCGATCAGCGCCGCGACGTCCTCGACCTCGCGGTCCAGCGACCAGGGCGCCGTGTCCCCGGACGGCCCGCGCCCCCGCCGGTCGTAGTTGACGGCCGTGAACCCTTCGTCGCCGAGTCGCTTCACCGCCTCCGCGGTGCGCGGGTCGATGGCGCGGAACTGCGTGGCGCCGCCGATGAAGACGACGGCCGGCCCGTCGCCGTGCCGGTCGTAGTCGATCAGCGTGCCGTCCGCCGACGTCACCGTGCTCATGCCCTTGCTCCTCCGGTCGTAGCCGAACGCGGACCGGGGGCGGCCCCGCGACCACACCCTGGCACGCACCACTGACAGATTCGCCGATCCCCTGTCTGACCAGGCACGAAACGTTCGGTGTCGACTCCAGGATCACGTCCGGCCGGCTCGTCCCGCTCCCGCGCCTCGTGCGCGACTCGTCCGGCCGGTACGGCGGGGTGCATGCGGGCAGGCGGGAACCGATGACGCAGCGTCCGCCGGAGGTCAGCGGGCGGTGGACGAGCCGACGCGGTAGGCGGCCAGGGTCAGGTCGGCCATCGCGCGTTCGCCGTTCTGGTTGGGGTGCGCGGGGGCCGCCCACTGGGTGGGGACGCCCTCGATCCAGCGCTTGGACCCGTCCGGCTGGCACGTGTCGTGGCCCGGCGCGGTGGTGTCCACGACGGTGACGCCGTTCTTCGCCGCCTCGTCCTTCAGCATGCCGTTGAGCTGCGACTGGACGCCGCGCAGGTAGGGGACGTCACCCTTCGCGATCGGTACCCAGGGGAAACAACCGGTGCCCTCCGCCGGGAGGATGAGCGGGTACAGGAGCAGGAAGACCTTCGCGTTCGGCGATCGCTCGTGGATTCCCGCGAGGGCGCGACCGACGTCCGGTGCGGCCTTGGCGATGCTCTGCTGGAACGGGTCCGTGCCGTCGGCGGTGAGCGAGTCCTTGCACGGGGAGCCGTCCGGGGCGCTGTAGCTGAGCGTGAAGCACTTCACCGCCTTGCTGAAGCCGATGTCGTTGCCGCCGATCGTCAGCGTGACGAGCGTCGTGTCGGCGGTGAGCGCGTCGAACTGCGGCGGGTTCGGGTCGCCGACGGAGAACGTCTGCGCGGACGTCATGTGGCCCGTCTTCGCGCCGCTGCAGCTCACGTCCTTGAACGACGCGGGTTTCAGGCTCTTGGCGATGAGCGTCGGGTAGTCGAGGTCGCCGCGGATGCAGCCGAGCGGCGAGCCGGGCTGGAGGAAGGACGTGAGCGGCGCGGCCGTGTACGAGTCCCCGAGGGCCACGTACCGGACGGGTTGTTCATCGGCGCGGGCGGCGGTGGCGCTGCCGGACGCGGCCGCGACCGCCGCGACCAGGGACATGAGCAGGGACGACGTGCGGCGCGGCATGGGGGCTCCCGGGGCGGGGCGGTGGGGCAGCCGATTGTCCCGCATAGTGATGCGCGTCACCTATGTCCCGGAAGGCACGTTGTCGATCATTTTTCTGTCAGACCGGTGACGAGTTGCCCGGGGGCCGACGTCGGCCCCCAACTGGATCATCGGTGATCGGCGCCGTGTCCCTGACCTGGGGATGACGCTGCGTATAACGTGTGGACACGTTCGCGCACAGGCTGTGGGCAGTCTGCCCGCGAGTTATCCACAACCTGTGGATCGTCTTGTCGCAACCCCTCTGACCTGCGACTTTGACGGTGGAAAGAGGGCTGTGATCGACAAGACCTGGGGACGGTCGGTGGATAACTCGTCGCCCACAGTGCATCCCGGTTGGGGACAAAGTCCGTCCACAGCCTGGGGACGGACCGCGCGCGAGCCGCCGGGCCGCAGCGGATTGTGACGAAGTGGGTGATCTGTTCGGCGTGGCGAACGAGCCTCGGGGAGTCCGCCGTGTGGATCATTTCTTCTGGGGACGAACCTGGGGACCGACGGTGGGAAACGTTATCCACGGGACTTCGGCCGCTGTGGACCGAAGTTGCCCACAGCCTGTGGACGACAGGTGTACACAGTGCTAATTCGCCGGTGTTCTGGCTGGTCAGAACGTTATCCACCAGGTGGAAAACCGGCGGGCGCCTCTGGACGACGCTGGGGACGGCCGGTGGACAACGGCGAGGGCCGTCGACGCACACCCTGTGCACGAAGTTATCCACAGCCTGTGGAAAGGGTGGACGTGGATCGGCCCGGTGGACAAGGCTCGACTCGGCGGCGCTCCAACCGCCGAACGACCGTGGAAAACCCGTCTATCTGGGGACATCACTGTGGACCGAACCGCCGCCATCGCCCGCCCACCAGCCTCTTCCGTTGTGGGAAACGTCATCCCCAGCCTGTGGATAACCACGCCTGCCTGTCCGAACGAGCGGTGGTCCGCCGAACGTCGCGCCGACACGCTTGCGAGGGGGTGCCGGAGGTGGTGGCATGGCGGTGACCTCGGGCTTTGCCGAACATATGTTCGATTCGGTGCTAGGCTCACGGACTCATGGGGCAGCTTCTGAACGAGCCGGTCATCGCCGAGCACGATCCGTCCGGGCGGCTCACGGCGTATCGCTGGCGGGGCGACCGGTACACCGTCGACGGGATTCTCAAGTCGTACGGCGCGCGGGTGTACCGGGTCCGGGTCAGCGGGGCGGACGGTCGCGCGATCGTGGAACTGGGGCGTGACGCCGGTGACTGGCGGCTCCGGCACGTCTTCCCGGCCTGACCGGGCCGTCTGGACGCGCGTCGCGCCGCTCGGCGCGGCGGGTGCGCCGCTCGACCTGCTCGCCGCGCGGATCGGTCGTCGTCACTACGCGCCGCACGTCCACGACGAGTACGCGATCGGCGTGTGCGTCGAGGGGCGCGAGGTCTTGCGGTATCGGGGAGAGCGGATCTTCTCCGGAGTCGGCTCGGTGATCGTCATCGAGCCGGGCGAGGCGCACACCGGCGGTCCGGCCGACCTGGACGGCTTCAGCTATGTCGCGCTCTATCCCGACGCCGCGTTGCTGAACGCGGCACTGCCTCGGCGGCACGCGCCGCACTTCCGGGCGGGCGTGTTCGACGACCCGGGCTTGGACGCGGCGCTCCGCCGAGCGCATCGCGCGCTGAGCCGGGGCGATGATCCGCTGGAGGCCGAGCATCACCTGCTGTCCATGCTCAACGCGCTGGTCGGACGGCACGCCGACCCGGCCGCGCGGACCGCGAACGACGCGGGCCCGACGCGCTCGGCCAAGATCGCACGAGCCGTCGCCGACCGTCTCGCCGCCGAGCCGGTCGCCCCGCCGACGCTGGCGGCGCTGGCGGCCGAGTTGGACCTCTCCCGCTACCAGGTGCTCAGGGCGTTCCGCGAAGCCAAGGGGATGCCGCCGTACGCGTGGCTGGCGCAACACCGCGTCGCACGCGCCCGGACCCTGCTCGACGCGGGGCGCCGTCCGGCCGAAGCGGCGGCCGAGGCGGGGTTCGCCGACCAGGCCCACCTGACGCGCTGGTTCAGGAAGGTGCTCGGCGTGACGCCCGGCGCCTACCGCACCGGCATCGCCCGCCCCTGCCCGTCGGCCCACAGAGCGAAAGCCCATCCAGAACAGCCCTGCGCCTGACCATCGCCGCAGGCTGCCCCCATCGCTCCGTAGAGCCATACAGAATCCCGCGCCCGACCAGCAGGTCACGCCGTCCTCACTCATCGCCCGCGAAGGTGGCCAGGCGCACCCCGGCCAGCCGATCGCCGACGAGACCAGATTCCGCGCGGCCAATGCTGCGACGAATGAGAACTCGGGGCCATGCGGGCGGGGCCGGAGGCCGGCGCCGCGCAGCGGGTGGCTGCGCGTCCGGGTGGACGCGGGGCATGCGGGCGGGTCGGAGACCGGCGCCGCGCAGCGGGTGGCTGCGCGGCCGGGTGGACGCGGGGTCGGGGCCGGTGTGCGGGCAGTCGTGCTGCTCGTGCCGGTGGGGCGTCGAGGGGTGGTGCGGCGGTGAAGGGCGCCGCACCACCCTTGGTCAGCCGGTGTAGGTCGGGGTCCCGGGGCGCGGGGGCGCGGGCGCGGCGACGGGCGGGCAGAAGGTGACGGCCGGGCTCGGGGCCGCGGACGGCTTGCGGGGCACGGGGCGCAGGCAGTTTCCGGGGTGGCGCGTGGGGACGGGCGTCGGGGCCGTGGTCGGCGGGGCCGGGGCGGGCGCGGACGCGGTGGGGGTCGGCACCGGGACCTTGGTGGGCGGGAGCGGGCTGGGCCCGGCGGCGAAGGCGGCCGTGGTCGTGGTGAGCAGGGCGCCGCCGATCACGGTGGCGCCGACGAGGAGGGATCTGATGCGCATGGGAGTGACCTCTTTCAGGGAAGGATGTCGACGGGTGTGCCGAGCGGCAGGTGCCGGGCCATCCAGGTGACATCGGTGTTGGCGACCCGGACGCAGCCGTGGCTGGCCCGGGAGCCGAGACGGCCGGGCGCGTTCGTCCCGTGCACCGCGATCTGGCCGGGGCCGCCGGCGAACCGGGTGAGCGTCGGCGAGTAGCCGCTGAGCCCGAACGCGTACGCGCCGTACGGGCCGCCCGGGTCGGCGGGTTGGACCAGTTCGGTGACGAAGAACCGCCCGGTGGGGGTGGGTGTGCCGCCGGTGCCGGTCGCGACCGGTCCCGTCCGGAGCACCCGGTCGCCGTCGTGCACGGTGAACCGCAGGGCGCGTTCGCTGATCGACAGCCGCAGCGTCGTCCGGCTGAGCGAGACGTCCGACGCGCGGATCCAGCCGCGCACGCCGTTCGGGCGCAGCGGCAGGTAGACGTCCAGCCAGCCGTCCCGGACGCCGGACACGCGGAAGACGCGTGGGGCGCCGTAGGAGTTCGGGCTGGTCAGCGTCTTCCAGGGCGCGCCCCCGCGGGGCGTCCTGAAGACGTCGATCCGCGCGCCGCGCACGGTCGCGATCTCCTGCGAAGGCGACGCCGCCGGTCCGGAGGGCGAGGCCGCGACGCGGCGGGGCGCGGTGGCGTGTCCCGTTCCGCAGGCGGTCGCCGCCACCAGGACGCAGCCGAGCGCGGCGGCGGTGCGGACACCGATCGAAGGCATGGCCGGGATGCTGGCGGACGGATGTGAAGATCCTGTGGGGCCGCCGTGAAGGTCGCGTGTGCCGCGCACCAGGGGACATACGCTCACTCCAGCCGACAGAAACCGGAGAAATCGGACGTGTGCGCAACGGTCCTCGTGGTGGAGGACGACCCCAAGCAGGCCGAGCTGATCCGCCGCTATCTCGTCCGCGAGGGCCATGCGGCGACGGTCGTCCACGACGGCCGGACGGCGATCGACGAGGCCCGCCGCTCCCGTCCCGACCTGCTCGTGCTCGACGTCATGCTCCCCCGCGTGGACGGCCTGGACGTGTGCCGCGTGCTGCGCGCCGAGTCCGACGTCCCGGTGCTGATGCTGACCGCCCGCGCCACCGAGGACGACCTGCTGCTCGGCCTGGACCTCGGCGCCGACGACTACATGACCAAGCCGTACAGCCCGCGCGAGCTGATGGCGCGCATCCGCGTCCTGCTGCGCCGCGCCGCGAAGACGCCGGCCCCGACGGTGCTGGAGGTCGGCGGTCTGGTGGTGGATCCGGGGAAGCACACCGTCCGGGCGGACGGCCGGGAGATCGACTGCACCCCCGCCGAGTTCCGCATCCTGGAGGCCCTCGCCGCCGAGCCGGACCGCGTCTTCACCCGTGAGCAGGTCCTCGAACGTCTGCACGGTTTCGGCGGCTATGTCTCGCTCAGGACCATCGACGTCCATGTGAAGAACCTCAGGAAGAAGATCGAGAAGGACCCGCGCCGTCCGGAACGCCTGGTCACGGTGTTCGGCATCGGCTACAAGATGGCGGCGCGGCCGTGAGGCACGGACTGCTGGCGCGGATGCTGCTCGCGACGGTCTCGGTGGCGCTGGTCTCGATCGGCGCGACGGCGTGGCTGGCGACGCGCAACACGTCCGGGGCGATCCGCCAGCAGCAGGGCCGGACGCTCTCCGACGACGCCCGCATCAATGACACGCTCCTCGGTTATGCCGCCACGCACCCGAGCTGGAGCGGTGTGACGGGCACAGTGCAGAACCTGGCCCGCACCACCGGACGACGCATCGCCCTCACCACCGAGAACCGGGAACCGATCACCGACTCGGCGAGGCCGGGCACCCATCTCCCCGTGCGGGCGTCAGCGGTGGTGGATCCGCTCCGAGTGGACGTGACCCTGTCGTCCGGGGCGTCGGGGACCCGCATCGACCAACGCGCGGTCGCACCCTTCGGCGTGTCCACAACCGAACGCGCACAGTTGACGAAGGACGCGGAGAAGCACGCCGCGTGCCTGCGTCGCGACGGCCAGGACGTCCGGATCGTCTACGGCCTGAGCGGACGCCCGACCGTCCAGACCCTGGCCCCCGACGAACAGGCCCCCGGACCGCCCCGGCTGATGACACCGGTGCCCGTCCCGACCACGATCAACTGCCCGCCGCTGCGGGACCCCGGCACGACGCGGGACGAGATGACCGCGCTCCAGAGCCTCAACGAGCGCGTCAACGAATGCCTGAAACCAACAGGATCAGGACCGATCACCCTGAACCTGGACGGCTCCTGGGACTACCTGGGCAGGGTCCTGCCCGACGACCCCGTCCCCGACTGCGTGTCCGGCGCCCGCCGTGCCCAGCTCAAGCCGTTCGTCGCGCCCGCCGCGCTGCTGTTCATCGGCGACGCGGGCGACGGCGCGGCGCCCGGCGTGCGGCTGACGGCGGCCGGCGTCAGCAGGATCGTGGCCGCGACGGGCATCGTGCTGGCGCTGGCGGTCGGGGTGAGCGCGTTCCTCGCGACGCGTCTCGTCCGCCCGATCCACGCGCTGACCGCCGCCGCCCAGCGCATGCGCGACGGCGACCGGACCGCACGCGTCCGCGCGGGCGACGGCGAACTCGGCAGGCTGGGCGCCGCGTTCAACGACATGTCCGAGCACCTGGCGAGCGCCGAACGCCAGCGCAAGGAGATGATCAGCGACGTGTCCCACGAGCTGCGCACGCCGCTGAGCAACGTGCGCGGCTGGCTGGAGGCGGTCCACGACGGCGTGGCCGAGCTGGACCCGGCACTCGTGGCGTCCTTGATCGAGGAGATGCTGCTGCTCCAGCACATCGTGGACGACCTCCAGCAGTTGGCCCTGGCCGACGCGGGACGGCTGCGGCTGCGCCCCGAACCCGTCCCGGTCGCCGACCTGCTCGACCAGACGGCGACGGCGCACCGGGCGCAGGCGGAGGCGGCGGGACTGCGACTGACCGTGCGGGCCGACGACATCGACGTGCTCGCCGACCCGGTGCGGCTGCGCCAGGCCGTCGGCAACCTGACGGCGAACGCGCTGCGCTACACCCCGCGCGGCGGAGCCGTGGAACTGCGCGCCCACGCGGCGGACGGCACCGTGCTCATCGAGGTGGCCGACACCGGCACGGGCATCGACGCGGAAGCGCTGCCGCACGTGTTCGACCGCTTCTGGCGCGCCGACAAGTCGAGGAACAGGCGAACGGGCGGCAGCGGCCTGGGCCTGGCGATCGTCCGAACGCTCACCGAGGCACAAGGAGGCACGGCCACGGCGACGAGCGAACCGGGCGAAGGAACGACGTTCACCCTGCGTCTGCCCGCCGGATAAACCAGGGGCGTACCAAAGGCCGCCGGGCGTACGGTCCCCCCATGACGCAGGACAACGAGCGCCCGGCGGGCACGACCGCGACCGCGATGATCACCCCGTTCACCCCCGCAGGCGACCTGGACCCGGACGCGGCAGCGTCCCTGGCGGCCCACCTGGTGGACCAGGGCACGGACGGAATCGTGCTGAGCGGGACGACCGGCGAATCGCCCGTCACGTCCGACGCGGAGAAGACCGACCTGCTGCGCGCGGTGCTCGAAGCGGTAGGCGACCGCGCGAAGGTGACGGCAGGAGTCGGCACCTACGACACCCACCACACGATCGAGATGGCACAGCAGGCGGAAAAGGCGGGCGCACACGCCCTGCTAGTCGTGACGCCGTACTACTCAAGGCCGTCGCAAGAGGGCCTGGCAGCACATTTCACAGCGGTGGCGGACGCGACCGACCTGCCCGTCCTGCTGTACGACATCCCGATCCGCGCGGGCATCCCGATCGAGCGGGACACCTACCGGCGGCTGGCCGAACACCCGAGGATCGTCGGCGTAAAGGACGCGCGCGGCGACCTGCTGCACGGCAGCGCGGTCATGGCGGAGACGGGCCTGACCTATTACTGCGGCGACGACGCGCTGAACCTGCCCTGGCTGGCGATCGGCGCGACGGGCGTCATCAGCGTGGCCTCACACGTCGCACCGAACAAGGTCGCCGAACTGGTCAACGCAGTAGGCAGAGGCGACCTGGCGATGGCGAGGACAGCCCACAACGAACTGGTCCCGCTCTACCGGACGATCATCGAGACGGGCGGCGTCCCCTTCACCAAGGCGGCACTGGCACTCCAGGGCCGGACGGTCGGAGACCCACGCCTGCCCAACGCCCCGGCGACACCGGAACAGAGGGAGCGGATCGCAGCCGTCCTGCCCGGATGATCCACGACACTGGCCGCGGCGACGGCTAAATAGATACGCTTGTCTGAGTGAGGCGCGCCACTGTTCAGCGACCGCTCACCCAGGCAGGGAGCCCCATGAGCAGAACCCGATTCCGGCACGCGCTAGGAGCGACGGCGGCGTGCGCAGCGCTGGCCACCGCCACGGCGACGGCACCACAAGCCGAAGCGCAGACGCAGACCCAGACGACCTATCCAGTGGGCGACCTGGGAACGGCGATCAGCAACTTCTTCTTCAGCCCGGACGCGGTGGCAGGAGCCAACATTTGGACATGCCGCCCGTCCGCGGAACACCCGAACCCGGTGGTGATCGTCCACGGCACGACGTCCAACTTCGGTTCGGCCGGAGCAATGATCGCCCCGACCCTCGCCAACGCCGGCTACTGCGTCTACGGCTTCAACTACGGCGAGACGTACTCCAGCTTCGGCCACATCTACGGCCTGGGCGACATAGCGAAATCCGCCGAGACCATGAGCAAGTTCGTGGACAAGGTCCTGACGTCCACAGGCGCACAAAAGGTCGACGTGATCGGCGGATCGCAGGGCGGCATGATGCCGAACTACTACATCAAGCGCCTAGGCGGGAAGGCCAAGGTCAGAACACTGATCGGCCTGGCCCCGGTCAACCACGGCACGACGATGGGCGGCCTGGTCAACCTGGGCAGGACCCTCCAGGTGCTAGGCCTGGTGAACGGCTTCCTCACCTTCATCGGATCGCCGGCCCACACCCAGCAGGAAGACGGCTCGGACTTCCAGAACGCGCTGTTCGCAGACGGAGACACCGTCCCGGGCGTCCGCTACCTGACCATCGCGACAACGCACGACACAACGGTCACCCCGCTGACGAACTCGTTCCTCCAGGGCGGCGACACGACGAACATCCTGCTCCAGGACCTGTGCCCGGACGACCCGGTGAGCCACTCCGGAATGTCCTTCGACGGCCCGATCATGCAACTCATCCTCAACGAACTGGGCCCGAAATCGCCGAACTTCAAACCGGAGTGCAAGAACTACGGCCCGAACGTCTGACACGAAAACGCCCACGGCTCCAGAAGGAGCCGTGGGCAAGAAGAAACAAAGAAACCCCCGGCCCAAGGGGGGGGCGTGGGGGCGGAGCCCCCACATCGGGGGGGTTCGGGGGGTCGTCCCCCCGATAAGATCGACGCGGGCCGAGAGGGAAGGTGCGGCGAAGCCGCACCGACCAGCACAACCCAACTCGCGTGGGCGAGGAGGGATTTGAACCCTCACATCCTTTCGGACACACGGACCTGAACCGTGCGCGTCTGCCGTTCCGCCACTCGCCCGAGTGACCGCCCCGTCGCCGGGGTGCTCGAAGAGACTAGCACGCAGCGGACAGTGGATAGGTATCCATGTACTTCGGGAGAACCTTTGCACCTATACGATCGTCTACCAGTGGGGAAGGGAGGTGCCCGTGGGCGTCATTCAGCGCTTCGAGCGACGGCTGGAGGGCATGGTCGAAGGGGCCTTCGCTCGTGCCTTCAAGTCGGAGCTGCAGCCGGTCGAGGTGGCCAGCGCTGTGCAGCGCGAGATGGACGATCGGGCCGCGATCGTGGCGCAGGGCCGCACGCTGGTGCCCAACGACTTCGTCGTGGAGATCTCCCAGCAGGACGGGCAGCGCCTCCAGGTGTACGCCGACAGCCTGAGCCAGGAGCTGGCGAATCTGGCGCGCGAGTACGCCAAGGAGCAGGGCTACTCGTTCGTCGGGCCGGTGCGGGTCAGGTTCGAGAACGCGGGCGACCTCGCCACGGGCATGTTCCGGATCCGGTCGGGCGTGATCCGGGGTTCGACGGTGGAGGGCGGGGAGATCCGCCGTCCGGTGAGCGACATTCCGCAGGGGGGCCGCGGGGGCGCGTTCGGCGGGCACCCGCGGTTGCTGGTGACGACGGCCGTGGAGGGCTCGGACGCCACGCAGCGCACGTATGAGATCGCCACTCCGGTGACCCTGCTCGGCCGGGGGACGGACTGCGATCTGAGACTGGTCGATCCGGGCGTATCACGGCATCATGCCGAGATCCGTGTAGAAGGTCACGAAGTCGTCCTCGTGGATCTAGGGTCGACCAACGGTTCGTTCGTGAACGGTCAACCGATCCGGCGGGTGACGCTCGTCGACGGTTCCCGCGTCACGATGGGCCGGACGACCTTGGTGTTCCGCCGCGATAGGGAGTAACCCCCACTCCGATGTCCGAATTCACTCTCACGCTGATCAAGCTGGCGTTCCTCGCGGTGCTCTGGCTGTTCGTCATCGCGGCCGTCGGAGTGATCCGCGCCGACCTGTTCGGCTCGAAGGCCGCCGCGCGAGCGGCCGAGCGGGCAGCCGCGCCACGGCCGCAGAAGGCGCCGCGCGCCCCCAAGGCCCCCCGGGCGCCGCGCGGCGCCACGGGCGGGAACGCGCCGACCAAGCTGGTCGTGGTGCAGGGGGAGCGGGCGGGCACCGTCATCGACCTGACCGACGTTCCGGTCACGATCGGCCGCGCGCATGACGCGACGCTGGTGCTGACCGACGACTACGCTTCGAGCCGACATGCCCGCATTTACGCGCAGAACGGTCAGTGGATCGTGGAAGATCTCGGTTCGACCAACGGGACGTACCTCGGCCGCACGAAGGTGACGCGGCCGATGCCGATCCCGCCGGGGGTGCCCGTCCGTATCGGCAAGACCGTGATCGAGCTGCGCAAATGACGCTCGGGATCCGGTACGCCGCGCGCTCCGACGTCGGGATGCTGCGCGAGGGCAACGAGGACTCGGCGTACGCGGGGTCCTATCTGCTGGCCGTGGCCGACGGGATGGGCGGCCACGTCGGCGGGGAGATCGCGAGCGCGGCGGCGATCGAGGAGCTGCGCAAGCTGGACACGGAGCTGCCGGCGCCGGAGCTGCTGGCGGCGCTGGAGAACACCGTCCGGACGGCGAACGACAACCTGCACCGGATCGTGGAGTCCGATCCGTCGTTGCAGGGCATGGGGACGACGCTCACGGCGATGCTGTGGGCGGGGGACCAGGTCGCGCTGGTCCACATCGGCGACTCGCGCGCGTATCTGCTGCGCGACGGCAGCCTGTACCAGATCACGCACGACCACACGCTCGTCCAGTCGCTGGTGGACGAGGGCCGGATCAGCCCGGACGAGGCGGCGTCGCATCCGCAGCGGTCGCTGCTGCTGCGGGCGCTGGACGGACGCGGCGAGGTCGACCCGGACCTGTCGCTGCGCGACGCGAAGGTCGGCGACCGGTACCTGCTGTGCTCCGACGGCCTGTCCGGCGTGGTCACCGCCGAGACGATCTTCCAGGTGCTGACGGACACGGGCGAGCCGGAGCAGGCCGTCCGGCAGCTCATCGACCTGGCGAACCGGGGCGGCGGCCCGGACAACATCACGTGCGTCGTCGCGGACGTCGTCGAACTCGGCGGGCCGCCGCCGCGGCCGGGCCAGGGGCACGCGGTGGGCGCGGCGGCGTCGGCGTCCCCGCCGGATCCGGCGGGCGGGAGCCCGGGGCAGGACACGCCGGCGCGCCGGGCCGCGCAGCTCCGCGACACGATGCCGCAGCCGCCGGTCGCGGTGGACGAGATGCCGCCGCCGCAGGCCGCCGCGCCGCCGCAGATGAACCCGGGCGTGACCCGGCCCGACCCGGCGCCCCGGCGGACGCGCGGCGGCGGGATGCGCCGCTGGACGTGGCTGATCGTCGTCGCGGGCGTGGCCGTCGTCGGGATCGGGGCCGTGGCGTTCGTGGTGCTGCAGAACGTCCGCAGCGGTTATTACATCGGCCAGGAGAACGGCACGGTCGTCCTGTACCGGGGGACGACGCAGAAGGTGCCGGGCCTGTCGTTGTCGCGGCGCGCGAAGAACCAGCCGAACCCGCCGATCACGGTCGCCGACCTCCCGCAGGACCGGCAGGTCGCCGTCCGCGCGAAGTACGAGGTCAAGGGGCCGGGCGCGGTGGACGACCTGCGCGCCCAGGTGTGCCGGCACGCGGTCGTGGAGAGCGGCGGGAAGCTGGAGATCGTCCGGGGCCGCAAGCAGCAGAACTGCAAGGAGAGCAAGGTCGCGGGGAGTCAGGTGGCGATCGCCGAGCTGCCGACCGACGACGCGGCGAAGGTCCGGTCCGGGGCGCTGGCGTTCCCGAGCCGTCAGCAGGCCGAGCAGAAGCTCGCCGAGCTGACCGAGCACCGCGACCAGTGCCGCTCCGCCGCCGCGACGATCAAGAACTGCCCCGGTGGGGAAGGCCACCGATGACGATGACGTCCCTCGGGGAGCAGATCCGGGCGCGGATCCCCTACCAGCGCCGCAACGCCGCGTCCCTGGCGCTGCTGGCGTTCGCGATGATCCTGACGCTGTCGGCGTTCGCCGAGGTCGGGCTCGCCCGGGACGGCACGATCCCGAGCGGCCTGTTCGTGTACGGCGGCGGGCTGGTCGTGCTGGCGGTCGTGGCGTACGTCGTCCAGCTCAAGTACGCGCCGTACGCCGACCCGCTGCTGCTGCCGTTGGCGGTGGCGCTGAACGGGCTCGGCCTGGCGATGATCTACCGGCTGGACCTGGACACCAGCCGGGACCGCAAGGTCGCCGAGATGGCCGGCAAGCACTTCTTGAAAGACGCGGCCGACGTCCCGGGCCAGCTCATGTGGACGTTCGTCGGCATCGCGCTGTTCGTCGCCGCCATCATGATCATGCGGGACACGACACGCCCGGACGCCCCGCTGTCCTTCACCCCGAAGACCGCGCAGCGCTACACCTACCTCATCGGCCTGACGGCGATCGTGCTGCTGCTGCTGCCGATCGTGCCGGGCATCGGCGCGTCCATCAACGGCGCGCGGGTGTGGATCCACATCGGGCCGTTCTCGGTGCAGCCGGGCGAGTTCGCGAAGCTGTTCCTGGTCGTCTTCTTCGCCGGATATCTGGTGAACAAGCGGCAGGCGATGTCGCTGATCGGCAAGAAGGTCGGCCCGCTGAGCCTGCCGCGCGCCCGCGACCTCGGCCCGATCCTCGTGATCTGGTTCTTCTCGCTCGGCGTCCTGTTCATGCAGAAGGACCTCGGGACGGCCCTGCTCTACTTCGGCCTGTTCGTCTCGATGCTGTACATCGCGACGCAGCGGGTGTCGTGGGTCGTGATCGGTCTCGGGCTGCTCGCGGTGGGCGTGTTCGTCGCGACGCAGCTCCCGTTCATGGGCCACGTCAACCAGCGCATCGACATCTGGCAGAACCCCACGCCGTACTACGACGGCGGGTGCCTGCTGGACAGCGGCAAGGTCGTCCCGGTCAACCCCAACACCGACCTGTTCAAGGCGGCGAAGGCGGCGGGCTCGGCCTTCCCCGGGCAGTCGGCCTGCATCAAGCTCGGCGGCGAGTACTCCGACAGCGCGCAGCTCCTGAAGGGCATGTTCGCGCTCGGCGAGGGCGGCGTCCTCGGGACGGGCCTCGGCCAGGGCCAGCCGTGGCAGACGCCGCTGTCCTTCAGCGACTTCATCTTCGACTCGATGGGCGAGGAGCTGGGCCTCACCGGGCTCATGGCGCTGCTGCTGATCTACGCGCTGATCGTCCAGCGCGGGATGAAGACGGCCGTGGCCGCGCGAGATCCGTTCCTGAAGCTGTTCGCGGGCGGCGTGTCGTTCGTGGTGGCGCTCCAGGTCTTCGTGATCGTCGGCGGCGTCACCAAGCTGATCCCGCTGACCGGTCTGACCACCCCGTTCCTCTCGCAGGGCGGTTCGTCGCTCATGGCGAACTGGATTCTGATCGCGATCCTCGTCCGGATGAGCCACGACGCGCGCAAGCCCGCGCCGCAGTCCATCCAGGACGAGGGCATGACCCAGATCGTGAGCACCCGGTGACCTTCCTCCCCCCGACGACGCGGCGGTGCGCCCCGTGAACATGGACAAGCCGATCCGCCGTGTGGCGATCTTCGGAATGCTGCTGTTCTTCGGGCTCATGATCCAGGTCAACTATGTCCAGGGGTCAGAGGCCGAGAGCCTGCGCAACGACCCGAACAACGCGCGGCAGTACCAGAACGTCTTCAACAGCCCGCGCGGGCAGATCACCGCGGGCGGCGAGGTGCTGGCGTCGTCGTCGCTGACCGGCAAGGACAACCCCAAGTACGGCCGCACCTACAAGGACGGCCTGGTGTTCTCCCCGGTCACCGGGTACTTCAACGGCGGCGCGTCCAAGGTCGAGCTGGCCTACAACTCGCTGCTCGGCGGGACGGACAAGCGCATCACGCACCAGCGCTGGTTCGACACCTTCATCGGCAAGAAGGCCGAGGGCGCGAACGTCGAGCTGGCGCTGGACCCGGACGCGCAGCGCAAGGCCTACCAGCTCCTGCGGAACGGGACGACCCGCCGGGCGGGCGCCGCCGTGATCGACATCAAGACCGGCGCGGTGAAGGTGCTGTCCTCCTCGTCGTCGTTCGACCCGAACCTCGTCGCGCCGCAGACGGGCGAGAAGGGCGTCAAGGTCCTGGAGCAGCTCGACGGGCAGCGCGGCGTCATCCAGCCGTTGATCGACAACGGCATGAGCCAGACGTTCCCGCCGGGCTCGTCGTTCAAGGCGGTCGTCGCGGCGATGGCGCTGGACGAGCTGGGAATGTCCAGCTCGTCCACGGTGAACACCGGGCCGCTGATCCTGCCCGAGTCGGGCAACCCGCTGCCGAACTCCCACGACGGCGGGAGCTGCGCGGGGTCGGCGCCGCTGCTCGGCGCGTTCGCCGAGTCCTGCAACACCTCGTTCGCGCGGATCGCGCTGGACGCGGGCATCCAGAAGCTGCACGACGAGTCCAGCAAGTTCGGCTTCAACCGGCACTGGTCGATCGAGCCGCTGGTCAAGCCCGCCGAGAGCGACGTCCCGCTGTCGTACGTGGACGCCAACGGCAACAAGGTCACGACGGGCCGGGACGGCACCGCGCGGTCGGGCATCGGGCAGGAGAACGTCCGGGCCACGCCGCTCCAGATGGCGATGGTCGCGGCGGCCGTCGCCAACGACGGCAAGATCATGCAGCCGTATCTCGTCCAGAAGGTCACGACCAAGGACCAGAAGACGCTGTACGAGGTCGACCCGAAGGTGTTCTCCGAGGCGATGAAGTCCGGGTCGGCGAGCCAGCTCCGGGACATGATGCGCGCCGTCGTCAACGAGGGCACCGCCAAGAACCTCATCGGCCAGAACATCGCCGGCAAGACCGGCACCGCCGAGCAGGGCGCCGGCCTCCCGAACGCGCGGTGGTTCGTCGGGTTCAGCCCGATCCAGAACCCCCGGTACGCGTTCGCGGTCGTGACCGAGGGATCGGGCGACGGCGCGTCCGGCGCCGGGCCCATCGCCGCGTCGATCATGGCGCAGGTGCGGCGGAAGTGACCGGCGACGGCGCCCGGCCGGTCCTCGACGCACCGGTTTTTGATGGACCGCGCTCACCGGCTACCCTCCTGCGGAGAACGGCGACCGGGCGAAGAGGCCCGGCGTCCAGCGCTCACCGCCCGACCACCGGGCCGATTCGGTGCCTGCGCGCACCGGCTCTCCCGTCCGCCACGGCAACGCCCGTGACCGCGGCGGCGATGACATCTCGACGACCCTTGCCGCCCCGGCCGGGGCCGACCACCGTGACGGAGACGACCACGACTCCGTCAACTCAGAGCCCGTCTCCCCCGCCCGCATCGGTCGAGGAGCTAGGTTCGGAGGACCAGGCGTAGAGGTACGAGGGAAAGTACGGATATGAGTCAACCTCGGCTGCTCGGCGGCCGGTACGAGCTCGACACCGTCATCGGACGCGGTGGCATGGCCGAGGTGTACCGTGCCCGCGACCTGCGCCTCGACCGGGTGGTCGCGGTCAAGACCCTGCGGTCAGACCTCGCCCGCGACCCGACGTTCCAGGAGCGGTTCCGGCGCGAGGCCCAGTCGGCCGCGTCGCTGAACCACCCGTCCGTCATCGCCGTGTACGACACCGGCGAGGACATGATCGGCGACAACTCGATCCCGTACATCGTGATGGAGTACGTGGACGGCAGCACGCTGCGCGATCTCCTGCGGGAGAACCGCGCGCTGCGGCCGGAGAAGGCGCTGGAGATCACCGACGGGATCCTGCGGGCGCTGGACTACAGCCACCGGGGCGGGATCGTCCACCGCGACATCAAGCCGGCGAACGTGATGCTGACCCGCAACCACGAGGTCAAGGTCATGGACTTCGGCATCGCGCGGGCGATGGCCGACTCGGCGGCGACCATGACGCAGACGGCGCAGGTCATCGGCACCGCGCAGTACCTGTCGCCGGAGCAGGCGCGGGGCGAGCGGGTCGACACCCGCAGCGACATCTACTCGACGGGGTGCGTCCTCTACGAGCTGCTGACGGGGCGTCCGCCGTTCACCGGGGACTCGCCGGTCGCGATCGCCTACCAGCACGTCCGGGAGGAGCCGGTCCCGCCGTCGCAGGTCGATCCGGACATCCCGCAGTGGGCGGACGCGATCGTCCTCAAGGCGATGGCGAAGAACGCCGACCACCGGTACCAGAACGCGACGGAGTTCCGGCAGGAGATCCAGCGGGTCCTGCACGGGCAGCCGGTCGCGTCCACGGCCGCGTCCACGATGATGATGGGCGGGCCGCCGGCGACGCAGGTCATGGGCGGCGTGCCGGGCGGGCCGGGACGGACGCAGATGCAGCGTCCCGTCCGCAACGGCTACGACGATCTGCCGCCCGTCCACTACGACGACGAGCCGGAGCGCGGCGGGGGCGGCAAGAAGGCCGCGATCTGGATCGCGGTGGCCGTGCTGGTGATCGCGGGCGCGGCGGTGCTCGGGCTGATCCTGTCCAACGGCGGTGACAAGGCGCCGCCGAAGGTCGCGGTCCCGGCCGTCGCGGACATGTCGCTGACGGACGCGAAGGCGGCGATCGAGAAGGCGGGCCTGCGCGTCAATCCCGAGATCAAGCGGGAGTACAACGACGACGTCGGCAAGAACAAGGTCATCGAGAGCGACCCGCCGGCCGAGAACCAGGTCGAGAAGAACTCCGAGGTGACGCTGACGATCTCGCGCGGGCCCAAGCCGCCCGAGGAGGTCGAGGTCCCGAACGTCCGGGGCGACCCGTCGGCGGACGCGCAGCAGCAGCTCGAAGGCGCCGGGTTCAACGTCGAGATCAAGCAGGAGAAGTCCAACAGCGTCCAGCAGGGCAACGTCATCCGGACGGACCCGTCGGGCGGCTCGAAGGCGAAGAAGAACTCGACGGTGACGATGTACGTGTCGTCGGGCGCGAACCTGGTCACCATCCCGGATCTGACGAACCGGAGCGCGAAGACGGCCTGCACGCAGCTCAAGGTGCTCGGCCTCAAGTGCGACATCCAGGAGGCCGCGCCGCCGCTCGGCAACACGACGCAGGCCGGGTGGGTGTGGCAGCAGAACTCGCCCGCCGGGTCGAAGGCCACGCCGGGCGAGTCGGTGACGATCATGGTCGTGCCCAAGCAGACCCAGCAGCCCACCTCGCCGACCCCGCCGGGGGACGGCAACGGCAACGGGAACGGCGGCGGGTTCAACTGGCCGCACTAGCGGGCTCGCGGAAACGGTGAAGGCCCGGCCCCCGGGGAGGGGGGCCGGGCCTTCGTCCTTGCGCCGGGGAGTCCCACCCCCGGGCTCCCCACCGTCTGAGACGACGGGCGGGGCCGCGGAGTTCGGGCCGCCGACGAGAATTGGCAGAGGGCCTCCGCCACTCGGGGGCAATGGCGGAAGCCCTCGCTCTGGTCTTCGGTGGGATCCGTCCGTGTGTTACACGTTTCCGGTGTAATTCCCGGAATGCCGTGGGACGGGGGTGTTCGCACAGGTCAGGAGCCAGTTTCCGAGGAGCCGGTGCCCGTGTGCGGACAGAACGGACTCGGGGTGGAACTGGACGCCCTCGATCGGACGGTCCCGGTGCCGGACGCCCATGACCACGCCGTCGTCCGTCCGGGCCGTGATCGTCAGCGGGTCCGCGACCGTGCCGGGGACGACGGCCAGGGAGTGGTACCGCATGGCCGCGAACCCGTCCGGAATGTCATGGAACACTCCGTCGCCGTCGTGCCGGACGGCGCTCGTGTACCCGTGGACGACCTCCGGCGCGTGCCCGACCGTCGCGCCGAACGCGTGCGCGACGACCTGGTGGCCGAGGCAGACGCCGAGCAGCGGCCGGCCCGTCCGGACGGCGTCGTCGACCAGGTCGAGGCACACGCCCGCGTCGGCGGGATGGCCGGGGCCGGGGCTGAGCAGGACGCCGTCCGCCCCGGCGGCGTCGGCGACGGCGGCCTCGGTGCGGCTGCGGACGTCGCACGTCGCGCCCAGCTCCCGCAGGTACTGGACGATCGTGAAGACGAAGCTGTCGTGGTTGTCCACGACGAGGACGCGCATCCGGACATTGTGCCCGGAATTCGTCCGAAATCGGTCACCGGTGGGGCGACGGCGTCCCGTCCATCACGCCGTGGTCGAACTGGGTCTTGGGCTCCAGCCACGGGAACACGACGTACCAGAGCACCAGGCCCGCCACCAGGACGGCCACCGCGACGATCAGGAGCCTGACGCGCGGGTCGTCCGGCAGCCGTCGCCAGATCCACAGGTACACGGGGCCTCCTTCAGCGTGCGGCGGCGCGCGGGACGGTCGCGGTGAGCCGGCCGAAGACGATCAGCCGGCGCGCGGCGGAGTACTTGGGGTGGCAGGTCGTGAGCGTGATCAGCCGCTCGGTGGGGCGGCGGCCGGGGTGGAGGGGGACGGGCGCGGTCACGTCCACCTCGGTCGGCTTGACGATCTTGAGCCCGGTGACGGTGTAGGTGTACTGCCCGTCCCGGGTGTCCACGAGGATCTTGTCGCCGGGCCGCAGTTCGGCGGCGCGGTTGAACGGCGCCGAGTAGGTCGTGCGGTGGCCGGAGACGACGAAGTTGCCGACGCGTCCGGGCAGGGCCGTCCCGGGGTAGTGGCCGGGGCCTTTGCGCAGGTCGGCGCGGCTGACGCCCTCGATGACGACATAGTGGTAGCTCTTCCCGAACCGGGGGATCCGCAGGAGCGCGACGCCCGTCCCGAGCCGGACCTTCTCGGTCGTGACCCTGGTGTTCGTCCAGGACTTGCGCATCGCCGCGTCGAGCTTGTGCTGCTGCCCGGCGGTGTAGGCGCCGGTGCCCCACAGCTCGTAGGCGAAGAACAGCAGCAGGACGAGACCGGCGGTGACGCACAGCTCGCCCATCCCCCGGATGACCACCCGCACCGCTGCCCGTCCTTCCTCATGGCCGTGCCCGGTGATCAGCGTATTGGCGCGGACGCGGTGGTGCTTACCCGCTCCGAACGCCGTACGCTGCCTACCAGCGACTACGCTTACCGACACCAATCACCGTCGCGGACCGGCGTTCCGGGCCGCCCCGAGGAGACCGATCTCGCCGTGGCCAAGTCGAAAGTGCGCAAGAAGGCCGTCTACACGCCGCCGCAGAAGTCCAAGGCCCCCGAGGTCAGCCCACGCTGGCTCGCGCCGCTGATGGTCACGTTGTGGCTGGTCGGGCTGCTGTGGATCGCGGTGTTCTACGTGACGGCCAGCACCGGTACGGACGTGCCGGTGATGAGCGGCCTGCACAACTGGAACCTGGGCATCGGGTTCGCGTTGATCATCCTGGGGCTGGTGGCGGCGACGCGCTGGCGTTGAGCCTTACCCCGTTTCAGACCGGACGAATCCACGGAAGTTATCCACAGGCTGGGGATCGTCCGCCGGGTTTTCCACAGAACGGACGCCGCCTTCCCTTGTGGGCGGGCGGCGTCCGTTCTGTGACCTACAGGACCGACCCCGGGATCGCGGCGGTCTTCACCACCACCGTGAGCAGCAGCGCGAGCGCCACGACCGCCGGAGCGGCCACGTTCACCATGCGCTGCAACCGCGGCGGCGTGTACGCGTACGCGGCGGCGAGCAGCCCCCCGACCGCCAGCCCGCCGATGTGGCCCTGCCACGAGATGTTCGTCCCCGGCGCGAACGTGATCACCAGGTTGAGCACCAGCACCAGCACGATCGGCTGCACCGGGATGCCCAGCTTGAGGCCCAGCACGAAGAACGCGGCGAACAGCCCGAAGATCGCGCCGGACGCCCCCACCGCCGCCCCGCCCGGATCCAGGACGTACAGCAGCACCGAACCGCCGATCCCCGCCAGCAGGTACAGCGCGAGGAACCGGACGCGTCCGAGCATCCGCTCCAGCGGCGGCCCGACGACCCACAGCGCCCACATGTTGAACAGGATGTGGGTGATCGCGAGCGCGTCGCCGTTGGGCCGCTCGTGCAGGAACATCGACGTGACGAGCCGGTACCACTGGCCCTCGGCGACGCCGCCGACCGAACCGTCCGGCATGACGGCGACGCCGGTCATCAGCAGCTCGTAGACGAACCGCGACGACGCGATCTCGCCGAGGAAGGCGACGACGCACAGGCCGATCAGCGCGAACGTCACGGTCGGCCGCCAGTCGCCCCCGCCGCGCGGCGCGCCGGACGGGCGCCGGACGCTCTTGGCCCCCTCGTTCACGCACTCGACGCACTGGTGGCCGACGGCCGCCTCGCGCATGCAGTCCGGGCAGATGAAGCGGTCGCAGCGGGTGCAGCGGACGTACGTCTCCCGTCCCGGATGGCGGTAGCACGACGGCACCGACGTCTCCGGGGCGGACGGGGAATCTGAGGTCATGGGGCGGCTCTCTCGGGGCCGGGGTCGGGTCTCACCCTGTATTACGACTGGCGGCGCTCGATCGTCACCGATTCGATGGCCACGTCCTGCACCGGGCGGTCGCCCCGGCCCGTCTCGACGCCGGAGATCGCGTCCACGACGTTGGTGCCCTCGACGACCTTGCCGAAGATCGTGTGGCGGCCGGTGAGGTGCGCGGTGTTCTGGACGTTGGTCGTGATGAAGAACTGCGACCCGTTGGTGCCCGGCCCGGCGTTGGCCATCGCGAGCAGGTACGGGCGGTCGAACTTCAGGGACGGGTCGAACTCGTCCTTGAACTGGTAGCCCGGGCCGCCGGTGCCGGTGCCGAGCGGGTCGCCGCCCTGAATCATGAAGTTCGGGATGACCCGGTGGAAGATCGTCCCGGCGTAGAGCGACTCCTCGGTCTTCTGGCCGGTGGCGGGGTGCGTCCACGGCCGGCCGCCCTCGGCGAGCCCGACGAAGTTCGCGACCGTCTCCGGCGCCTGCTGCGGGTAGAGCTGGACGACGATCTTTCCGGCGGTCGTGTTCAGCGTCGCAAAGATTTCCTCAGCCACGTGGGCTGCCTCCTCGTCGTTGGTGTGCGGAACGCGATGGGCCCATGATCACCCCACGTCATCACAAGATCACCCGAATGGGGTTTACCCCTCGCCCGCGGGGAAGGCTGCAGGACAGGACCTCGCAAACAGGGAGGTTAGCGTGTCCCTCAGATTGAGTAACCGTCGTGGCCGCAAACAGGACGTCCGTGCCGCCTTCGATCGCGCCCAGGGCGCGGTCGTGCAGGGGGTGGACGTCGCGCAGCGCGGCGCGTCGGCGGCGGCCGAGCGGATCGGCCCGGCCGCACGCCAGACGCGGGAGGTCACGGCCGACCGGCTGCTGGCCGCCCGCGCGTGGAGCGCTCCCCGCCTGGAGCGCGCCTCGAAGTACGTCGACAGCGATCTCGGCCCCAAGGTCAGCGCGGTGCTGGCCGACACGGCCAAGCGCGTCGAACCCGCCGATCCCAAGCGCGGACGCGTCCGCCGGGTGATGTTCGTCGGCCTCGCGGTCGCGGCCTTCGCCGGCGTCGTCGGCGCGGTCCGGACGCGGCGGGCGCAGACGGCGATGTTCGACGAGTCCACGACCGAACCGGAACCCGTCGCGGGGTCGCCGAGCAGCGCGGACGGCGCCCGAGCGTCGTCGTGAGCGGTGGCGGGAGCCCGGCCGGCGGGGGCCGGGCTCTTGACCGTCCGGGTGGATTCCCGCGCTTTCTACCAACCGGTACCGTGAACGCATGTCAGCGAATCGCGGCCGGGCGGAACCCCTCGGCGCCGGGCTCGCCGCCCGGCTGCGGCGCCGTGCCCGGCAGGGCCTGCACACCGCCGTGCACCAGGGCTGGGAGTGGATCCAGCGGCACGGCGAGATCACCCCGCACACCCCCGGGCGGCGCCGGTTCGCCTACCTCGGCGAGGGCGCGGCGATCGGGTTCCCGGTCGGGACGATCTACGGCGAGCCGTGGATCTCGATCGGCGACCACACGCTGGTCGGCACCCATGTGACGATCTCGGCCGGGTTCGTGCCCGGCCTGGACCTCGGCCCGGACGTGATCGTCCGCATCGGGCAGAGCTGCTCGCTCGGCCGCGGCACGCACATCGTCGGGCACCAGTCGATCGAGATCGGGAACGACGTCTTCACGGGCCCGAACGTCTACATCACCGACCAGAACCACACCTACGGCGACCTGTCCATGCCCATCGGACGGCAGTGGCCCGAGAACAACCCGGTCGTCATCGGCGACGGCTGCTGGATCGGCACCGGAGCGATCATCCTGCCGGGCACGCGCCTCGGCCGGAACGTGGCGGTGGCGGGCGGCGCGGTCGTGCGCGGCGAGTTCCCCGACCACGCGGTCGTCGGCGGCGTCCCCGCCAAGATCCTGCGCAGCCACGACCCCGAGACGGGCTGGCAGCCGCCGCTGCGTCCGACGTCGTCCCCGCTGGTCCCGGTTCAGGACCTGCCGCTGCTGGCGATGGACGGCATGGCCGGCCTCCAGATCCTCTCCGACCGCCTCCGCGAGGAGGATCGCGCCCGCATGGCCGCCGACGTCACTCCCGGCGATCTCCACGAAGAGGCCGGCTGACCCGCCGTCCCGGCCGTCAGGACGCCACGAGGGCGCTGAGCATTTCCACCCAGGTCCGGATGAAGGTCTCGTCGTCCAGGGCGGGGGTGGCGTTGAAGAGGTCGCGGGGCATGCGGGCGGAGAAGAGGGCTCCCAGGGCTACCACCGCGACGGCGTCGGCGCGGTCGGGGGACAGGCCGGCCAGATCGGCCAACTGGGCGGCGAAGCCGGTCTGGGACGTGCCGAGGAGCTGGTTCACCGCGTCGCGGACCAGGTCGGGGCGGGAGCGGGCCTCGGCGGCGAGGATCTGGAGGAGTTCGCGCTCTTCGTCCAGTTCGGCGAGGACGTAGCGGGCCGTCAGGGTCAGTTCGGTGCGCAGGTCGCCGACGCCGGTGAAGGTCGCGCGGATGTCGCGGAGCGCGTGCAGGCGGGCCAGGTGGCGGTCGATGCCCGCGCGGAGCAGGTCCTCCTTGCTGCGGAAATGGTGGTAGAGGCCGCCCGCGCCGGGGGTGAGGCCGGCGGCGGCCTCGATCTTGGCGACGCTCGTCCCGCGGAAGCCGTGCGCGCCGAACAGTTCCATCGCCGCGTCGATGATGCGGTCCCGGGTGGGGCTTGACGTCGTCATGGACCTAAGTAAACACTGAGGCCAACTCAGTGTCTACTGACGGGGAGTCAGTGATGGACGAGGAGGAACGTCCGGTCCGGGGCGGACGGGTGGCGCGCACGGCGCCGCTCGTCGGGCTCGCGGGACGGACGGCGGGGGAGACCGTCGTCGCGTCGCTCCGGCTGCGCGCGAAAGACCGCGCCGAGGGGCGGGCCGCCGCGCACGCGCGTGCCGCCGAGCGGTACGCCGAGCGGCTCGGACGGTCCAAGGGCGTGCTGATGAAGGCCGGGCAACTGCTGTCGTTCGTCAGCTTCGGCGCGATGGTCGGCGAGGAGTACCAGTCCGTCTACCAGGCGGCGCTGGCGCGGCTCCAGGACGACGCCCCGCCGATGCCGCCCGAGCTGGCCGCCCGGACGATCGAGACCGAGCTGGGCGCCCCGCCCGGCGAGCTGTTCGCCGAGTTCGCGCCGGAGCCGCTCGCCGCCGCGTCCATCGGGCAGGTGCACGCGGCGCGGCTGCGCGACGGCCGGCGCGTCGCCGTCAAGGTGCAGTATCCGGGTGTGGAGGAGGCGATCCGCGCGGACCTCGCCAACACCGAGCTGCTGGCGACGTTCTTCCGGCTGGCGCGCGGGATGATGCCCCGGCCCGTCCAGCTCGACGTGCGGGGGATGGCGCGGGAGGTCGCCGAGCGCATCGGCGAGGAGATCGACTACCGGACGGAGGCCGCCCACCAGCGCGAGTTCGCCGACTTCTACCGGGGGCACCCGTTCGTCCGGATCCCGGAGGTCGTGCCGGAGCTGAGCACGCGGCGCGTCCTCACGACCGAACTCGCCGAGGGCCTGCGGTTCGCGGACGCGCTGAAAGAGGACCAGCGGCTCAAGGACCTCTGGGGCGAAACCGTGTTCCGTTTCTCGCTCGGCGGGCTGCGGACGCTGCGGCTGTTCAACGGCGACCCGCACCCCGGCAACTACCTGTTCCACCGCGACGGGACGGTCACGTTCCTCGACTTCGGCTGCGTCCGGCGCTTCACCGCCGCCCAGATGAACACGATCGTCGAGTCCGTGCGCGCGACGGTCGCGGGCGACGCCGACGCGCTGACCGCGACGTTCCGCGCGAACGGCTTCCTGAACGGCGCCGAGGTCCCCGAACCCGCCGAACTGCTCGCCTACATGCGGGAGTCGCTGCGCGCGACCGTCGCGCCGCAGCCGTTCACCTTCACGCGCGAGTACGCGGCGCGGCTCGTGGCGGCCGAGTACTCCGTCGACGGCGAGCACCGCGACGTGGTCCGCAAGATGACGCCGCCCCCGCACTTCCTGTTCCTGTCGCGCATCGACCTCGGCGTGACGGCGATCCTCGGCGAGCTGAACGCCACCGGCCCGTGGGAGGCGATCCGCCGCGAATGGGACGAAGCGGGACCACCCGCCACCCCCTACGGCGAACAGGACCTCGCGTTCCGGACGGCGGCCGGCCATGTCCGGTGAGGTCCGTTGGGACGAGACGGCCGGCGCGTTCCTGATCTCCGGCTACGAGGAGGCGTCGGCCGTCCTGCGCGGCACCGGGTGGAGCAGCGACCCGCGCCGCAGCCCCCGGACGCCGCCGCAGTTCGCCGACCTGCCCCCGAACGTCCTGCTGTTCCTCGACCCGCCCGACCACACGCGGCTGCGCCGGATGCTGAGCCCCGCGTTCACGCCGCGCGCGATCGAGCGGCTGCGCCCCCGCGTCACCGCGATCGTGGACGCCGCGCTGGACGGCCTGGAGGACGGCGCCGACATCGTCGCCGACCTGGCCTACCTGGTGCCGCTCGCGGTGGTCGCCGAACTGCTCGACGTCGGCGTGGCCGGCGCGGAACTGTTCCGGGACGAGACCCCCGCGCTCGCCGGCCTGCTGGAACTCGACGTCACCGAGGACGGCGTCGCGCGCGCGGCGGCGGCGTCCACGGAGATCATGCTGTTCCTCACCCCACTGATCGCCGAGCGGACCACTCGGCCCGGCGACGACTTCGTCAGCGCGCTGCTCGCCGTGGACGGCATCGAGCCGGAGGAGGTCCTCGCGACCTGCGTCCTGCTGCTGGCCGCCGGGCACGAGACGACCGCGAACCTCATCGGGACGGGCACGCTGGCCGTCCTGGACGACCCCGGCCGGCGTGCCGCGCTGCTGGACGACCCGCCGCGCGCCGTCGAGGAACTGCTCCGCCACCAGAGCCCGGTGAAACTCGCCGGCCGCGTCGCACTGTCCGATCAAACGGTCGGCGGCGCCGCCATCCCCGCAGGCAGCCAGGTGTTCGTGATGATCGGCGAGGCGAACCGCGACCCCCGCCACGTCCCGGACGCGTCCCGCCTCGACCTGACCCGCGCCCCGCTCCCCCATCTGGCGTTCGGCGCGGGCGCGCACTTCTGCCTCGGCGCCGCACTCGCCCGCATGGAGGCCGCCGAAACGCTGTCCCGACTGTTCGCCCGGTTCCCGAACCTGACACGAGACGGCGCCGCCACCTGGCGCGCCTCGTCCACCTTCCACGGACTGGACGAACTACGCGTCCGCCTCTGAACACGCCACGCGCCCCCGTCCCAGGCCCTGGGACGGGGGCGCGCGTCGTCGATCCCTCACGAGCTGGACGAGTTGCGCGGTCAGCTCTGAGAACGCCGCGCAGCTTCCGTCCCGGGCGGGGAGACAGCGTGACGCACGTCGTTGACTTTCCACGGGGCGGCCTTCGTCCCGGGGAGGGGCGGCGGCGTGGCGCGTCTCGTCCACCTTCCGCGGGGTGGGCGGGTTGCGCGTCTGGCTCTGAGAACGCAGTGAGCCCCCGTCCCGAACCCGGGACGGGGGCTCACTGTGTTGGATCAGCTGGAGCGGGCGGGGCGGCGTTCGCCGCCGCGGCGGCCGGCGTGGCCGGAGCCCTGGCGCTCGCCGCGCTCGAACGGACGGTCGCGCCGCTCGTGGCCGCCGCCGTCGCGGAACTCGCCGCGCCGCGCGCCGCCACCGCTGCCGCCGCTGCCGTAGCGGCGGCCACGGCCGCCGCCGCCCGGACGGCCACGGCCGCCGCCGCCCTCGCCCCGGCGCGGACGCTCGGGGATCAGCGGCTCGGGGATCGGCACGCCGGACGGGACGCGCGCCCCGGTCAGCACGACCAGCCGCTCGTCGCCGCCGGACGCCACCCGCGTGCGCGGCGCCTCGATCCCGGCGCGGCGCGTCATCGCCGAGGTGGAGCGCACCTGGTGCGGCAGGACGAGCGTGACGACCGTGCCCTTCTCGCCGGCGCGCGCCGTGCGGCCCGCGCGGTGCATGTAGTCCTTGTGGTCGGCGGGCGGGTCGACGTGCATGACGAGCGACACGTCGTCCACGTGGATGCCGCGCGCGGCGACGTCGGTGGCGACCAGCACGTTGATCGAGCCCTCGCGGAACTCGTGGAGCGTGCGGGTGCGCAGGCCCTGGCTCTTGCCGCCGTGCAGGCCCGCCGCGCGGACGCCGACGTCGGTGAGCTGCTTGGCGAGCCGGTCCACGCCGTGCTTGGTGCGGGCGAACAGGATCGTCCGGCCCTCGCGGTTGGCGATCTCCGCGGTGATCGTGCCCTTCTCCTTGGGCGCGACGAGGAGGAGGTGGTGGTCCATCGTGTCGACGGACTCGTCCACCGGGCCGATCGCGTGCGTGACCGGGTCCTTCAGGTAGCGCTTGACGAGGACGTCCACGTCGCGGTCCAGCGTGGCGGAGAACAGCAGCCGCTGCCCGCCGGGCTTGGCCTGGTCGAGGATGTCGGTGACGTCGGGCAGGAAGCCCATGTCGGCCATGTGGTCGGCCTCGTCCAGCACGACGATCTCGACGTCGGACAGGTCGCAGGCGCCCTGGCGCATCAGGTCCTTGAGGCGGCCGGGCGTGGCGACGAGGATCTCGACGCCGCGGCGCAGCGCGTCGATCTGCTTGAACATCGACGTCTGGCCGATGACGGTCTTGAAGTGCAGCCCGAGCGAGCGGCCGAGCGGCTCCAGGTTCGTCTGGACCTGCTGGGCCAGCTCGCGGGTCGGGACGAGCACGAGCCCGAGCGGGCGCTTGGCGGCGGCGCGGCGCCCGGCGAGGCGGGCGAGGAGCGGGAGCCCGAAGGCGAGGGTCTTGCCGGAGCCGGTCTTGCCGCGGCCGAGGACGTCGCGCTGGTCGAGGACGTCGGGGATCGCGGCGGCCTGGATCGGGAACGGCGCCTCGATGCCCTGGCGGGCGAGCGCGGCGATGAGTTCGGCCGGCAGGCCCAGCTCGGCGAAGGAGGGGACCGGGGCGTCGGTGGACGCGGCGAGGTCGAGTGCAGCAGAAACGTTGGTCACGCAGTACCTTCCGAGAGGGGGGCACGTCTCTCGAAAGGCCACCGGGACCAGGTGTCGGCCGGGGGCTGCAAGGACGAGCCGGACGCGTTCAGCGTCGTAAGAGTGATTCGTCCAGTCTAACGTCGGCGCACGGCCTGGTTATGCCCCGTCCCGGTGGAAAGTCTTCTTCTCTCTTCCGTGCCAGTCGTTTCATCCCTCCAAGACCGGTTTGTCGTGGCGATCCGTCGACCCGTCCTTGACGGACGCTTCGGTTCCGCACGGTGAAACGACGGGTACGTTCCGTCCGGCCGTCGTACCCCGGTTCGGCCGCTCTGGGGCCCTCCCTCCGGCCCGGCTCGCCGACGGAAGGAGAGGTCCGTGGTCGACATGGCCATCAGTACGGCGCTGATTGTGGTGATTCTCATGCTTTTGATGTCCGGCTACCGCCTGGCGAAGCGTGTTCTGGCAGGCCGCGACCAGCCCTGACGGTCACTGTTCCACTACCGAGCGGACGCGGATCCACACCCGCAGGACGATCCGGCGCCACGGCGGTTCGAGCAGGCGCAGCAGGAATTCCTCGCGGACGTCGCGGCGGCCCCGGTCCGTGCCCGCCCAGGATGTGACCAGCCCCACGAGCGCGTTCCCGGCCGCGAGCCGGTCCCGGGTCGCCCCGGCGAGGATGTCCACGAGCACGGGCCGCAGCTCCGGCAGGCGCGCCGCCGCGCCGAACCAGACGCCCGCCACGAAAGGGAACGCCGTTCCGTTTTCCTCGGTCCACCGCGCGAGCGCCACCGCCCACAGGTCCGCCAGCAGCCGGGGATCGGCGTGCTCCAGCACGATCGGCGCCCCGCGCGGGCCGACGCGCTCGGCGAGGGCGAGGAACAGCGTGTCGCCCTGCCGCCCCGACGTGGCCGCGGCCAGCAGCGTCCCGACGACGGCGGCGCCGAGCTGCGGCCACCGCACCGCCGCGTCCAGCCACACCGCCACCGCCGCGAAGAACGCCGGGGCCGGCTGCTCCAGCGCGATCCCCCAGGCCACGGCCACCCGGGACAGGTCGGTGTGGTCGCTCGTGATCAGCGCGGGGGCGCCGTAGCCGTCCGTGCGGCGCGCGAGGGCGAGGAACAGGTCCACGCCCGCCGCGCGCCGCCGGCCGTCTCCGCCGCACCAGTCCAGCGCCGCGTGCAGGACGAGCGCGGGCTCCCGCTCGGCCAGGTCCGCCGCGACCTCGACCGCGATGCGCCGGATCGTCGCGTCCCCGAACGTCGCGAGGTGCTTCAGCCGCGTCAGCGCCACCGACGGCAGCGCCTCGCCGAGCACCGCGCACGTCCGCGCGACGGTCTCCTTGAGCTGCGGTGACAGCGACGGCGTCCGGGACCAGTCGTAGAGGGCGCGGCGGACCCGGCCGCCGACGTGCGGGTGCAGGCACGTCCGGGACAGCAGGACGAACGCCAGTTCCGCCTCGCCGTGCCCGGCCCAGCGCGCGGCCGTGTCGGTGATCGCCTCGTCCCGGCCGTGCTCGGCGGCGAGGTCGGCGAGGAGTTCGGCGAGCTTGCGGCGCAGCGTCCGGGGCAGCGTGATGTCGCTCGTGGGCAGCTCGGCCAGCCAGGAGAACAGGTCGACGTGCGTCAGCGGGTACTCGTCCAGGACGAACGGGACGACCGCCTCCGCGAACCCGTACGCGCCGAACTCCAGCACCCGGTCGCGTTTCTCCGCGCCGAGCAGCGCGGACAGCCCCCGGACGGGACGCCACGCCAGCCCCGCCCCGTTCACCCGCACGTCCAGGTGCCGGGCCAGCGACCGCGCCGCCGTGTAGACGCTGACCTCGTCGGCGGGCGTGATCGCCGCCGCCGCGATGAGCAGCGCCCGGTCCTGCGGCTCCTCGTGCTCGCGGAACCAGCGGTCCAGCCGGTCGGTCCAGTTCCGGTACGCCTGCTCGATCTCGTCCGCCCCGCCGCCGCGCCGGTGGACTCCCTCGGCGATCTCCGCGAGCCGCCGTCCCTCGGCGGGCGTCGCGCCGCCCAGCAGCAGCGCGGCGGTCGACCACCCCGGCAGCCCCGACGAACCGAGCCCCCGCCGCATCAGCCGCCGCTGGTACACCGCCAGCGCGGACGGCGGCGCGAGCGCCACGACGCCGAGGTGGTCGCCGGCGAACGGCTCCAGCTCGGCCGGCTCGCCGACCAGCAGCAGGAAGCCCTTCGCGTCCCGGACGAGCTCCACGCAGCGGTGCACCCGCTCGGGATCCTCGTCGGCCGCGCGCAGCAGGTAGCCGCACGGCCGGTCGCCGGCGATGCCCTCGACGTCCTCGCGATCGGTCGCGAACCGGCGGATCGGCAGGCCGGGCGCGAGCTGGCGGACGGCGGCGAGCCCGGTGACCGTCCGCCCGCACCCCTCCGGCCCGCCGAGCGCCACCGCCCCGCCGCGCTCCAGCGCCCCGACGACCAGGTCGTGGTTCGCGGCCGGGACGTAGGACGCCACCGCGTCGTCGATCCACGCCGACGACAGCACCATCGACGGCTCGCGGTTGACGTACTGCTTGAGGCTGCCGATCACGTCCCCGCCGATGATGTTGCCGACGAGGTTCTGGGCGTCGTCGCCCTCGACGTGGACGTCGCCGAACTCGGGCCCGTCCATGTCAGGCGCGCCCGTGCAGGTGGGCGTCGCCGTTCAGGACGCTGCCGACGATGTTCTGCGAGCCGTCCCCGCTGACCTGCACGTTCCCGAGCGACGGCCGGGGAGGCGAGGGAGCGGGCTCGGGTTCGGGCTCGGCGTCGGACGGCCCGGCGGCACGCCGCGAGGGCGTCGGGACGTACAGGTGCGCGGGACGATCGAACGTCTTCACCACGACCCGCACCTCGGTGAACTGACTGGGCTTGAGATCGGTCTTGCCGTCGAGGACGAACGTCCGGAACGCCTCGTCCGACAGCAGGACGGCCGCGAACGTCACATCCGGATCGCTGGATTCGAGCGCGTCGCGCAAGGGTCCGCTGTCGAGCAGCCGGTTGACGTCGGTCGTTGCGGTCGAGATGCCGGGCGCGTCGGTGCGCTCGTCGTCCACGAACCCGAAGTGCAGCGCGACGCGGAGCCGCAGCCGCACCCCGCGCGCCCGCAGCCCCGGCGCCGCGGCGGCGAGGGCCTCCTGGAGCCGGTGCGGGAACGGGTGGACGAGTCGCGGTAACGCCTCGACGGGAAGCGCGGAGAGCAGCCCGTCGCCGGTGGACTGGCGGAAGCGGACCCGCTCCCAGATCTCCTTCAGCCCGCTTCCGGCGCAGGCGCGATCCACCGCGTCCACGATCGCCAGGTGCAGACCGGGCAGCTCAGACCCGGGATGCCGACTGAACTTCTCGGCATCGACCACGAGCAACGCGCGCAACGATTCCACGAACGATTCCCCTTGCGGGCTCGGCGGACGAACGCCTCAAAGCCTGCACAGCACCGACCCGGCGCATTGTCGGAAATCAGACATTGCCGTGGCCCGACCCGGCCAGCGCCCGCAACCGGACAGGGTCGGTGAGCACGATGCGACGACGCCCAGTGGCGATGACCCCGGCACGACGCAGCCGGGCCAGCTCGGCGGCGACCCCGGTCCGCACGAGCCGAGCGGCCTGCCCGAGTTCCGTCTGATCAAGAACGACCTCAAGAGCCCCATCGGGACCGGGAGTGGCGAGCCGGAGCAACGTCCGCACGACGCGCGGCCCGGCGGCCAACCCGACCAGCTCGGCGTTCCACGCCTCGTTCTCCCGGACGAGCGCGATGGCGCCTTTCAGCAGCTCGTCGCGCAGATCCAGCTCACGGACGCGTGCCCGGAACCGCTCGGCGACGATCGTCCTGGTCAGGCATGCGTCGAGGGCCGTGACGGTCGCCGACCGCCGTCCGCCGTCGAGCACCGAAAGCTCACCGATGATCGAGCCGGGGCCGCGGACGGAGAGCAGGATGACGTCGCCGTCGAACGTGTGCCGCGTGACCTTGACGCGCCCGCTGACGAGAAAGTGCACGACGTCCGGCGGACCGCCCTGGCTCATCAGGACGTCCCGGGCGGCGAACCGCCGCTCACCGCCGTCCCGGGCCAGCCGCCACCACGTAGAAGCGTCGAAAGCCATACAAGACTCTCTACCGACAAAGCCGGACACACCCACGAAATCAGCCCTGGAAGCCTGTCCCGATCAGGACAGAAAGCCCAAGGGGATCAGAAGCAGCAACCCCAGGAGGGGGCGTGGGGGCGGAGCCCCCACATCGGGGGGTTCGGGGGGTCGTCCCCCCGAAGGGCATGGCGGTCCCCTGCGAAGGTGCGGCGAAGCCGCACCGAGTAGGGGATCCCGACTCGTGGAGCCGCGGGGAGTCGAACCCCGGGCCTCCTGCGTGCAAGGCAGGCGCTCTAGCCAGCTGAGCTACGGCCCCGAATCGTGGTCAGGGTACCGGATCGGCGGGCACCCTGAAACGGCCGTGCGCCGGCGGGCGGCCGGGACGGCAGTGGACCCGGCGGGATCGGGGCGGGCGCGGGGCGGTGCCGCACCCGGTCACGCCGGGGTCCTCCTCGAAAGCGTCGTCGCCGAGCGTCAGTTGTCGGAGGAGGTCGCCTCGGTCCACAGGTCCAGCTCGGCGCGGTCCTGCTGGAGCCGGCGCCAGATGGCGAAGCCGCCGAGAGCGACCACAGCGAGAACAAGCAGCTTCTTCACGGTTGGGACCCCTTCACTTCGACTATGAAGCTTGGCCCGGGGATCGCGGTCGGATCGCTCGCGAGTCAGCCCCAGGTTCTTCGCAGCCTAGCAACCGAAGGCCGCGGCTCCGCACTCGCGCGGCCTATCGGACCCAACGTCCAATCCGGACAGGGCTGTGGCGGTGGGGACACCTTCGCGGATCGGGGGGTTCGACGGATAATCCGAGCGTGGACGACTTCCACCTGTGGGAACGGGAGTTGACCCCGGCCGAGCCCCCCGAGGACGGGCGCGGGGAGGCGCTGCTGGCCGGGGCGTTGACCGTCGTCGGCTGCACGGGGCTGATCCTGCTCGGCGGGACGGCGGCGGGCGTCGCGGGCCTGGTCCTCGCCGGGGTGATCGGCGTGCTGTGGCGCTGCGGCCTCTGACCGGCGACGACGCGTCCACTCCCGGCCACGTCAGCCGGGGGTCAGTTCGCTCGTCGTCTCGGTGACGGGCGCCGGGGGGCGCGTCCGGACGGTCGCGAGGACGGACCCGCAGAGGATCAGTGCGAACGCGACGACGATCGGGACGGTGAGCGGCTCGTCCAGCAGCAGCACCCCGGCGGTGACCGCGACGGCCGGGTTGACGTAGGTGAACACGGTGGCCCGCGCCGCGCCGACCTCGCGGATCAGCGCGAAGAACACGAGGAATGCGACGGCCGTGCAGACGGACCCGAGCGCGGCGAGGGAGAGCAGCACCCGCCCGCCCGGCACCGCGGCGGGACGGGTCAGCGCGGCGGGCGCGGCGTAGACGAGCGCGGCGACGCCGAGGCAGGACGCGGTCAGCGGGAGGCTCGGCACGTCCCCGAGCCGCCGGACCATGATCAGCGGCGCGGTCGCGTAGCCGAGGACGACGAGCAGCACCTCGCCGACCGCCACGACGTCCCCGCCGCCGAGGTGCGGCCCGGCGAGGAACGCGACGCCGCCGAGCCCGAGCAGCAGCCCGGCCCACCGGACGGGCCCGAGCCGTTCGGCGTCCCCGGCCGTCCGCGCGGCGAGGACGCCGACGATCGGGACGGCCGCGATGAGCAGCCCGGTCAGCGAGCTGGACAGGGTGCGCTCGGCGTCCGACAGCAGCGCCCACGGCCCGAGGATCTCCAGCGCGGCGAACAGCAGTACGGGCCGCCAGTGGCGCGCGACGATCCCGAATCCGCCGCCGCGCAGCGCGACGGGCAGCAGCAGCGCGGCCCCGACCGCCGTCCGCGCGAACACGACGACGGGCACGGACACCTCGTCCACCGCCACCTTGATCAGCAGATACGGGATGCCCCACACCACGCACATGACCGCGAACAACGCCCACCCACGCCGGCTCACCGCGCCCTCCTTCCGTGCCCCCGACGCTCTCCTTCACGTCCCGCGCCTGTCTTGAACGCAATTGCGGAGCACTCGGGAACATTCCCCCGGGGCGGTCAGCGGAGACGGGCGGCGAGGAGCGCGACGTCGTCCTCGAAGGAGCCCGCGAGGGGTCCCATCAGCGCGTCGCACAGGACGCGCAGGTCGCGGGACGCGTGGGCGGCGGTGACGGCGGCGGTGTCGTCCATCCCCTCGTGCAGGCAGTGACCGCGCCGCTCGATGAGCCCGTCGGTGTGCAGCACGACGGTCGCGCCGGGCGGCAGGTCGTGGGTGTGGTCGGTGCGGGGCATCTCGGGGTCGACGCCGAGCGGCGGGTCCGCGTCGCCGTCCAGGTAGCGGGCGCCCTGCCCGGGGACGGCGAGCAGCGGCGGCACATGGCCCGCGCTGGACCAGCACAGCCGCCGGCCCCCGTTCTCGTCCGGCTCCAGCCGCGCGAGCAGGACGGTCGCCATCGGCCCGTCGTGCAGGTCGTGCAGCGCGCCGTCGAGATACTGCAGGATCATGCTGGGCGGTTCCCGCCGGGTGAACGCGATCAGCCGGAGCATGTTGCTGATCCGGCTCATGACCGACGCGGCGTGGACGTCGTGGCCCATCACGTCCCCGACCATGACGCACAGCGCGTCGTCGGGCAGCCGGACGACGTCGTACCAGTCGCCGCCGATGCGCGGGGCCTGCGACGACGGTTCGTAGCGCGCGTCCAGCTCGTACAGGTCGAGGCGCGGCAGCTCGGGGAGCAGCTGGCGCTGGAAGTCCTCGGTGGCGCTGTGCAGCCGCCGGTAGAGATGGGCGTTCTCGATCGTGACGGCCGCCGCGCTCGCCAGCGCGGTCAGGACGTTCTCGTCGTCGTCGGAGAACGGACCCTCGTCCTTGTCGGTCAGGTAGAGGTTGCCGTACACCTGTCCGCGGACGCGGATCGGCACGCCCAGCAGCGTCGTCATCACCGGATGGCCGGGCGGGAAGCCGGCCGAGCGGGGATCGTGGGGAATGTCGTCCGACCGCACCGGCCGGGCGGTGTGGACCAGCTCGCCGATCAGCCCGCCGCCGCGCGGCAGCTGGTCGCCGTCCTCGATGAAGTGGTCCATGCCCGGCCCCGACGTCAGCAGCCCGGTGACGTCTCCGTGCTCGTCGTGCAGGCCCAGCGCTCCGTAGCGGGCGTGGACGAGCCGCCGCCCGGTCTCCACGAGGGTGCGCAGGACGTCTTTCACGTCCAGGTTCGCGGTGAGCGTGATGACGGCGTCGAGCAGTTCGCTCAACTGGCTGTGGTGGTCGGTCAGGTGTGCCACGGCGGTGCGGATCTGCTCCAGGTCCGCGTCACCCGAGCTGCTCGGATGGTCGTCGTCGGTCGACTCGGTCACGGGCGCCTTCCTTACGCGGGCATATGCCAACAACGGACGTCATGATCGTCTCGTGGCGCCGCCTCGCGTCACGGCCGGTGACGTCCTCGATGTCGTCTACGTTCGGTCATGTCTCCTTCAGCCGGCGAGCCACAGGCGGGAGTAGTCGTAGGACGACGCCGTCGGGAGGAACTGGGCGTTGCGGACGCGGGACGCGTGGAACACCGTCGTGGACCGGTCGAGCAGCGGGATGATCGGCGCGTCCGCCATCACGCGCCGGTCCGCGAGCCGCCACAGCCGCGCCGCGCTCTCCGGGGACGACGCCGTCAGCGCGCGGTCGATGAGGCGGTCCACGTCGGGCGAGTCGTAACCGCCGTAGTTGGTGGAGTTCGGCCCGTACAGGCGTCCGTCCAGCAGCGGTTGCAGCACCGAGCGGCCGTTGTTGCCGTACCAGTCGGGCGTCCAGCCGGGCGCGGCGATGTCCCAGTGCCCCTCGCGGGCCTGCGCGGGGTCGGAGATCGTCGACCGGTAGAAGTCGCCGCCGCTGTCGGCGCGCAGCTTCGTCTCGACGCCGCACGCGCGCAGGTTCGCGGCCAGCGACTCCGCGATCTGCCGGTGGACGCTGTTCGTCCGGTACGGGAAGACGAGCGTCAGGTGCGGACGCCCGGCGGCGGCGAGCCTGCGGCGGCACTCGGCGGGGTTCCCCGCGTCGCCCGGCGTCGGGTACGGGTCCGACGGCGCGAACCCCGAACTGCCCGGCGGGATCACCCCGTGCAGCGGACGCGCCACCGACGGCCCGCCGACCAGCTTCACCAGCGCCGACCGGTCCACCGCGTAGGACAGGGCGCGCCGCACGTCCACCCGCGCGAGCGCCCCGCCGTTGTTCGGGCTGCGCGTGTTGAACACGACGTACGGGCTGTTGCTCGGCGTGCGCTGGATCGCGAACCGGGGATCGGCGCGCACCCGGGGCAGCACGGACGTCGGGACGGGCTGGTCCCACGCGAGGTCCGCCGCGCCCGCCTCGATCTGCTGCTGGACGACGTCCGGCGAGTCCTGCCCGAACGTGATCCGGATCGTCGCGACGTGCCGCTCCCGCAGCGGATCGGTCGCCGCGCTCCACGCCGGGTTGCGGCCGAGCGTGATCGACTGCCCGGCGCGGTAGTCGGCGACGCGGTACGGGCCGTCGGAGATCGTGTGCCGCCGGAAGTCGGGACCGTCCGGGAGGAACCGGTCGTACTCGGCGGGCGCGGCGGCCGACGCCTGGAGCGTCAGCAGGTTGAGGAAGTCGCTCGCGGGACGGATCAGGCGGAACACGATCGTCCGGTCGTCGACGGCGTGCACCCCCGGGATCGCGTGCGTGCGCTGGAACGCGGCGATCGCGGCGGGGTCGCGTCCGGACACGCGGCCGAACGCGCGGCAGTACTCGGCCATCCCGCGCAGCGTCGGCAGGAAGTACGCCTGCGACGACGACGGCGACGCCGGGTTGCACAGCCGTTTGAATCCGCGCTCGAAGTCCCCGGCGGTCACCTCGCGCGGCGGCGCGGTGTCCCACCGGACGCCGGGCCGCAGCCGCAGCGTGTACGTCAGCCCGTCCGCCGAGATCCCGTGGCCGCGCGCCGGCACCTTCGCGGCGACGTCGGCGCGCACCGGCATCGTCGCCCCGATCTCGTTGGACGCGCGGATCCCGAGCAGCGTCCGGGAGAACAGCCGCGTCAGCCCGAACCCGCCGACGCTCGCCACGCTCGCCGTGTCCAGGTGCTCCACGTCGGACGACCCGATCACCCGGAGCGTCCCGCCGTCGCGCGGCGGTCCCGGGTCCGCGCCGGCCGGCCCGTCGGCCGTGCAGCCCGCCAGTCCGAGCGCGAGGCAGGCCAAAGCCGCCGCCGCGCCGCGCATGTCACGCGCCATCGAACGCCCCTCACTGCGGTACGGTCCATCATCACCCGCAGTGCCACAGTAAGGCCAGAGTGTAATAACGGCTGCTACATCCCCATTTTCCTTGGGGTAAAAGGGAAGGCCCCGGTGTCCGAGGACACCGGGGCCGTCACCTGGCCGGAAAGCGGATCAGCGTTCCACGTCACCGCGGATGAACGCCTCGACGGCCTCGCGGGCCTGGTCGTCGTTGTACTGCTCCGGCGGGGACTTCATGAAGTACGAGCTGGCCGACAGGATCGGGCCGCCGACCCCGCGGTCCTTGGCGATCTTCGCGGCGCGCACCGCGTCGATGATGACGCCGGCGGAGTTCGGGGAGTCCCAGACCTCCAGCTTGTACTCCAGGTTCAGCGGCGTGTCGCCGAAGGACTTGCCCTCCAGGCGGACGTACGCCCACTTGCGGTCGTCCAGCCACGGCACGTGGTCCGACGGGCCGATGTGGACGTCGGCCTTCGCCATCTCGTGCGGGATCTGGGACGTCACCGACTGCGTCTTGGAGATCTTCTTGGACTGCAGGCGCTTGCGCTCCAGCATGTTCATGAAGTCCATGTTGCCGCCGAAGTTGAGCTGGTACGTGCGCAGCAGCTCGACCCCGCGGTCCTCGAAGAGCTTGGCCATCACGCGGTGCGTGATCGTCGCGCCGACCTGCGACTTGATGTCGTCGCCCACGATCGGCACGCCCGCGTCGGTGAACTTCTGCGCCCACTCCGGGTCGGACGCGATGAACACCGGCAGCGCGTTGACGAACGCGACCTGCGCGTCGATGGCGCACTGCGCGTAGAAGCGGTCCGCCTCCTCCGACCCGACGGGCAGGTAGGACACCAGCACGTCCACCCGGGCGTCCTTCAGGGCCTGCACGACGTCGACCGGCGTGGCGTCCGACTCCTCGATCGTCTCGAGGTAGTACTCGCCGAGGCCGTCGAACGTGTGGCCGCGCTGCACGATGACACCGGACGGCGGAACGTCGGCGAACTTGATCGTGTTGTTCTCGCTCGCGTGGATCGCCTCGGAGAGGTCCATCCCGACCTTCTTGGCGTCCACGTCGAAGGCCGCCACGAACTCGACGTCGCCCACGTGGTAGTCGCCGAACTGCACGTGCATGAGGCCGGGCACCCTGGTCTCGGGGCTCGCGTCCTTGTAGAACTCGACACCCTGGACGAGCGAAGAGGCGCAGTTGCCCACACCCACGATGGCTACGCGCACCGAACCCATCCGGTTGCTCCTTCTCTTCTTGGGGAACATGTGGTGTTTCTTCACCCGCCCCCGAGGGGGTCGGGCCGCTGCTTCAGCGGCCCGTGTCCCGAGGCATGTCCTGATTCGTGGTCTTTGCTTGTTCCTGTTCCGCCCGCTCGCGACCGATCAGCTCGTTGAGCCACCGGACCTCGCGTTCGACGGATTCGAGCCCGTGGTTCTGCAGCTCGAGGGTGTAGCTGTCGACCCGCTCGCGGGTCCGCGCCAGCGCGGCGCGCACGCTCTCCAGCCGCTCCTCCAAACGGCTGCGCCGTCCCTCCAGGATCCGGAGCCGGACGTCGGCCCGGGTGTGCGAGAAGAAGGCGAATCGGACGCCGAACCCCTCGTCCTCCCAGGAGGCGGGTCCCGCCTCGGTCAGGAGCTCCTGAAGGTGCTCCTTGCCCTCGGCGGTGAGCGTGTAGACGATCTTCGACCGGCGGCTCTGCAGCGGGAGCGCCGCGCTCTCGCGCTCCTCGGGCCGGTCCTCCACGATCAGCCCCCTGGCGAGGAGCTGCTTGAGGCACGGATACAGCGACCCGTAGGAGAAGGCGCGGAACATGCCGAGCAGGGCGTTGAGCCGCTTGCGCAGCTCGTACCCGTGCATCGGGGCTCCGTTGAGCAGGCCGAGCACGGCGAGTTCGAGTACTCCCGCGCCCTTCTTGCCCGCCATGCCGCTCTCGCTTCCGCAGATGCCGATGTCTCGTCGTGATGTATCCACTCAATGTATCGAGTCGATACATCTGAAAGATACGTAGCGGCGCGGATCCTGGCAAGTCGCTCCGTCGGTGGCGGACGTCACGCGGGGCGTTCCTTGCCACGTTGCCGCAGGTCAGTCGGGGGAAACGCGGTATTATGCGGTGTTTGTCCGGAGAGTGTGCCAGGCTGGGTGACCAACCTCTCGTGTGTCGTACCGGGAGGCCGGAGGCGGACCGACGCCGATCCGCCGCCCGCTCGCCGGACCCGCAGTCCGCAGCACCCCGTGCACGGCCGGACACCCGCGGTTCACCTGCGCGACTTGCGTCTCTCGCCCACTGGCCCGCGCAGTACCCTTCCGGACGAACGGAGCCCGTCGTCCCCTGCTGATCGAGGTCGCGTGAGTCATCCAGGCCAGCCCCGCCCGGAGTCCGGGTCGCCGCGGCCGGGCGGAGAGAACCAGCAGCCCCGCCCCGGCCGGACCGAGGACCAGGCCCGTCCCGGCGTCGCCCCGGGACCGTCCGCGGGCTCCCCCGGCGGCCCGTCCGGGCCGCCACCGTCCCCTACCCCTGCCGCAACCCCGGCCTTCCCCGCCCCCAGCGCGCCGCGCAATGCCGCAGGCGGCCCGCGCGGCGGCCCTGGCGTCCCGGGCGGTCCGCGCGACGCGGGAGCCGGCCCCGCTGGTCCGCCGTCCGGCGGCGCGGGCGGCCCCGCCGGCCCCGCCGGCCCGTCGTTCGGCGGCACCGGTGGGCCGGGACGTCCAGCGGCCTTCGGCGCTCCCGGCGTCCCGCCTTCCGGCGGTCCGGGTGGTCCCGGCGGGTTCGGCGGCCCTGGCGGACCCGGTGGTCCCGGTGGTCCTGGCGGGCCTGGCGGTCGTGGTCCAGGCGGACCCGGTGGGCCGGGTGGGCCGGGGAAGCGGTCGCGGCTGGCGTTCCTGCGGTCGCGGGAGACCGGGTGGCGGCGGTTCGTGCCGTCGTGGAAGGTCGTCGCCGGGACGGTCGGGCTCGGCCTGGCCGGGATGGGGACGCTGGTCGGCGTCGCGTACGCCAAGACGCCCGTGCCGGACACGGGGAACGCGGACGCCACGAAGACGTCCGCGATCTTCTACTACGCCGACGGCAAGACCGAGATCGGACGGCTCGGCAAGAACCGCGAGCTGATCAAGATCGGGCAGGTGCCCCGGTACGTCCAGGACGCCGTCATCGCGGCCGAGAACCGCAGCTTCCGCACCGACAGCGGCTTCTCGGCCAAGGGCCTCACCCGCGCGGTCTGGAACAACCTCACCGGCGGCGAGACGCAGGGCGGCTCGACCATCACCCAGCAGCTCGCGAAGAACTACTACCTGAGCGACCAGCGGACGATGAGCCGCAAGTTCAAGGAGATGTTCATCTCGCTGAAGCTGGAGGACAAGCTCGGCAGCAAGGACCGCATCCTTGAGCTGTACCTGAACACCATCTACTTCGGTCGCAACGCCTACGGCATCCAGGCGGCGTCCAAGGCGTTCTTCGGCAAGGACGTCGGGGAGCTGACCCCGGACGAGGGCGCGCTGATCGCCGCCGTCATCAACCGTCCCGGCCGCCTGGACCCGCGCAGCGACGACCCGAAGGCCCGTGACCTGACGCGGGCGCGCTACCTCTATGTCCTGGACGGAATGCGCAAGTCGCACACGCTGACGCAGGCCGACTACGACAAGTACAGCAAGAAGCTGCCGACGACGAAGCCGATGGGCGGCCCCGAGGTGTTCGGCGGCCAGCGCGGCTACATGATCAACCGGGCGCTGCTGGAGCTGCAGCGGCAGGGGATCGACCAGAAGACCGTCGTGGACCAGGGCCTCAAGGTCTACACGACGTTCGACAAGCGCAAGATGGCGGCGGCGAAGCGGGCCGTCGAGACGACCGTCCCCGGCGTGGACCCGAAGAAGCTGGCGAAGAAGCACGTCCAGCTCGGCCTGGTCTCGGTCAACACGCGCAACGGCGAGGTCGAGGCGATCTACGGCGGCACCGACTACCTGGACGACCAGTACGACAACGTCTGGTACGGCAGCGCGCAGGCCGGGTCCGCGATGAAGCCGTACACGCTCGCCGCCGCGCTGGAGAAGGGCTACAGCCTCAAGAGCCTGGTGGAGGGACGGTCCGGGCTCTACTTCGACGGCAACGGCAACGTCGTCCCGCGCGGACGCGGCTACGGCCCGATCCCGAACAGCCATCCCGCCAAGGGCGGCATCGACCTGCTCCAGGCGATGAAGCAGTCCACGAACAGCGCGTTCTTCCAGCTCGCGGGCAAGACGGGCATCCGGAACGTCGCGAGGGCGGCGGAGAAGGCGGGCGTGGACCCGTCGATGGTCGAGCCGTACGCGCGCAAGGGGCAGGTCGGCCTGACGCTCGGCATCAACGACCTGCGGCCGATCGAGCAGGCCGCCGGGTACGCGACGTTCGCCAGCGGCGGGACGTACCACCAGCCGCACGTCGTCCGGGACCTGCGGAACCGCGACGGCCAGCGCGTCCGGCGGCTGACCTGGAAGACCACCGAGAACGCCTTCTCCGCGGGGGTCACGGCGGACGTCACCGCCGCGCTCCAGGGCGTCGTCAAGCCGGGCGGGACGGGCGTCGCGGCGGCGCTGCCGGACCGTCCCGTCGCGGGCAAGACCGGAACGACGGACAACAACATCGCCACGTGGTTCGTCGGCTACGTGCCGAAGATCTCCACGGCCGTGACGATGTACAACGACAAGCGCAAGCCGCTGATCGTCAACGGCGCGGTGGTCGAGGGCGGCAGCGTCCCGGCGCGGATCTGGCACGCCTACATGGCGCAGGCCACGGCCGGGACGCCCGTGGACCAGTTCCCGCCCGCCGCCAACATCGGCACGCAGCAGAAGTGGGCGCAGGTCTACAAGCCGCCGAAACACGCCGACAAGCCCAAGTGGTGCAAGGGCCCGCTCGGCGGCATCGACCCGCGCTGCAAGGGCGACAACTCCAAGAAGCCGGCGTGCGACTCCCCGTTCGCGCAGAACTGCGACCCGAACAAGCCGCCGTCCAGCCCGCCGCCGCAGTGGTGGTGCGCGATGCATCCGGGCGAGAAGGCGTGCCGCCGGGGCGGCGGCGGACGGCAGCGCCCCGGGTGGCCGTACGTCCAGCAGTTCGTGCACGAGGTCCCGCTCGATGCCCAGCGCCGAACACGCTGACGCCGTGCCCGCCTTCGGGACGGGTCGGCGACGACGTTTTCGGAACGGTCCCACGCGCTGGCGGCCGTTTCGCCGGGCCTGGGCGGGACGGCGGCTTCGGCACGGAACGTGTGGTCCAGATCGTCCGGGAGCGGGCGATATCACCAGGTCACACAGGTCTGGACCCCTTGCCGCGAACGGCGCAGTACCCTCGGACGACGCAGCCGTACCCCAGGTGATGAGGTCGCGTGAGTAACGGAAGCCAGTTCGGACCCGAATACGGAGACCCCCGTGGACGGGGTCCGCGCCCGCCCGCAGCGGGCGGGCCGAACGTCCCCGGACGACCCGGCCGCCCCCCGGCACCGGGCGGCGTGCCGGGCGAGTCCCCGGTGCCCCCGCGTCCGGGTGGCCGCGCGGCGGGCGGTGGTGGCGGACGGCGCGGCACCGGCCGGCGCGGCGCCCCGTCCGGCGGCGGTGGCGGACGGCGGCGCATGGGCGGTCCGCCGCAGCGCCGCACGGGCAACCCCACCCCCGGCGTCCCCCCGGCGGCTCCGGGCGGCCCGGCGCGTCCCGGCGGCCCCCCCGGCGTCCCGCCGGGCGGCGGCGGCCCACGCGGTCCGGGCGGCCCCGGTGGTCCAGGTGGTCCCGGTGGGCCGGGCGGTCCGGGCGGACCCGGTGGTCCGCGCGGCGGTGGGCCGGGTGGCCCCGGCGGCCCAAAGGGGCCGGACGACTTCTGGGGCGACGAGCGCAAGGGCCGCCGCGCCCGCAAGGACGAGCAGGACGCCGACAAGCCGACCGGCTGGCGCCGCTACGTCCCCGGCTGGAAGAAGTCGCTGGCCATCGCCGGCGTGCTGATCCTCGCGATGGCCTCGCTCGTCGGCGTCGCGTACTGGCAGACGCCGATCCCGGAGGCGACCCAGGAGGCCGCCACCGCGCAGGAGTCGGTGATCTACTACAGCGACGGCGAGACTCCGCTGGCCCGCATCGGCACGCGGCGCGAGGACGTCGACCTGAAGAACGTCCCGCCGCACGTCAGCAAGGCGGTGCTCGCCGCCGAGGACCGCGACTTCTACAGCGAGCCCGGCGTCTCCCCGAGGGGCGTGGCGAGCGCGCTGTTCAGCGCCGCGACCGGCGGCGACGTGCGCGGCGGCTCGACGATCACGCAGCAGCTCGCCCGCAACTACTACGAGGGCCTGAGCCAGCAGCGCAGCATCAGCCGCAAGCTGAAGGAAGTCCTCATCTCGGTGCGTCTCGGCAACGAGAAGGAGAAGGACTGGATCCTCAACCAGTACCTCAACACGGTCGCGTTCGGCCGTGAGGCGTACGGGATCCAGGCGGCGGCGCGGGCCTACTTCCGGACGGACGTCCGCAAGCTCTCGATCAGCCAGGCCGCGATGCTCGCCGCGATGATCCAGCGTCCGTACTACTTCGTGACGTACGGCCCGGACGACCAGCCCGCCAAGAAGGCCCTGATCGAGCGCTGGAACTACGTCCTGGACGGCATGGTCAAGAAGGGCTGGCTGAACGAGTCCGAGCGGGCGCAGCAGCGGTTCCCGAAGACCTACAAGGTCTGGACGGACGTCAAGGACGGCGGCCAGACCGAGTACATGAAGCAGGTCGTCCTGGCCGAGCTGCGCGAACTCGGCATCAGCGACCAGGTGCTGGAGCGCGGCGGCCTGCGCATCACCTCGACGTTCGACAAGAACCTGACGAACTACACGCAGACGCTCATCCAGCAGGTGAAGAAGGAGAACGGCCTCGACGGGCTGATCCACTTCGGGCTGGCGTCGGTGGACCCGCAGACCGGCGGCGTCGTCGCGGCGTACGGCGGTCCGGGGTACACCAAGCAGTCGTTCAACGACTCGTTCCAGGGCGCGGTGCAGCCCGGTTCGTCCTTCAAGCCGATCGTGCTCGCGACGGCGCTGGACAAGGGCATCAGCCTGAACACGACGGTGAACGGCGCCTACAAGCGGACGTTCGGCGACTACACCCCCACCAACGACTCCCGGTCGGAGAACGGCGTCTACAACCTGGTCCAGATGACGCAGCTCTCCATCAACACCGCCTACGTCGACCTCGGGCAGAAGGTGGGCCTGGACAACGTCGTCGAGATGGCGCGGAAGATGGGCGTCCCGGCGTCCAAGGAACTGAGCGCGAACAACGCGTCGCTGCCGCTCGGGCCGATGAACGTCAGCGCCGTCGACATGGCGTCGGTGTACTCGACGTTCGCCAACAGCGGCAAGCACACCCAGGTCCACGTCATCAAGAAGATCGCCGACGCGCGGGGCAACGTCATCAAGCGCCTGCCCTACAAGGAGAAGGAGATCTTCTCGCCGGGCGTCGCCGGTGACGCGACCAAGGCGATGCGCGCGGTGGTGACGTCCGGTACGGGACGGAAGGCGAGCCTCGGGTCGCGTCCGGTCGCGGGCAAGACCGGTACGACCGACAAGAACCAGTCGGCCTGGTTCGTCGGCTACACCCCGCAGTACGCGACGGCCGTGGCGATGTGGCGGCAGACCAAGGACGGCAGGAAGCGCCTCTCGCTCCAGGGGATCGGCGGCTACAGCCAGATCTACGGTGGAGACGTCCCGGCCATGACCTTCCAGCGGTACATGACGAAGGCGCTGGAGAACGCCCCCATCAAGGAACTGCCCGCCGCCGTCAACGGCGGGGACATCCCCAACTGGGCGGCGCCGAAGCCGAGGCCGACGCCGACCAACACGCCGAAGCCCGAGGCGACGCCGACCTGCGGCCCCGGCGAGGACGGTCAGGACGCCGAGGGCAACCCGTGCAAGCCGGTGCCGTCGGTGACCCCGACGATGCCGACCAAGACCCCGACGCCGGGCGTGCCGTGCGACTTCTTCGGCCAGCCGCCGGGCTGCACGCCGTCGTCGTCCCCGCCCACGACCCGGACGCCGAAGCCGCCGGGCCGCAACAACGGCACGGGCTGACCCGGGCCGCGCGCCCCGCCGGGGGCGCGCGGTCCACCCCGGGGCGCCTCTAGTCTTGGCCCCATGTCCACGCCGAAACAGCAGGAAAGCGACGTCCCCGGGCGCGTCGCGCGGCTCGTCCCCGTCCTGACCGGGGTGACGGCGCTGGTGGCGCTGCTCGGCTGGGCGCAGAAGCAGCCGTGCGCGCGGGCCGGGTTCGACTTCGTCAAGACGACGACGAACGCCTGCTACACCGACGTCTACCCGCTGTACTTCGCGCGCGGACTGTCCGACGGCAAGGTCCCCTACCTGGACTCGTTCGCCGGCGACAGCATCCACTACGTCGAGTACCCGGTGCTCAGCGGCTTCTTCATGCAGGTCACGGCGTGGCTGGCGCATCCGTTCGGCGCGGACGCCCGGGGCATGGCGTTCTACCGGATCACGGTCGGGCTGCTGGCCGTGCTCGCGATCGTCGCCGTCCTCGCGACCGCGTACGCGGCCGGACGGCGTTCGCTGCGGACGGGCCTGATGGTCGCGCTGTCCCCCGCGCTGCTGCTCACCGCGTACATCAACTGGGACCTGCTGGCCGTCGCGCTCGCGGCCGTCGCGCTGTGGGCGTGGTCGGCGCGGCGTCCGGCGCTCGCCGGGGTCCTGCTGGGGCTCGCGATCGCGGCGAAGTTCTACCCGCTGCTGTTCCTCGGTCCGCTCGTGCTGCTGTGCGTGCGCGCCGGGCAGTACCGCGCGCTCGGACGGCTGCTCGCCGGGACGGCCGGCGCGTGGCTCGTCGTGAACGTCCCGATCATGGTCCTGTCGTGGGACGGCTGGCTGGAGTTCTACCGGTTCAGCCAGGAGCGCGGCATCGACTGGGGCTCGGTGTTCTTCTACCTGCGCGACCACGGCGTCCCGCAGGCCGCCGAGCGCGACACGCTGAACCTGCTCGGCACCGGGACGTTCCTCGTCCTCGCGGCGGGGATCGCGGTGCTGGCGCTGTGCGCGCCGCGCCGTCCGCGCCTGCCGCAACTGCTGCTGCTGGTGCTGGTGGCGTTCATGCTGCCGAACAAGGTCTGGTCGCCGCAGTACGTGCTGTGGCTGCTGCCGCTGGTCGTGCTGGCGCGGCCGAAGCTGCCCGCGTTCCTGCTGTGGCAGGCGGGCGAGATCGCCTACTTCTTCGGCATCTGGTGGTACCTGCTGTCGGTGACGTTGCAGCGCCACGGCGCGGACCTGTCGGCGACGCTGTCGTCCGTCGTCCATCTGAGCGCGCCCGCCGACGGCATCTCGGAGGACGTGTACTACCTCGCGCTGTTCGCCCGGTTCGCGACGGTCGCGCTGCTCGCGGTGCTGGTGGTGTGGGAGATCCTGCGGCCCGGGTCGGACGCGGTGCGCGCGGACGGCTCCGACGACCCGGCGGGCGGCGTCCTCGACGGCGCGGCCGACCGGTTCAGCCTGGCGCGGCTGCGCGCCCGCCGCGCCGTCCGCGACCCGGAGCCCGCGCTCGCCTGACCGTGTTGCCTGACCGTGTTGCCAGGCCGCCGCGCGGGGTAGTCAGTTGATCATGCGTGGTGTGTTCGTGCTGGTCATGACGTTGCTCATCGCCGGGCTACCCGGGGTCGCGGTGGCGCGGGAGGCGCCGGTCGGCGCGCGGGCGGGCCTGCTGGTGGACGACGCGACCGGCCGGACGCTCTGGTCGCGCCGCGCGGACGAACGGCGTCCCGTCGCGAGCATCACCAAGGTCATGACCGCGCTCGTCGTGCTGCGCGCCGGGCATCTCGACCGGACGATCCGGATCGCCGCCGCCCACCGCGCCTACGCCGTCGCCCGGCACGGCTCGACGGCGGGCCTGCGCGTCGGCGACCGGCTCACGGCGCGGGACCTGCTCGCCGCGCTGCTGCTGCCGTCCGGCTGCGACGCCGCCGCCGCGCTCGCCGACGCCTACGGGCCGGGACGGACGCAGTTCGTCCGGCGCATGAACGCGACCGCCCGCGCGCTCGGCCTGCGGAACACGCGGTACACCGACGCGGCGGGGCTGCCGGAGCCGTCCGGCGCGGACACGAGCTTCTCGACGGCCCGGGATCAAGTAGTGCTCGGCCGCCGCGCGCTGCGGGTGCCGGGTTTCGCGCGGATCGTCCGGCGTGCCCGATACATCGTGCCGCGCACGGCGGCGCACGGCCGCTACGTCTGGCGCACGACGAACGCGCTGCTCACGACGTACCGCGGCGCGACGGGCGTCAAGACGGGCTTCACGCGGGCGGCGGGCTACAGCCTGCTGTTCGCGGCGCGGCGCCGGGGGCGGACGCTGGTCGGGATCGTCCTGAACAGCTCGCGGACGGACGGCGGTGCCCGGTTCGCCGACGCCCGGCGGCTCCTCGACCGGGGCTTCACCGGACGTTCCACGTGAAACCGCCGGTCAGGGCACCCGGGCGGGAGCGTCCGGCTCGGCGCGGCCCTCGTCCACCGGACGGCCGGTGCTCTCGCGGATCGTCCAGGAGAACGGCTCGCCCGCGTCGGTCGCCAGGCCCTGCGCCCACCGGCGGATCGACGCCCGGATCGACGCGTCGGCGGCGTCCCGGTCGGCGGCGTGGAGGTGCACCGGCCCGGCCATGATGCCCTGCCGGGGCCGCATGTCGAGGACGTAGCGGTATTCCTGCATGCCCGCAGCGTGGCACACACGGCTTGACCTCGCTTACCTCGCTGGGACGTTCGCGCCGGTCGGGGCGTCGCCGGACGAGCGGCCGGAAACGCTCTCCCACGACCGCCACGACAGGAGACCACCATGATCGCGCACCGGACCGTCGCCCACGGCGCCCTCGCCGCCGCCCTGCTGCTCGGCGGCACGGCCTGCGGGACCGGCGGCGAGGCGACCACGGCCGCGGCGCCGCGGCCCGCCGCGTCGACCGCGCTCCCGGACGTCTCGCCGGACAAACTGCCCAAAGAAGCCGTCCGCACGCTGGAACTGATCGACCGGGGCGGGCCGTTCCCCTACCGCAAGGACGGAACGACCTTTCGGAACCGTGAGAACAAACTGCCCCAGGAGCCCAGTGGCTACTACCGCGAGTACACGGTTCCGACCCCGCGCTCGCAGGATCGCGGCGCCCGGCGCGTCGTGGCCGGTAAGAACGGCGAGCGCTACTACAGCGGCGACCACTACCGCAGTTTCGCCCGCGTCCTGTGGAAGCGGACGCGGTGATCGCGGAGGAAGGGAGAGGACGTGGACGGCCCCGTCGGCGACCTCGTGACCGGGCGCGTGAAGGCCGGCGTCTACCAGTGGCGCACAGCGGCGCGCGGCGGCTGGCGCGGCCCCGCCGAACGGGCGGGCTGGCACGTGTTCCACCTGGACGGGCACCTCATCCGGGGCAAGGACGCCCTGCTGCGCCACTGCGCCGAGGCGTTCGCGTTCCCCCGTCCGGCCGACTGGGACGAACTGGAGACCCGCCTCGCCGACCTGTCCTGGCTGCCCCCCGCACGCGGGCGCCTGCTGGTCTACGAGGCGTGGACCGAACTCGCCGAGACCGAGGAGGCGTCCTTCCGCCGGGCGCTCGAGGTCCTCACCCGGACCGCCGAGACGTGGCGCGACACCGGCACCCCCGTGGTGGTGCTGCTCCCGAGCACCACCACGGAGATCGCGGGCGTCCCGAAACTCGCCTGACCGGCCGTCAGTAGGTGCTGCTGCTGCCCGCGCCCGCCAGGCCCATCGCGGCGAACAGGCCGATGTAGAACAGCCAGAACAGGATCCAGCCGACGGACACGATGTAGCCGAGGATCAGTCCGGCGACCGCCATCCCCGAGCCGCCCTCGCCGGTACGCTTGATCTGGCTCTGCGCCACGTGCCCGAAGATGATCGCGAGGATCGACGTCAAACCGCACGCGACGAACCCGATCAGGCCGCAGACGAGCGACGCGGTGGCCATGCCGTTGGTCGGCGCGACGGCCGGCGGGCCGCCGTAGTAGTGGTGCTGCACCGGAGGCGGCTGCTGGGAGTACTGCGCGTAGGGGTCGTGCTGGCCATAGGGGTCGTACGGATTCGACATGGGATTCCTGATCGGGATCGCGCGCGTGCCGCCGTAGGCCGGACTGTGCGCTGGGGGGCTGGGTTCCGGATTATGCCAGTGTGACGTCCCAGGGGGCGGTTTGTCGCCGTCCCGGTCCCTCAGGATGTTAGATGCCGGGTCCGACGGCGCGGTTCCCGGCAGACCGGAAAAACGGAGGTCGGCCTGATCAGGCCAGGCTCTCCCGCAGCCACGCGATGTCGTTCGCCTGCCCCGCCGCGGGCGTCTCCACCACGACCGGCGCTCCCGCCGCGCGCACCACGCCGAGGATCAGCTCGGGGTCGATCGTGCCGCTGCCGATGTTGGCGTGCCGGTCCGCTCCGGAGCCGAACGCGTCCCGGCTGTCGTTGCAGTGGACGAGGTCGATGCCGCCCGTCACGGACTTGATGCGGTCCACGGCGTCGATCAGTTCCTCGCCGGCCGCGTGCGCGTGGCACGTGTCCAGGCAGAACCCGACCTTGCTGTCGATGTCGGTGACGCCCGACAGGATCTCCCACAGCCGGGCGATCCGGTCGAACCGGCGGGCCATCGCGTTGCCCCCGCCCGCCGTGTTCTCGATGTAGATCGGGATCGGCGTCTCCAGGCGCTCGAACACCTTGCGCCAGTTCTCGAAGCCGTTCTCCGGGTCGTCGTCCTTGAGCACGTGGCCGCCGTGGACGATCAGCGCCTTCGCCCCGATCCCCGCCGCCGCCTCCAACTGCTGCTGGAGCAGCTTCCGGCTCGGGATGCGGATGCGGTTGTTGGACGTCGCCACGTTGATCACGTACGGGGCGTGGACGAACACCTCCACGTCCGCGTCCCGGACGGCCTCGATCCCCTCCGGCAGGACCGGCTTCTTCCAGCCCTGCGGGTCGCCGAGGAAGAACTGGACGACGTCCGCGCCGCGCTCGCGGGCGCTCTCGATCGGCCGGTTCTGATCGACATGGGCTCCGATGCGCATGTTTCCGAGAGTAGCCGGGCTCCGGACGGGACGCGTCCGAACGCCCGTACCGGTCGCGCACCGGGTCACGCTCGGGGTCACATGGTGAAGCCGCCGTGCCGCAGCGCGAACCCCGCCCCCACGAAGGAGCCGACCATGCCGACGACGTTCAGCCACCGCTGCCCGGTGGTGACCGACATCATCTGCGAGTACAGCGCGACGGGCAGCCCGATGATGCCGAGGACGAGCCCGGCGACGTGCGTGGCCGAGATGAAGCCGAGGAACAGGGCGACGACGCCGAGGACGAACGCGACCGCGGCGACCATGTTGAACCGCGCGACGACCCGGGCGTGGGCGGCGGTCGTGGCGTGGGCGGTGTCGCCCGCTCCGCTCTCCCGGCCGCCGGTGACGTGCTGCGTCATGCCGACCTCCCCTTTCGGTAGGACCCGGCGCGGCGGCGCTTGCGCGCCGGTCCCGTAGAGATTCCCGGATGATCCCGGATCAACCGGGGGCCGGTCGGCGAAAACGTCGGACGCAGGCGGTACGGTCGAACAAGGTTTCGAGAGACCGGGAGGGCGGAGCGCGATGCGGGAGAGCGAACTGGCGGTCATCGGCGACGTGGAGCTGGTCGAGGAGCTGTCGATCCTGACGACCCAGACGGCCCGGATGCGCGCCCGGATGGCCGACATCATGGCCGAACTCGACCGTCGGCGGACGCACCGGACACCGCCGCCGTCCCGTCCGCCGCATCCACCGCGTCCGCACCGGCGCTGAGCGGGTTCGCCGAGGCTGGCGCGGTCGTCACCGGCGCTTGGTAGCCTGTAGCGGTCCCGCGGCAGGTCGCCCCCATCCGGAGCCGACGGCCGCGGTGGACGCACGAGCCCTCCTGTCACGGAAAGACCGTGACCGCACCAGTCCAGAGGAGGTAGGGACACAGCATGCGTCGTTACGAAGTCATGACCATTCTCGACCCGGCCATTGACGAGCGCACCGCCGGAGCGGCCCTGGAGCCGTTCCTGAACGTGGTCAAGACCGACGGCGGCAGCGTCGAGAAGGTCGACGTCTGGGGTCGCCGCCGGCTGGCGTACGACATCCAGAAGAAGTCCGAAGGCATCTACGCGGTGGTCGACCTGTCGGCTGAGCCTGCCACGGTCAAGGAAATGGACCGTCAGCTCAACCTGAGCGAGTCGGTCCTCCGCACCAAGGTCATCCGCCCCGAGGTCCACTGAGCCACGGCCAGCCCTCACACCAGCCGGAGCGAGCCACCATGGCAGGCGACACCGTCATCACCATCGTCGGGAACCTCGTGGAGGATCCCAACCTGCGTTTCACCCCGAGCGGCCAGGCGGTCGCGTCGTTCCGTCTCGCGTCGACCCCGCGGTTCTTCGACCGCCAGGCGAACGAGTGGAAGGACGGCGAGGCGCTGTTCCTGACCTGCAACGTGTGGCGGCAGGCGGCGGAGAACTGCGCCGAGAGCCTCACCCGCGGCATGCGGGTCATCGTGCAGGGCCGGCTCAAGCAGCGGTCGTACGAGACGCGCGAGGGTGAGAAGCGCACCGTGTTCGAGGTCGAGGTCGACGAGGTCGGCCCGTCCCTCCGCAACGCCACCGCGAAGGTCAACAAGACCCAGCGGCAGGGCGGCGGCGGGTTCGGCGGCGGCCAGGGCGGCGGCGGCTTCAACGGCGGTGGCGGCGGCCAGGGCGGCGGCTTCAACGGCGGCGGTCAGGGCGGCGGCGGGTTCAACGGGGGCGGCGGTCAGGGCGGCGCCCCGGCCGACGACCCCTGGGCCACCGGCGGCGGTGGCGGCGGGGGCGGCGGAGGCTACTCCGACGACCCGCCGTTCTAACCGGCACTTGCACGAAATCACCACGTCCATTCCCGCGTGAGCGGGGCTCTCTCTAAGGAGCACCACGATGGCGAAGCCACCTCCCCGCAAGCCCAAGAAGAAGGTTTGCGTTTTCTGCCAGGAGAAGATCTCCTACGTCGACTACAAGGACACCGGTCTGCTGCGGAAGTTCATCTCCGACCGCGGCAAGATCCGTGCCCGTCGCGTGACCGGCAACTGCACGCAGCACCAGCGCGACGTCGCCACGGCGATCAAGAACGCGCGCGAGATGGCGCTGCTGCCGTACACCAGCACCGCGCGCTGAGAAGGGGGGTCACCGAGATGAAGCTCATCCTGACTCAGCAGGTGTCCGGGCTCGGCGAGCCCGGCGACGTGATCGAGGTCCGCGACGGCTACGGCCGCAACTACCTCGTGCCGCGCGGGTTCGCGATCAAGTGGACGCGCGGCGCGGAGTCGCAGGTCGAGTCGATCAAGAAGGCGCGGTCGGCGCGCGAGATCGCGACGGTCGAGCACGCCAAGGAGGTCGCCGGCCGGCTCAAGTCGATCAAGGTGACGCTGCGGACCCGGACGGGCGCCAACGGCCGCCTGTTCGGCGCCGTGACGGCCGCCGACATCGCCGCGGCCGTCAAGGACGCCGACGGTCCCGACCTGGACCGCCGCCGGATCGAGATCGGCAACCCGATCAAGACGACCGGCACGCACCAGGTCAGCGTCCGCCTCCACGCGGAGGTCAGCGCGACGATCGACGTCAACGTCGTGTCCGCCTGACGCAACGCGAGCACCGACGGCCGGGTCCCCGCGACGGGGGCCCGGCCGTTCCGCGTTCCGGCGCAACGCCCAAGATCATCTGGTTGCCGCCCCCCGCGGCCTGCGTCGATTACCGTCCGTTACAAGATCATGTGCGGACGGGGGTGGCCGGTGGAGTTCACACGGCGGGTGCTGCTCGGGGGCCTGGCGGCGGTGCCGTTCGGGCTGGGCGGCGGCACGGCGGCGGCGGCGCGCAGGCCGGAGGTGGCGGCGCGGGAGCGGTGGGGGGCGGTTCCGGCGACGTCCGCGATCCGGGTGCTGGACCGCGCGCCGGACCGCATCGTCGTCCACCACACGGGCGGAGCGAACGCCACGGACGTCTCGGTCGAGCACGCCTACGAGTTGTCACGTTCCATTCAGCGGTTCCACATGGAGGGACGCGGCTGGAGCGACATCGGGGAGCAGCTCACGATCAGCCGGGGCGGCCAGGTCATGGAGGGCCGCACGGGCAGTCTCGCCTCGATCGCGTCCGGGCGGCTGACCGTCGGCGCGCAGGTGCTCGGCCACAACGAGCACACGCTCGGCATCGAGAACGAGGGCACGTACATGGACGTGGACGTCCCCGATCCGCTGTGGGCGTCCCTGGCCGAGACCTGCGCGTGGCTGTGCGCGGCGTACGACCTGGACCCGGGCGACGCGATCGTCGGGCACCGCGATTTCAACTCCACGGACTGCCCCGGCGACGTCCTGTACGCGCGGCTGCCGGAGCTGCGGCAGGAGGTGGGGGCGCTGCTCGGCCGGCGCGTGCGGGCCGTCCGGCGGACGCGTGTGGCGGGGCGGCATGGCACGTTCCGCCGCGACTGAGGTCAGTCGCGTCCGTAGCGCGTGCGGCGGCGGGCGATGTCGGGGTCGACGGTCTCGACGAGCGTCCACAGGAGGGCGATGCGCTCCACCAGCACGTCCGGCGGCAGGCCGGCGGGACCGTCGGCCGCGAGATCGTCGATGGCCTGCTGGAGCCGGGCCATCCGCTCGCCGTACGTAGAACACATGTTCGGATCGTAGCGAGAGTGATCGTTGTCGCGTCCGTGTTCGCGCTAGTGACGCACGGCACCCGTGACGAGCCAGGCGTCGCCGCGTGCCCGTGCGGTGAGCGTGACCAGCCGGGTCGCCATCCACAGGCCGATCGCGAGCCACAGCGCGACCAGCCCGGCGTGGCGGGCGGCGAGCGCGGCGGGGAGGAAGACGGCGGTGGCGAGGACGGTCGTCCGGGCGAGGTACGCGCCGTCGCCCGCGCCGATGAGGATGCCGTCCAGCACGAAGACCGCGCCCGCGACCGGTTGCATGAGCGCGACGACGATCAGGGACGCGAGCAGCAGGCGCCGCACGTCCGCATCGTCGGTGAACAGGCCGGGCAGCCACGGCCGGACGGCGAGGACGAGCGCGCCGAAGACGACCCCGCAGCCGACGCCCCACCGCACCATGCGGCGGGTCACGTCGCGCGCGTCCGCCGGGTCCGCCGCGCCGAGGTACCGGCCGGTGACGGCCTGGCCGGCGATGGCGATGGCGTCCAGCGCGAAGGCCAGCAGCGTCCAGATCTGGAAGCCGACCTGGTAGGCCGCGATCTGCGGGTCGCCCATGCGCGCGGCGACGGACGTCCCGACGAGGAGGACGGCGCGGAGCGCGGCCGTCCGCAGCAGCAGCGCGACCCCGGCGGTCGCGGCGGTGCGCAGGCCGGCCGTGTCGGGCCGGACGGACGCGCCGTGCCGTCGCGCCGCGCGCAGCACGACCGCGACGTAGACGGCGGCGCTCCCGGTCTGCGCCAGGACCGTTCCAGCGGCGGACCCGGCGATGCCCCGATCGAGGACGAGCACGAACAGCGCGTTGAGCGCGAGGTTGACCGAGAAGCCGCCGACGGAGACGGCGAGGGGCGTGCGGGTGTCCTGGAGGCCGCGCAGGACGCCCGTCCCGGCGAGGACGACCAGCATCCCCGGGATCCCGAACAGGCTCACGCGCAGGTACGTCTCGGCGTGCGGCGCGACGGCGGCGGACGCGCCGAACAGGTCCACGAGCGACGGGACGAGCGGGAACCCGAGCACGACCAGCGCGACGCCGATCAGGGCGGCGAGCCAGACGCCGTCCACGCCCTGCCGGACGGCGGCGCGCAGGTCGCCCGCGCCGACCAGCCGCGCGACCCCGGCCGTCGTGCCGTAGGCGAGGAAGACGCAGAGGTAGACGAGCGTGGCGAGGATCTGCCCGGCGACGCCGAGCGCGCCGAGGCTCTCGGTGCCGAGGTGCCCGACGATCGCCGAGTCCGACAGCAGGAACAGGGGTTCGGCGACGAGCGCGCCGAAGGCCGGGACGGCGAGGCGGAGGATCTCCCGGTCGCGGGGGCCGAGCATGATCCTCCTCACGCGGCCGGGCCGGTAACCGACAATCCCATTTTAGTACTTACACGACATTTCGGGCGAACTTTCTTTCGCCCACACCCGGTGGATGAAGTCCGTGCAGGTCAACCGGTGTTCGCGGCGCGACGGCAGTTGTTGTCCACAGGGGTTGTCCACAGGTCCTGCACACGTTTGACGGCGTGTCTGCACAGGTTATCCACAGGGTCGTCCACATTGCTCTTTGCTCCCCGGGCGCGGGGGCTCGCAGAATGTCAGACGCTCGGGATAGACGTGGGATGAACACACGGCGACGGCGAACGGGGCCGCCGGCGCCGAGGGAGGGGGCCGCCATGAGCGTCACGGACCTCGGCTCTGAGGAGCGCGAGTTCGAACGCACCCCGCCGCACGACATCGCCGCGGAACAGGGCGTGCTCGGCGGGATGCTGCTCTCCCAGGACGCGATCGCCGAGGTGGTCGAGGTGCTGCGCACCGCCGACTTCTACCGGCCCGCGCACCAGATCCTCTACGACGCCGTCCTCGACCTGTACGGCCGGGGCGAGCCCGCCGACGCCGTCACGGTCGCGGGCGAACTGACCAAACGCGGCGAGATCGGGCGCGTCGGCGGCGCGCCCTACCTGCACACGCTCATCTCGTCGGTGCCGACGGCGGCCAACGCGGGCTACTACGCCAAGATCGTCCGCGAGCGGTCCGTGCTGCGCAAACTGGTCGAGACGGGCACGCGGATCGTCCAGATGGGCTACGCGGCGGACGGCGCCGACGCCGACGACGTCCTCGACCGCGCCCAGGCCGAGGTCTTCGCCATCGCCGAGAAGCGCTCCGGCGAGGACTACCTGCCGCTCAGCGAGATCATGCCGGACGCGCTGGACGAGATCGAGGCGATCGGCAGCCGCGGCGGCCAGATGACCGGCGTCCCCACCGGCTTCGCCGACCTGGACTCCCTGACCAACGGCCTGCACTCCGGGCAGATGATCGTCGTCGCGGCCCGTCCCGCGATGGGCAAGGCCCTCGCCCTCGACACCCCGCTCCCCACGCCCACCGGCTGGACGACGATGGGCCGCGTCCGCGTCGGCGACCGCCTGATCGGCGCCGACGGCCGCCCGACGCGCGTCGTCGCAGCGACCGAGGTCATGGCGGGCCGCCCCTGCTTCGAGATCGAGTTCTGCGACGGCGAGACCATCGTCGCCGACGCCGACCACCAATGGCGCACCACCCCCACGCCCCAACGCCACCTCGCCCGGAGCACCACCGCCCACGCCGTCACCGCCCACGGCATCACGGCTCACGGCGGCGTCCACGGCCTCACGGAGCGCCGGTACGGGCGCACAGCCGTGCTGGGCGCCCGTTTGAGGCGTGCTGGCGGGGCGGGACGGCGTGCGGTCATGGCGTGCCGGGGCGCGGCGGGCGTGACGGTGACGCGGGCCATCGCGGACGACCTTCGCCGCGGCGTCCGGCACGTGGTCGAGCACGCGGCGGCGTTCGCGCTGCCGCACGCCGACCTGCCGACGGACCCGTTCGCGCTCGGTGCCCGGCTCGCGCGGCGCGGCGCGGCGCGGATCCCCGCGCGGTACCTGCGCGCGTCCGCCGAACAGCGCCGCGCGCTCCTGCACGGCCTGCTCGGCGCGTCGGCGTCCGGATTCGCCTGCGCGGACGAGGGCCTGGCGCACGACGTGCGGGAACTCGCGCTCGGCCTGGGCCGGCACGCGGTCGTCGCCGCCGCGCCGGACGGCTACCGCGTGGCGATCTCCGCCGGGACGGGCCGCGCGATCGTCGCGGTGCGTCCGGTGCGCAGCGTGCCGGTCCGGTGCGTCCAGGTCGACAACACCGACCACCTGTACCTGGCGGGCCGCTCCTGCGTCCCGACGCACAACTCCACGCTCGCACTCGACTTCGCCCGCGCCGCCTCGATCAAACACGGCCTGACCTCGGCGTTCTTCAGCCTGGAGATGGGCCGCAACGAGATCACGATGCGGCTGCTGTCCGCCGAGGCGCGCGTGGCGCTGCACGCGATGCGCTCGGGCACCATGCAGGACGAGGACTGGACGCGCCTCGCCCGCCGGATGAGCGAAGTCGCCGAGGCCCCCCTGTTCATCGACGACTCGCCGAACATGTCGATGATGGAGATCCGCGCGAAATGCCGGCGCCTGAAACAGCAGCACGACCTGCGCCTCGTCATCATCGACTACCTGCAGCTCATGTCGTCCGGAAAACGCGTCGAGTCGCGCCAGGTGGAGGTCTCGGAGTTCTCCCGCTCACTGAAACTCCTGGCGAAGGAACTCGGCGTCCCGGTCATCGCGCTGTCGCAGCTCAACCGAGGCCCCGAACAACGCACCGACAAGAAACCGATGGTGTCGGACCTGCGAGAATCCGGTTCGATCGAGCAGGACGCCGACATGGTGATCCTGCTCCACCGCGAGGACGCCTACGAAAAGGAGTCCCCCCGCGCCGGCGAGGCCGACCTGATCGTCGCCAAACACCGCAACGGCCCGACCGCAACCGTGACCGTCGCCTTCCAAGGCCACTACAGCCGCTTCGTCGACATGGCCCAGTGATCGGTCCGCCGCCGGACCGGGTGGGCCCGGCGGCGGGGGGATCAGGGGGCGTTGACGAGGCCGACCGGGGGCACCTTCACGGTGCGCTTTCCGGGCGTGCCGCCGAGGATCACCTTGCGCAGTGACACGTTGTTGTTGAGGTTTCCCTCGAACAGGCGGTGCGCCGGGTTGGCGATGACCTGGATGTAGTACGTGCCGTTCTTCAGATGGGAGATGTCGAACGACTGGCCTGGCAGATCTTGGACGTAGGTGTCGCCGGAACCGACGTCCAGCACTTCGCGCACCGACAGCGATGAAAGGTCACCGCAGGCGGTGTGCAGGTCGGTGTTCTCGGGCTTCCAGTTGGCGTTGCGGACGAGCTGGTTGATCGCGTCGGTGTTGGCGAGGCAGAACGCCTCCTTCTGGCTGCGCACGACCTCCTTCTTGTCCGCGCCGAGCAGCCGGTAGCTCGCGAAGTCCTTGAAATGCCAGTGCTCGTGGCCGTGGCGGGCGTCCCATTCCATGCCGCCCGTCCGGGCGTAGCCGACCTGGCGGCCGTTGCCGTCGAAGAAGTACTGGTAGGCGTCCATGAGGCCCTGCTTGACGCGGAAACCGTCCACGACCAGCGGCGACGGCCCGGCGTTCCACACATTGGCGGCGAACGCGAGGTAGTCGGGCCGGGTCGCCGCCGTGCCGTGCTCCTCGGCGTCGTGGTTCACCTCGATGTTCCACGCGGGCAGGGCGCGCAGGTCGGGCTTCGGGCCGTTCGGCACGGCGCCCCCGCCGGACGGCTTCGGACCGGCCTTCAGTGTCGGCGTTCCGCTGGCGCGGGGGCGTCCCTCGTCGTCGGTGACGGTCCGCACCTTCACCTTGATCTTCTTCGCGGTGGCGGAGATCCCGAACTGCCGCTGGTAGGGCGCGGTGACGCTGACGGTGGCGGTGTACGTCCCGTCCGCCAGCTTCACCTGCGGGTTCGCCTGGTTGTAGCCGGTGATGGCCGTCGCCCAGCCGTTCTGGACGCCCCAGACCGAGCCGAGCGTCCACGGGTTGTCGGAGCAGCCGTCGGGATACGGGCTCTTGTCCGGTGCGCCGGGTTTTACGCGGGCGGGCGAGGCGGACGGGCATACGTCCTGGTACCGGTCGACGACCTTTTTTCCCTTGGCGTCGGTCAGCGTCACGTGCAGGAAGCGCGAAAAGCCGCCGAAATTTTTGACGAGACCGGCGGGCAGCGGTTCGGTGCGCGTTTTCCCGCCCGTCCGGACGACGCGGCTCGCGGTGATCGGGTCCTTGTAGGACTTCCGCTGCGCGCGGATCTCGAACGGCGTTCCCGTCGCGCCCAGATAGACGCCGAGGTCGAGATCGGAGCGCGGCCAGTCCTTGTACTGCGTGAGCGTGACCTCGGACGACGCGGCGATCAGTTCCAGTCCGCTTTTCGCCGGAGCCGCCTCGGCCGCGGGCACACCGGTGACGGCGAGCGCGGCGAGTCCCGCGACGGTGAGCACGACCGGACGGCCCGGATGCGAAATTCTGTTGATGGCGATCCTCCGTGAATCGGCGCCCCATGAAGGCGGAGACGTCGATGAGACGCCGACCGACGCGGGCGGGGTTCGGTGCCCGTCCGGTCCGCATGAGGACGCCGGAGGCTGGAACTTTTCCCGGCGATCCGGGGTGGGCCTAGACCCACCGTGACACGGCCCTCACGCCCACCGACAGGACCGTTCCCGCGGGCGAGGATTCAGGAAGTCGAAAGAACGGAGTCCCCCCATGAACGAGGTCCTCGCCCGCCGATTCAGCGGTTGCACCGCGCTCGCCGCCGCCGTCGCGCTGATCGTCGAAGTGCCGCTGTATTTCGTCTACTCGGGTCCGCCGCCGGACTCGAACATTCTCAGCCGGCTGCTGCTCGGCATTCTCGCCCTCGGCGCCCTGCTCCTCTTCGCGACCGGGTTCCGCGAGCTGATCAAGCGGGTGAGCCCGGAGCACGAATGGATCGGGACGCTCGCGTTCGCCACCGGGCTCGCGTATTCCGTGGTCACGCTCGTCTCCAGCGGCCTGGAGGCGGGGGACGTCATCGCGACGGACGCGTCCATCGACCCGACCATCACCGTCCACGGAACCTATATTCTTTACGGCTCGATCGGCCGGATGCTCCTCGCGATGTTCCTCACCGCGATCGGCTTCGCGATCTCCCGGACGCGTGCCCTGCCGCGCTGGACGAGCGTTTCCGCCTTTGTGCTCGCGGTGGTGAACGTGGCGTTCATCCCGTCCCTTTTCTTCGGGAACGAGCCCGCCCATTTCTACGCCGCGAACGGCTGGGCGACCACGGCCCTCATGGGCGCGATCCTCAGCTACTGGCTGCTCGCGCTCGGGATCTCGATCGTCCGCAGTGCGCGCCGCTGACCGTTCCTCACACCCGGGCGGGCCCGCAGGGTTCGTCCGGGTCGACGATCCGCGCCAGCAGCGCCATGAGCTGTTCGCGCTCCCGCGGGGTGAGCGGCGCGACGAGTTCGTCGTTCGCCTCGCGGCCGAGCCGTTCGGTGAGGTCGAACCGGCGCCGTCCCTCGGCGGACAGCTCGATCGCGTTCTTGCGCCGGTCGCGCGGGTCGGGCCGACGGGTGACCAGCCCGTCGGCCTGGAGGTCGTTGAGGATCACGACCATGTCCTTCGGGTCGACGCCGAGGCTGCGGCCGAGGTCGGCCTGGGAGACGGGGGCGAGTTCGGCGACGGCGGCGAGGACGGCGTGGTGGGTCATCCGCAGGTCCGCGCGGGCGAGGGCGGCGGCGACGAGGCGGTGGCCACGGGCGGCGGCGCGGCCGAGCAGCCAGCTCGGGAGCGCGCGGATGGTCTGCGGTGCGGCGGGAGCGTCGGGCATGGGGAAAGCGTATCCCGGAAGTCGTTGGGTCAACCCATGATAATGTTGGGAATCCCAATGAAAGGAGAGGGTGCGTGCGTCGTATCCGTCACCATGAGCACGGCGGTCCCGAGGTGCTGCGGCTGGAGGAGGCCGACGTCCCCGAACCCGGTCCGGGTGAGCTGCTGGTCCGCGCGGAGGCGATCGGGGTGACGCTTCCGTCGGTGCGCAGGGTCCGGGACGAGCGGACCGCGCTGCCCGGCGTGCTCGGCGGCGAGGTCGCCGGACCCGTGCTCGCGGTCGGCGCCGGGGTGGACGGCTTCGCGGTGGGTGACCGCGTGACTTCGCTCACGCTGAGCGGTTCGTACGCCGACATCGTCGTCGCCCCGACGTTCCTCGCCAGTCGCATCCCGGACGATGCGGACGCCGTGGACGCGGTCGCGCTCGTCCGCGGCGGGCACGTCGCGCTCGCCGCGCTGGTCACCGGGGCGGTCACGCCGTCCGACGCCGTCCTGATCACCGGGGCGGCGAGCGGCGCCGGGCATCTCGCCGTGCAGCTCGCGAAGCTCCAGGGCGTCCGGCGGGTGGTCGCCGCGGTGGGCTCGCGCGCCAAGGCGGACTTCCTGCGGGGGCTCGGCGCGGACGAAGTGGTCGCCTACGACGAGGGCGACTGGGGCGAACCGGTCGATGTCGTCTTGGACGGCGTCGGCGGCGACGTCCTCCCGCGCGCCCTCGCCGCGCTCGTCCCGGGCGGACGGCTCGTGTTCTTCGGGTCCGGCGGCGGGACCGTCCCGGCCTTCGACCTGCTCGCCGGCGGCAAGACGATCACGGGCCTGACGATGGGGCGGTTCTCGGTTATCCACAGGGATGTGTACGAGCGGCACACGGACGACCTCTGGACCTACCATCGCGAGAAGCGGTTGACGGCGGTCGTCCACGCGGAGATCCCGCTGGCCGACGCCGCCCGCGCGCACGAAATCATCGAGGCGCGCGCCAACCTCGGAAAGGTCGTCCTTCGTCCCTGATCGCGGGAGGTCCGATGGTTTGATCGGCTCATGGAGCTGCGCCGGTTCAGGTACTTCGTCGCCGTTGTCGAAGAAGGCGGCTTCACGCGCGCGGCCGAGCGGCTGCACGTCGCGCAGCCGGGGATCAGCGCGCAGATCCGGCTGCTCGAACGCGAACTCGGCGCGGAACTGCTCGACCGGACGGGCCGCGGCGTCCGCCTCACGGCGGCGGGCGAGGCGGTGCTCCCCTACGCGCGGGCGGCGCTCGCGGCGGTGGACGGCGCGCGGGACGCGGTCGCCGAGCTGGCGGGCCTCGTCCGGGGACGCGTGTCGATCGGGATGGTGACGTCCATGCCGTCCGACATCGTCCCCGACCTGCTCGCCGGCTACCACCGCGACCATCCGAACGTCGAGATCCGGCTGGTCGAGGGGAACTCGCACGGGCTCCTGAGGGAACTGCTGGCGGGCGCGCTCGACGTGGTGTTCGTCGGGCTGGCGGGGGAGCCGCCCGCCGGGGTCGGCGTGCAGACCGTCCGGGACGAGGAGTTCGTCGCTGTCGTCGGGCCGAACGATCCGCTGGCGTCCGCCGGGACCGTGCCGCTGCACGCGCTCGGCGACCGCGCCCTCGCCGTCCTGCCCACCGGGACGGGCGTGCGGGACGCCGTCGAACGCGCGTTCGCCGCCGCGGGCCTCACCCCCCGCGTCGCGTTCGAGGCCGCCGACCCGTACGTGGTCGCGCAACTCGCGGCACGCGGCCTCGGCGTGGCGCTCGTTCCGCGCTCCCTCGCTGACGCCCATTCGGACGAGTGGCGCCGCGTCCTGATCGAAGGCGGTGTCCTGCGCGGCCGCCTCGTCCTTGCGTGGCGCTCCGACGGCCCGGTGAGCCCCGCCGCCCGCGTCCTGACCACCCGAGCCCGCGCCCGCCTGTAGCCCGCGCTCGCTCGTGGGGCTGCGCTCGCTCGTGGGCTGCGCTCGCTTGTGACTGCGTCTGCTTGTGCCCGCGCCCGCCTCGGCTGCGCCTGTCTGTGCTCGCGTCCGCCGTCACCAGGCAGCGCCGTGCCGGCGGTTCCTCCGCTGCGTCCGCCTGTGCCCGCGCTCGTCTGGGCCGCGACTGCCTGTGCCTGCGCCCGCTTGCGAGGCAGCGTCTGCCGCGCCCGTCTCGGTCGCATCTGCCTGTGCCCGCCTGTGCCCGCGCCTGCGTGTGCTGTGCGCCTGCCTGTGGCTTTGCGGCTGTGGTGCGGCTCGGGTTGAGGGCGTTCGGTGGGATTACGTGGGGGTGAGGCGCCAGAGGGAGGTTGTTTCGGCGGCGCGGGCCGTGTGGAGGGGGTCTGTGGGGTCCAGGGCCTTCGGGTGGCGGGGGCGGATGTCGTCGCGTGCCAGGACCGTCAGGTTCGCTGCCCGGAAGTGGGTCAGGAGGGTTTCGCGGGTGCGCAGGGAGAGGTGTTCGGCCAGGTCGGAGAGGATCAGCCAGGCTTCGCCGCCCGGTTCCAGGTGCGCGGTGACGCCGGTGAGGAAGTTTCGCAGCATGCGGCTGTCGGGGTCGTAGACGGCGTGTTCCAGGGGTGAGGCGGGCTTGCCGGGGAGCCAGGGCGGGTTGCAGACGATCAAAGGGGCGCGGCCGGCGGGGAACAGGTCGGCGCGGACGACCTGCGCGGTCCGCGCGTAGCCGAGGCGGTCCAGGTTCGCGCGGGCGCAGGTTAGGGCGCGGGGGTCCTGGTCGGTGGCGACGACCTCGCGGACGCCGCGTCGTGCCAGCACCGCTGCGAGTACTCCCGTGCCCGTCCCGATGTCGAAGGCCCGCGCGGACGATGGGAGCGGGGCCTGCGCCACCAGGTCGACGTATTCGCCGCGGACCGGGGAGAAGACGCCGTAGTGCGGGTGGATGCGGTCGCCGTCGAGGGCGGGTATCGGCACGCCCTTCACCCGCCACTCGTGCGCGCCGATCAGACCCAGGACCTCGCGCAACGACGACACGTACGGCTCGTCGGACGGGCCGTGGACCTCTTCGCAGGCCGTCCGGACGTCCGGCGCCCGCCGCAGGTCCAGCCGGTGGCCGGGCGCGAACGGGACGAGCAGCGACCCGAGCTGCCGCGCCCGCTGCGCGCGGGCCTGGCGGAACAGGTGGAACGCCTGCGGGCCGTCCGGGACGGCCTTCGGACGCCGTTTCGGCTGGTCGACGCGTCGCGCCAGCGCTTGAAGCAGCGTCCGGGCGTTCTGGTAGTCGCCGCGCCACAGCACCGCCGTCCCCTGCGAGACGAGCCGGTACGCGTCGTCGGCGCGCAGTGAGTCGTCGGCCGCCACGACGCGGCGCGGCGGCGGGGCACCGGCCGCCGACCGCCAGGCGGCCGATCGTGCGGTGCCCGTCTCGTCCCACTCGATCACGTCGGCCACGGGGCGATCCTTCCAGCTCCGGGCCCGGAGTGAGACGATCAGGGCTGACCGAAAAGGGGTTTTGATGCGTCTTCCTGGCCCGATGCACGTGGCGAACGAGGGTCTGGCGTTCGTCCTGGAACTCGTGGCACTGGCCGCGCTCGCCTGGTGGGGGTTCGCGATCGGCGGCGTCCCGGGCGTGCTGCTGGGCATCGCCGCGCCCCTGGCCGCCGCCGTGCTCTGGGGTTTGTTCGCCGCGCCCAAAGCCAGGGTGCGGCTGCCCCTCGCCGGGATCCTGACCGTCAAAGCCGTCGTGTTCGTAGCGGCGGGACTGGCCCTGCACGGCGTCGGCCACACCGTGTGGGGTGCCGTGTTCGTAGGCGTCGCGGTCGTTAACGCGCTGGTCGCTGCGGCGGACCGCGACGCCCACCGCGTCAGCCCGGGACGCGGTTGAGGAACCCGTTCACGCGGACGAAGCGCCCGTCCGCGATCTCGGCGACGTCGAACCCCTCGATCGGCGCGGGTCCGTCCGCGGGCCCGAGTTCCCAGGTGAAGCGGGCGATGTCGTGGTGGGCGTCCACCGCGCCGACGAGCCGGAAGACGAAGCCGGGGAACTGGCCCTGGACCGCGCCGATCGTCGCGTCGATCGCGTCCGGGCCCTCCGCGACGGCCAGCGGGTCGACGTAGACGGCGTCGTCCGCCCAGACCGCCGCGACGGCCGCGCGCCGCGCCGCCGGGTCCGTCTCGTTCCAGGCCGCCAGGTACCGTTCCACCAGGTCGTGTACGTCGCTCATGTCCTTGCTCCTTTCGACGTCCTCAGCTTCGCGGCACCCGCGGCACGAAGGCGATGACCTCGGAGGTCATGAGGTCGATGTCGGATTTCCGCCAGTGAGCACCCGTCCCGATCGGTGATGCTGGGGGACATGCACGAGGACGTGGAACGATGCGTACGGGCGGTCCAGGCCAAGGACGACCGGTTCGACGGCTGGTTTTTCACGGCCGTGATAACCACCGGGATCTACTGCCGTCCGAGCTGCCCCGCCGTCCCGCCGAAGCCCGAGAACATGCGCTTCTACCCGAGCGCGGCGGCGGCGTCCGAAGCCGGGTTCCGGGCGTGTAAGCGGTGCCGTCCGGACACCAGTCCCGGCTCCCCCGAATGGAACCACCGCGCCGACGTCGTGGCCCGCGCGATGCGGCTCATCGCCGACGGGGTCATGGACCGCGAGGGCCTGCCCGGCCTCGCGAGCAGGCTCGGCTACAGCGCCCGGCAGATCGAGCGGCAGCTCACCGCCGAACTCGGCGCGGGGCCGCGCTCGCTCGCCCGCGCCCAGCGCTCCCAGACCGCGCGGGTCCTGATCGAGACGACCGCGCTGCCGATGTCGGACATCGCCTTCGCCGCCGGGTTCGCCAGCATCCGGGCGTTCAACGAGACCGTCCGCGCGGTGTTCGCGCTGACGCCCACCCAGCTCCGCGCCCGGCGCGCGGGCGCCCCGGCCGGCGCGCCCGGCACGATCGCGCTCCGGCTGCCTTTCCGCAAACCGCTCAATCCGGACAACCTCTTCGGTCATCTGGCCGCGACCGGCGTCCCCGGCGTCGAGGAGTGGCGCGACGGCGCCTACCGGCGGACGCTCCGGCTCCCGCACGGCCCCGGCGTCGCCGCCCTGCGCCCGGGTCCCGAGCACGTCGCGCTGACCCTCACCCTCGCCGACCACCGCGACCTCGGCGTCGCCATCGCCCGCTGCCGCCGGCTGCTCGACCTCGACGCCGACCCGGTCGCCGTGGACGACCTGCTGCGCGCCGACCCCGTCCTCGCCCCGCTGGTCGACAAGGCGCCGGGACGCCGCGTGCCGCGCACGGTGGACGGGGCGGAGTTCGCCGTCCGGGCCGTCCTCGGCCAGCAGGTGTCGACCGCCGCCGCCCGCACGCTCGCGGCCCGGCTCGTCACCGCGCACGGCGAACCGGTCGCCGACCCGTCCGGCGGGCTGACGCACCTGTTCCCGAGCCCGGCGGCGCTCGCGGACCTCGATCCGGAGCGGCTCGCCGTCCCGGGCGCGCGGCGGACGGCCCTGACCGCGCTCGTCGCCGCCCTCCCCGGCCTGGACCTCGGCGTCGGCAGCGACTGGACCGAGGCCCGCGCCCGGCTCGCGGACCTGCCCGGCATCGGACCCTGGACGATCGAGACCATCGCCATGCGCGCGCTCGGCGACCCCGACGCGTTCATCCCCGGCGACCTCGGCGTCCGCGCGGCGGCCCGCGACCTCGGGCTGCCCGCCACGCCGGGCGCGCTGACCGCCCGGTCGGCGGCCTGGCGGCCGTGGCGGGCGTACGCCGTCCAGTACTTGTGGGCGGCGGGCGACCACGCCATCAACCATCTCCCTGGAAAGGACCTCACATGAGCGTTGTGCACACCGTTGTGGACAGCCCGATCGGTCCGTTGACGCTCGTCGCCGACGACGACGGACTGCGCGGCCTCTACATGAACCGGCAGCGGCACCTGCCGGACGAGGAGACGTTCGGTCCACCCGACGACGGGCCGTTCGACGCCGTCCGCAAGCAGCTCGACGCCTACTTCGCGGGCGACCTCACCACGTTCGACGTCCCGCTGTCGTTGCACGGCACCCCGTTCCAGCGCCGCGTGTGGGAAGGACTGCTCGCCATCCCGTACGGCACGACGTGGAGTTACGGACAGCTCGCCGATGCGATCGGCAGCCCCGGCGGGGCACGGGCGGTCGGGCTCGCCAACGGCAAGAACCCGGTGTCGATCATCGTCCCGTGCCATCGGGTGATCGGGGCGTCCGGCAGCCTTACCGGCTACGGCGGCGGGCTGGAGCGCAAGCGGGCCCTGCTGGACTTCGAGCGCGGCGGCGCCCTTTTCTGAACTGTCGGACCCGCGAGTTACCGTGCGGGGGACGCACCGAGCGAGGGAGAGCATCGTGGAGTTCCGGGTGGACCGGCAGACGCTGGCGGACGGCGTGGCGTGGGCCGTGCGGACCGTCCCGTCCCGGCCCGCGCTGCCCGTCCTGGCGGGCCTGCTGCTGACGGCGGACGAGTCGGGGACGGTGACGGTCGCCGGCTTCGACCTGGAGGTCTCCGCCCGCGCCGAGATCGACGCGGACGTCACCGTGCCGGGCCGCGCGCTCGTCCCCGGACGGCTGCTCACCGAGATCGTCCGGAGCCTGCCCGCCCAGCCGGTGGAGGTCACGGCGACGGGCTCGGAGGTCGTGCTGCGCTGCGGGAGCGCGGAGTTCGGCCTCCAGATCCTGCCCGTCGAGGACTATCCGGCGCTGCCCGAACCGCCCGCCCCCGCCGGGACGATCCCGTCCGAGGTGTTCGCGGCGGCCGTCGCGCAGGTCACGCCCGCCGCCGGACGCGACGACACGCTGCCGATGCTGACCGGCGTCCGCATCGACTTCGACGGCGCGACCATGCGGCTGGCCTGCACCGACCGCTACCGCATCGCGGCCCGCGAGGTCGCCTGGACGCCCGCCGACCCCGAGTTCGCGACCGGGGTGGTCGTCCCGGCCCGGACGCTCGCCGACACCGCCAAGGCGATCCGCCCCGGCGCCGAGGTCACGATCGGCCTAGCCGGCCACGGCGCGACGCTGATCGGCGTGTCCGGCGGGGGCCGCAGCATGACGACGCGGCTGCTGGACGACCAGTTCATCGACTACCGCTCCCGGCTCACCGGCACCTGGTCGTCGGTCGCGCGCGTCGAGACCGGCCCGTTCACCGAGGCGATCCGCCGCGTGGCGCTCGTCGCGGACCGGGCCACGCCCGTCCGGCTGGAGTTCACCGGCGACCGCGTGCGCGTCCGCGCGGCGGCGGGCGACGCGGCGCGCGCGAACGAGGAGGTGGCCGCCCGGCTCGACGGCGCCGACCTCGACATCGCGTTCAGCCCGCAGTACCTGCTGGACGGCCTCGCGGGCGTCCACGGCCGGTACGCGCGGCTGGAGTGCACGACGTCCACGAAGGCCGCGCTGCTCACCGGCATCCCCGACCCGGAAGGAGACGAAGAACCCGACGAGGACGCCGACACCGGCTTCCGGTACCTGGTCATGCCGATCCGCCTGACGTCCTGAGCGGCTTACGGGTCCAGCACCGCGAGGACGAACCGGACGTCCGCGCCGGTCTCGTTGACGTAGGCGTGTGGTCGGTCGCCGACGAACACGGCGGCGCCGCCCGCGCGGATCTGGTCCGTCCGGTCGTCGACGGTGAGCGTCAGCGTGCCGTCCTGCACGTAGAGGGCCTCCCTGACGCCGGGCGCGTGAGCCTCGGTCCGCCGCGCCTCGCCCGGACGCAGGTGCCAGTTCCACAACTCCAGCGACGGCCGCGGATCGCTGCCCGCGAGGAGCGTTCCGGTGCCGCCGTCGTCGCCGCGCCACAGGACGACGTGCCGCTCCGGCGGGAAGACCTGCACGGGCGGTGTCTCCTCCACCTGCACCAGGCGGGTGAGCGGGACGCGCAGCGCCTCGGAAATACGGATGAGCGTGCCGAGGTTGGGATTGCCGCGTCCCTGCTCGAGCCCGACGAGGACGCCCTTGCTGACCCCGGCGCGTCCGGCCAGCTCGTCCAGGCTCCAGCCGTGCCCGGCGCGCAGCGATCGGACGGTGCGCGCGACGGCCGCGCCGATCACCTCCTGGTCGCTCACGCGGCTCAGCCTAACGATCCCCGCGTTAGTTCGTTATGATGAACTCGGTAGTGCATTAAAATGACCGCACGGGGATCGCCGGGCGCCGCCGACCGGCGGAATGTGCCGGGTCGATCGGTGAGTTGTGCGGTCGGTGAGCGCGTCGGCTTGCGCCGGTCTGGAGTGTGACTTGTGGTGACGTTGCTGGCCCTGGGGGCCGCGGTCGTCTACGGCGTCGCGGATTTCCTGGGCGGATCGGTGTCGCGGCGTTCGACGGCCGTGCGGGTGCTGCTGGTGAGCGTCCCGGCCGGGATCGTCGTGATCGTCGCCACGGCGTTGCCGGGCGCTGCGCCGACATGGCACGGGATCGCCTGGGGCTTCGGCGCCGGCCTGTCGGGCGGTGCGGGGATGCTCGCGTTCTACCGGGCGCTCGCGCGGGGCCCGATGAGCGTGGTCGCGCCCGTGTCGGCGCTGGCGGCGGCCGTGCTGCCGGTCGCGGCGGGAGTGCTGCGCGGGGAGCGCCTCGGCGTGCCCGTCGTGCTCGGCGTGCTGCTGTGCCTGGTCGCGATCGGGCTCGTCAGCATGGAGAAGGGCGATGAGGAACGGGCCGTCGCGGGACGGCGCGCCTTCGACAACGGCCCGATCATGGCGGGCGTCTCCGGCGTCTCCTTCGGGATCTTCTTCATCCTGCTGAAGGAGGCGGGCGGCGACGGCGGCCTGTGGCCGATCGTGGCGTCCCGCGTCGGAAACCTCGCGGTCGTGGCAGTAGCGGCCGCGTTCCTGCTGCGTGCGCACGGCGGCCTCCCCGGAACACCGATCCGGGGACGCAGACTCGTCGGCCTGACCGTGCTGTCCGGGACGCTGGACGCGGGCGCGAACGCGTTCTACTTCCTCTCGGCCCAGTCCGGGATGCTGAGCCTGGCGGCGGTGCTGACGTCGCTGTACCCGGCGGTGACCGTCCTGCTGGCCCGCTTCGCCTTCAGCGAGCGCCTGCGCGCGATCCAACGGGTGGGCATGGCCTTGGCGGTGGCCGGAGTCACCCTGGTCACGGTGGGCTGAGCCCGGACTCGTCAGCGCGGAGAGCGGGAGAGGGCTCGGAAGATCGGTTGTGGCTCTTCCACCGCAGACGCGGCCCAAGATCATCCTGGCGAGGGAACCCGATCGCGGCTTCGGGGAACAACGGGTGAGGCGCACGCCGCGCACGGCCGGATCACCGGCTGCAGGAGACAGGAGCCGTATGACGGTGACGACTCGACAGGGCATGAGTGACGCCGCTGTCATCGAGCAGTCCTGGCAAGAGCCCGGAGTATTCGCCGCGCTGTATGAGCGCCATGCACCCCACATCAGCCGTTATGTCGCCCGCAGGCTGGGTGACGATCTCGCCGATGACGTCACCGCCGAGACGTTCTACCGGGCGTTCGAGAAACGCCGACACTACGACCTCGACCGTCCGGACGCCCGGCCGTGGTTGTACGGGATCGCCGCCAACGTCATGGCCCAGCACCACCGCAAGGAGACCCGGATGCTGCGGGCGTTCGCCCGCAGCGGCGCCGATCCCGTGGCCCAGACCTACGGCGGTCAGCTGGAAGGCGCCGACGACCGGGTGACGGCGACCGGGATGCACCAATCGCTCGCGGCGGCTCTCGCCGGCCTGAGCCGGGCGCACCGGGAGGTGCTGCTGCTGATCGCCTGGGCCGATCTGTCCTACGAGGAGACGGCCCGCGCGCTGGACACCTCCGTGGGGACAGTGCGGTCACGGCTGCACCGGGCCCGAAAGAAGATCCGCGCCGCGCTCGGCGACGCAAACCCCATGTTCGTCACAGGGAACGGCGGAGGTACCGACCGTGAACGACCTTGACCTCGTGCGCACGATGCGCGTGGATGCTCCCATCCCGTCGCAACGGCGTTTGGACACCGGCCGGGAGCAACTGCTGGCTGCCATCGACTCCCCGTCCGTGGCCCCGCGCGCCGCGGGGGCGGGCCGGCGTTTCGGAGGCGTGTGGGGCTTGCTGCTCGCCGGTGGCGTGGCCGCGGTCACCGCCGCCGGTGTGGCCATGGCCACCCGGACCGGCGGTTCCCCCGTCACGCTGCACAACCTCACTCCCGCCGCCGAGTGGGCCAAATACGCCGATCCGCTGGTGGAACGCGCGGCCTTCGGCTGGCTGCCGGACGGCATGCGCGCCAACGGCTACGTCGCCGACAGCCAGGACGAGAAATACTTCCAAGTCACCGCACGGACGGGAAAGGCGAAGGGGGGAAAGAGCGTGACTCTCACCGCCTACGAACGCGGAACGGAGCCGCCTCTGGGGTACCTTCCCGGTGGTGTCCCGGCCAAGCGGATCCCCGCGATGCCCATCAACGGCCACCGCGCTTACTGGATCTTCAAACCGGACCCATCCGGACAGTCGTCGTTCGAGCTGCGCTGGCAGTACGCCCCGAACAGATGGGCCGACCTGGAAGGCGACCAGATTCCCGGGGACAGCGCCGAGCTGACCAGGACGGCGTACAAGATCGCCGAGTCCGCGACGTTCGGCGGCAGCCGGCCGATCGCACTGCCCCTGCATGTCGGCGGCGTTCCCGGCGGGTTGCAGCCGGATCGGACGGTGCTCAACAACGGCGCATACGGGCAGGTCAGCGTCATCATAGGTTACTTCGCCGAGCCGTCATCCGAACTGGGCATCGGCATCGTCGAATCGGATCTTCGCAACAACACGAAGCCCCGCCCCAACACGAGGCTGCGCGGATATCCCGCCTACCAGACACCGCGTCTCATGTACGTGTACGGAGTCAACGGCTTCGACGTCCAGCTCAGCGCCTCCGGCTCGATCCTGGCGGAGCTGAACAGGACCGGCGGGCTCGCGGGCCTGTTCAACCGGATGACGATTCTCGGCGTTGACGAGGCGAATTGGACCACCAACCCGGTCAACTGAGGCTCTGCTGAGACTGGAAAATGTTGAGGGTGGCACCGATTGGTGCCACCCTCAACGCGTTCGGCTGAGTCAGCGGCCATCTGCCCGAGGGGGCGTGGGACGTCGTCAGCGGCGCAGCCCCGCGAGCGGCCGCGACGCCTGGGCCGTGAACGCGGTCGGCGACGGGACGTGCGAGCGGATCCGCCGATGGGTGAGGTTGAATCCGAAGTAGCCGTTGGCGGCCACCGTGGCGCAGCGCTCGACGTACTGCGGGAATCCGGGCAGTGGCATGAAGACCCTGGGCTTGCCCGGAATGTTGGCGCCGAGGTACCACGAATTGCAGGTGGGCAACAATGTGGACGCCGCGACGTTGTTCACGTGCCGGACCCACCCCGCGGCAGCGGACGTCGTGGCTTCGATGCGGACGATCCCGGAGCGCCGCGCATGGTCGAGGCAGTCGCCGATCCATTCGACGTGGTGCTCGATGGCCATCACCATGTTCGTGAGGACGGAAGGGCTGCCGGGCCCGGCGACGATAAACATGTTGGGGAAGCGGGGAACGCCGAGCCCCAGATAGGTGCGCGGCCCATCCCGCCACGCCTCGCGCAGCGGCAGCCCGTCCTGTCCTCGGACGTCCATCGCGAGAAGCGCCCCGGTCATGGCGTCGAACCCGGTCGCGAAGACGAGATGGTCGAGCGGGAGGCTTTCAGTCGCCGTCCGGATCCCGGTCGGGGTGATCCGCTGGATCGGCGAGCGGTTGAGATCGACGAGCCGGACGTTCGCACGGTTGTAGGTCTCGAAGTACCCGGAGTCGAGGCAGAGCCGTTTGCAGCCGATCGCGGCCGTCGGCATGAGCGCGTCGGCCACCGCGGGATCACGGACGACGTTCCGGATTTTGCGGCGCACGAAGTCCGCCGCGAGATCATTGGCCGCGCGTTCGACGACGAGATCGGTGAACGCGGAGATGAACCCGAAGCCACCGGTCCGCCACCGCTCCTCGAATTCTCGCTCGCGCGCGGCGGCGGGCGTGCTGAGGCTTTCGGCCGTTCCCAGCGGCGTGCGGGCACCGAAGGCGGTGGCCCGGCTCCGGCCTTCCGCGCGCAGTCGCGCGTAGTTCGCTTTGACCTCGTCCAGTTCCTCGCGCGGAAGCGGCCGGTTGCGCGCCGGAACGGAATAGCCGGGGGTTCGCTGAAAGACGACCACTTGCTCGGCGTGCTCGGCGATCCGCGGTATGGCCTGGATTCCGGACGATCCGGTACCGACGACGCCGACACGCGCACCACGAAAATCGACGGGTTCATGGGGCCAGCGGCCGGTGTGCAGGACACGGCCGGTGAAGTCGCCGAGTCCGGGCAGGTCCGGAACGTTGGCCGAGGACAGCGCCCCGGTGGCCATCACCAGGAAGCGGCCCCTGGCCGTCACACCGTCTCGGGTGCGAACGGTCCAAAGATTCGTGCCGTCGTCATAGGTGGCGGATTCGACACGGGAGTCGAAACGGATATCGCGCCGCAGGTCGAACCTGTCGGCGACGTGTTCGAGGTAACGAAGGATCTCCGGCTGGCCCGCGTAGAGTTCGGACCACGTCCAGTCCTGTTCCAGCGACTCGTCAAAGGAATAGGAGTACTCGATGCTTTCGACATCGCACCGCGCGCCCGGATACCGATTCCAGTACCACGTCCCGCCCACCCCACTGCCGGCTTCGAAGCACCGGACCCGCCAGCCCGACCGGCGGAGCCGGTGAATCGCGTAGAGACCGGCGAATCCGGCACCGACCACGATGACATCAGTTTCTTCGATCATGCGGGCCATCCTCCGGCCATGGGCGACGATGAAAACCGAAGCTAGTGGCTGGGGATTGACCAGTCAAGACTTATCCAAAACACATAATCAGACATGGAAGTCGCGCCGAAGAACCTGGTTCAGGACCGAAAACGCGCCCCGGAGAAGGGTGGTGACGAGTATCGCCCTGATCACGGTAAGTTGACGGAACGGCTGACAGAAAGTTGCCGGATCCGGACGACTCTGGCTGTATCCACTAGCCCGCCCGCCGCGGGCCCGGATAGTTTCCGCCCATGATCATGAACGAGCGGAAGAGCACGAAGCGCTATGCGCTGGCGGGCCTGACGGGGGCACTGCTCATCACACTGGCGGGCTGCGACTCGTCCACGAAGGACAAGGACCCGGCGGCCTCGGCAGCGGCGGCGCCGACGACCTCGGCGCCGAAACCGGCCCCCAAGAAGCCGATGACGGCGGCGGACGTCCTGAAGGCGCTGGAGGCGGCGGGGCTTCCGATCAAGACGACGGTCGTCTACACGGCGAAGACCGACCCGAACGAGATGCTGGGCAAAGAGGGCAAGTACACGAGCAAGGCGACCTGCGCCGACGAGCGCGTCAACCTGTCGAAGGTGCGCGACCGCAGCAAGGGCAACGTGGACCTGGGCTGCGACGTCGAGGTCTTCGCGACGAACGCGGGAGCCCAGGCGCGCTCGGCCTACATCAAGGCGTCCATCGCGGCGGTGGGAATCCTGACGAAGGAGTACCACCTGATCAAGGGCGGCGTCCTGCTGCGCATATCAGGGATTCTGACAAAGAAGCAGGCGGCGGCCTACAAGACCCCCTTGATGTCCCTGCCGGTCTAACAGAAAGAACAAGGACAAAGGAGAACGGGCGTCCGCAACCCACGCGCGGGGGCGTGGGGGCGGAGCCCCCACATCGGGGGGTTCGGGGGGTCGTCCCCCCGATGGACGCTGCGGGCCACCGGGAAGGTGCGGCGAAGCGCACCGAACAGCCGGACCCAGCGGTGGTGGTGGGATTCGAACCCACGGAAGCTTGCACTTCACACGCTTTCGAGGCGTGCGCCCTCGTCCACTAGGCGACACCACCGCCGGAGAGCTTACCGGACTCTGCGGTGCGCGAAGAACTCGATAAGGGGTTCGGCGCAGTCGGCGGCGAGGTACTCGGCGAGGACTTCGGGGCGGTGGTTGAGGCGGCGGTCGCGGACGACGTCCCAGAGGGACCCGACGGCGCCGCCCTTGGGGTCGACCGCGCCGTAGACGATGCGGGCGACGCGGGCGGCTACGGCGGCGCCGGCGCACATGGTGCAGGGTTCGAGGGTCACGACGAGCGTGCAGCCGGTGAGGCGCCAGCCGTCGGTGTGGGACGCGGCGGCGGCGCGCAGGGCGATGATCTCGGCGTGCCCGGTGGGGTCGCCGGTGCGTTCGCGGTCGTTGTGGCCGACGCCGAGGACGGTCCCGGCGGCGTCCAGGACGACGGCGCCGACGGGGATGTCGCCGTGCTCGGCGGCGGCGCGGGCTTCGACCAGGGCGCGGCGCATCGCGGGCACGTACTCGGGGTGGGCCGCGGACGGGTCGGTCACGCGTCGCGCAGCCGGTCGAACTCGTCGGCGAAGCCCGCCAGTTCGGCGAGGGCGCCGAGCGGGTCGCCGGGCAGGGCGCGGTCGGCGAGGTCGCCGAGCCGGACGGGGTCCACGCCGAGGTCGCGCAGCACGGCCGGGTCGCCGCCGGCGGAGCCGACGGGGACGTCCTCGAACAGTGGGCGGAACAGCGCGCCGAGCCCGTCGTCGCGGACGGCGGAGACGTAGGCGCGGGGTTCGCCCATCGCGTCCATCCGCAGGACGCCGAACCAGTCGTCGTTCTCCTCGACGAGCAGGAGGACGGGGTCCCCGGCGGTCTCGGCGGCGACGCCGCGCATCAGGTCGGCGACGTCGGCGACGTCCTCGGCTTCGTCCAGCGGGGTCTCGGCGCCCGACCAGCCTTCCGGCGCGCGGGCGAAGACGGCCGCGAATGTGTGCACCGTCTCATTCTCGCAGCCGCAACCCCGGACGGGCGAAGGCAAAACGAAGAGTTGGCTCAGCCGAGGGCGTCCAGGGCGCGTTCGAAGGCCTGGGCGAAGCCGAGGCGGCCGGCGATGCTGAGCAGCATCTCGTCGGGGTACAGCTCCAGGTCGCCGGAGATGGCGCCGAGTTCCATCTCGTCCAGGCCGAGGTCGGCGAAGATCGACATGTCGCCGACGGGGAGGACCTGGTCGAGTTCCTCGTCGTCGGGGACGGGGATGTCGAGCCGGTCGAGGACCTGGCGGGCGAGCGACCAGTCCACCGACGCGGTCACGTCCGACAGGAAGATCATCGTCTCGTCGCCGAGCAGCCGGATACCGACGAAGAAATCGTCGCCAACCGCCACGAGACCGATCGTGCCGCCGAGGCTGGGCTGCTGGCGGAGGGCGTGGACGAGCCCGTCGAGATCTTCCGTCAGCGCGACCGGGAGGATCTCCGCTTCCCAGCGCTCGTCCTCGCGATACACGACGACGGCGAAATCCGTCGCGTCGTCAACATCCGTCATCTCCACCCCACCGGCCCGTCTCCTGCCACGGCATGGTCGCAGATGCAGCGCGCCCTCGCGGCCATCACCGCCGAACTCCGTCCGGCGCGGATGGGCGGCGTCGACCGACGCCGCCGGACGAACCTACCGGATGCCGTTAATTGATGCGGAAAGTACGCCTGCGAAGGGCGGCGTGGATGCGGGCCCGCCGGGACCGGTGCGGCGTGACGCGGCGGCGCAGTTCCCGGGCCTCGGCCAGTTCCCGGAGGAAGACGGCCCGGCGGCGCAGGCGCTCGCGGACCTCCTCCGGGGTCGGCGCCGTCGCGGACCGACGGTCCGGATCGTCCCGTCGACGGTCTCCGACCTGCGGGTTCTCCTGTTCCCGATGGCTGGTCATATCGCCATACTGCCCGAACGGAACGCTCCCTATCCTGTCGCGGCCGATCAGTTCGCTGCCGGTACGGTGAGCGCATGCAGACCCTCGCCGTCGATCACCCGCTCGTCGCGCACAAGCTGACCACGCTGCGGGACGTCGAGACCGATTCGCCGACGTTCCGGCGGCTGGCCGACGAGCTGGTCACGCTTCTCGCCTACGAGGCCACCCGGGACGTGCGCGTCACGAACGTGGAGGTGCGGACGCCCGTCACGCGGACGCACGGCGTGCAGCTCACGAGCCCGAAGCCGCTGGTCGTCCCGATCCTGCGCGCGGGCCTCGGGATGCTGGACGGCATGACGCGCCTGCTGCCGACCGCCGAGGTCGGTTTCCTCGGCATGGTCCGCGACGAGGGCACCTTGCAGGCGGAGACGTACGCGTCGCGGCTGCCCGACGACCTGTCCGGCCGCCAGTGCTACGTCCTGGACCCGATGCTCGCGACGGGCGGCACGCTGGCCGCGGCGATCCGGCTCCTGCTGGACCGGGGCGCGGACGACGTGACGGCGCTGTGCCTCCTCGCCGCCCCCGAGGGCCTGCGCTTCCTGGAGGACGCGTTCGCCGGGACCGAGGCGCCGATCCGCGTCGTGACGGCGGGCGTGGACGAGCGGCTGAACGAGCGCGGTTTCATCGTCCCGGGCCTCGGGGACGCGGGCGACCGGCTCTACGGCGTGGTGTGAGCGCGGCTTTATTTCATTGCTCGTCCAATAAAGGGCGGATTCTTCGCCCGATCGGCCGACGAAGTGAGAGTTCCCTGACTTCGCGGCGGACGGGTCGTCACCATCCGTCCCGGCCAGGACCGCTTTGCTCGGGCTCGCCGCATGTTCGCCGACGCATCACCTTGGGTAATAGCGAATAACGGAACGTCAGAATCGTTCCGTCCGTCGTCCCGGCGCACAGGGGATCGGTTTCGGACCGGGGCGGCGCGAGCGAGTCGCGAGGATGCGTGATGACTCACCCAGGGGATGACGAACGCCAGCCGTACGAGGACGTCGAGCAGCGCCTGGCCGCCGAGTTCGCCGCGGCGCACCCGCCCGAGACCGTGGCGCGCTGCGTCGCCGCCGCCCGCTACGGGGCGCTGGAGGTCGTGGGGTCGGCCGAACCGGGCCTGGTGGAACGGATCGCGCGAAAACATCTGGAGGTGCTCGCGCTCGTCGCGGCCGAGCGGCGGCGGCGACGGCCGCGCAGCACCCTCGGCAACGCGCCGTGACGGGCGCTTTGCGCCGACTCCCGGCTGTGCGAGACTTGCCGGGGGTCTGAGGGTGATCGCTCCGGGAGGCTGACGTGCCCGCCAGAAAGTACCTGACGTGGGCCGCCGCGGCGCTCGTCGTGTTCGTCGTGATCCGCCGTCCGGCCGAGGCCACCCAGTCCCTCAACGAGGCGGCGGGCGCTCTGGCGCGGGCCGGCGACGCGTTCGCGACCTTCGTCACCGAGCTGGGCTGAGGACGCCATGCGACTGGTCACCCCCGGGGACTCCGCCCCGGCGTCCGTCAACAAGTACCTGCTGCCGCACGAGACGCAGGTGATCACCGTCCGGCGGCACCCGGCCGTCCTGATGGTCCCGGTCGGGCTGGTGCTCGGCGGGCTGATCGTCGCGGGCGTGCTGAGCAACATCGGCGCCGGGTCGGGCGCGGGCAGCGCGATCAGCTACATCTGGTGGGCGTGGCTGGCGCTGCTGGCCTGGTTCGTGTGGCGGGTCGCGGAGTGGTCGGTGGACTACTTCGTCATCACCAACCAGCGGATGCTGCTGACCACCGGGATCATCACGCGCAACGTCGCGATGATGCCGCTGGCCAAGGTCACCGACATGGGCTTCAAACGGTCGCTGGCGGGGCGGATGCTCGGCTACGGCGAGTTCATCATGGAGTCCGCCGGCCAGGACCAGGCGCTGGACCGCGTCCCGTACCTGCCGTATCCGGAGCAGTTGTACCTGGAGGTCTGCGAAATGATCTTCCCGAACAAGAACGCGTGACGGCTGATCCGCGCTCTGACGTCCTGACCCATTCCGGTGCGGTGGCCGGACACCCGGTCAACGTCCGATAATGTCGGAGTACAGCGTGGTTTCGCTGCGCCGGGAGCGGTGCGGCGGCGGCCGTGCTGCTGACCTGCCGAGCGACGGCGGGCCGGGGACCGATCGGGTGATCTCGTGCCGCTTCGTGACTTCCGGTGTGCGATATCCGGCAATGTGCCATCATGTCGGCACCCCAGCCGCCTGAATACTTCCGCTAAGTGAGTCCACATGCCGGGTCCAGGCAATGTCGGCGAACGCGTCCGCAACCTGCGGCTGACCAGACGCCTCTCGCAGGCGCAGCTCGCCGGTCACGACCTCTCCGACAGCTACATCTCGTTGATCGAGTCCGGTAAGCGGACTCCGACCCCCACCGTCCTGCGGATGCTCGCCGAACGCCTCGGCTGCACCCCCGAATACCTCGCCGAGGGCGTCGAGCCCGAACAGCGCGCCCACCTCGAAGTCCGGGAACGGCACGCGCACCTCACCCTGCTCGCCGGCGACGCCGCCGCGGCCGAGGCCGCCTTCGAGGACGTCCTGGACCGCAGCGACGACGCCGACCTCGTCGCCCGCGCCCGCTGGGGCCGTGCCCGCGCCCTGGAGGAACTCGGCCGGGTCGAGGAGGCCATCGCCCTCTTCGAGGACCTGCGCGAGCAGGCCGACCGCGATCCGGGCCGGTCCAGCCGGCTGCCCGCCGTGATCGCGCTGGCCCGCTGCTACCACGCCGTCGGCGACCTCGGCCAGGCCATCGCGCTGGCCGAACGCGCGCTCGACCGGCTCACCGCCCTCGGGCTCACCGCCGGCGCCGAGCGCGCCGAGGCGGGCCGCGTCCTGCTCACCGGCTACCTGGACCGCGCGGACGTCGTGCGCGCCCACGCCCTCGGCCGCCGCCTGCTGGCGCCCCCGGCCGAGGTCATGCCGCTGTGCGCCCACTACCGCCGGGCCAGCATCCGGGCGCTGGACGAGGGCGCGATCGGCGACGCGCTCTACTTCGCCGACCAGGCCCTCGCCACGCGCGGCGGGGAGGACGCCGAGCGCGCCGAGGCGCGGCTGCGGCTGGCCGCCGCGCGGGCGCTGCTGCGCGGCGTCCCGCCGTTCACCGACGCCACCGCGCCCGAACCGCTCGACCCGGCCGCCCCGCGCGCCGTGCCGAGCGCGGCGGCGGCCCGCGCCGCGCTCGACCTGCTCGCCGGGACGGGCTCGCTCGTCGGCGGCGAGGCGGCGGAGGCGACGATCGAACGGGCGCGCGGGCTGGTGCTCGCCGGGGACGTCGGCGCGGCCATCGCCGCGCTGGAGGAGTTCCTGGACACCGGGCACGCGCTCGCGGCGCCGGAGAGCACGGTCAAGCGTCCGGACGGTGCCCCGTCCGCCCGGACGCGGACGACCGTGCAGGCCCGGCTCGTCCTCGCGCGGGCGCGCGTCGCGCAGCGGGACGGCGCGGCGGCGCTGGTCGTCCTGCGCGCCGCCGCCGGGCAGCTCGCGGCGCTGCCGCCGGGCCGTCCGGCCGCGCATCTGGCCCGGGAGCTGGGCGAACTGTTCGAGGCGGCGGGTGATCGGCCGGCCGCGGCCGACGCCTACCGCCGGGCGCTGGAGGCGACCGGGCTGCGCGCGACGCGTCCGGTTCCGGCCGGGGCCGACCTGCCGCGCGTCTGACGCGTTCGCACCGGCCCCGGGCCGCTCCCGGGGCCGGTGCGACGAGCGTCACGGTTCTTTGCGAGCTCAAACATGGGATGATTGGGTCACCGGCAGACCGAGGAGACGGAATGACGTTGCGGACGGCTCGACGTTCATCACTGGTCGAGCAGGTCATCGACCAGATGCGCGCCGAGATCGCGTCGGGCGCCTGGCCCCTCGGCGGCCGGATCCCCGCCGAACCGGCGCTGGTCGAACAGCTCGGCGTGGGACGCAACACCGTCCGCGAGGCCGTCCGCGCCCTGACCCACGCGGGCCTGCTCGCCGGACGCCAGGGCGACGGCACGTACGTCATCGCGACCAGCGAGCTGTCGGGCGCCGTCCGGCGGCGGCTGGCGACGGCCGAGCTGATCGAGATCCTCCAGGTCCGGCGTGGGCTGGAGGTCGAGGCGGCGCGGCTCGCGGCGTCCCGCCGCACCGACGCCGACATCGCCGCGATCGACGCCGCGCTCGCCGACCGCGACGCGGCCTTCGCCGCCGGGGACCGCGACGCGTTCGTGGACGCCGACCTGGCTTTCCACACCGCCGTCGTGGACGCCACCCACAACCGCGTGCTCACCGACCTCTACCGCGACTTCGGCGCCGCGCTGAAACTGAGCATCGGCGGGGCCGGGGACGCCCTCGACCACGCCGACGTCCCGCACGCGCCGATCGCCGACGCCGTCCGCGCCGGGGACGCCTCCGCCGCCGCTGCCGCCGCGCAGAGCTGCCTCGACCACATCCTGCGCACCCTCGACTGACCCGCCCCCTACCGCGTTCGCGCAGAACTCAAGGCCCATGTCGCACGCCCGTCTCACCGCCGCCTGGACCCTCGCGGGTCTCGTCCTGCTCGCCGTCAACCTGCGCGCCGCCATCACCGGCGTCGCGCCCGTCCTCGCCGACCTGCGCACGGCGCTCGGCCTGTCCGGGGTCGAGGTCAGCGTGCTCACGACGCTGCCCGTGCTGTGCCTCGGCGCGTTCGCCTCGCTCGCGCCGGCCGCCGCGCGGCGGTTCGGGACGGAGACCGCCATCGCCGGGGCGCTCACGCTCATCACCGGCGGGATCGCGCTGCGGCTGGTGCCGTCGGCGGTCGCGCTGTTCGCCGGGACGATCGTCGCCGGGGCCGGGATCGCGCTCGGGAACGTCCTGCTGCCCGCCGTCATCAAGCGGGCGTTCCCGGACCGCGTCGGGCCGCTGACGGGCCTCGCGATGATGCTGATGGCGTGCAGCGGGGCGTTCGCGGCAGCGCTGGCCGTCCCGCTGGACGACGCGGGCGGCTGGCGGCTCGCGCTCGCCGTCTGGGCCGTGCCGTCGCTGATCGCCGTGGTGGCGTGGGGGCCGCTCGCCCGGCGCAGCGCCCCGCCGGAACCGACGCGGACCGCTTCGGTGTCGCTGCTGCGCAGCCCGCTCGCCTGGGCCGTCGCGACGTTCATGGGGCTGGCGTCCCTGATGTTCTACGTCCTGATGTCGTGGCTCCCGGAGATCATGCGCGACCACGGCGTCGCCGCGGGGACGGCCGGGATCATGATGTCGGCGATGCTGCTCATCGGCATCCCGCTCGGCTACGTCGTGCCGGTGTTCGCGGCGCGGCTGCCGGACCAGCGCGTCCTCGTCCTCGCCGTGGGCGGCTGCATGGTCGCGGGCGTCGGCGGACTGATCGCCGCGCCCGGGATCGGCTGGGTCTGGGTGGTGCTGCTCGGCGTCGCGACCGGCAGCGCGTTCCCCCTCGCCTACACGCTGCTCAACCTGCGCTCGCCGAGCCCGGCCGTCGCCGCGCGGCTGTCGGGGATGGCGCAGACGGGCGGCTACCTGCTCGCCGGGTTCGGGCCGCTCGCGGTCGGCGTGCTGCGCGACGCCACGGGCGGCTGGACGGTCTCCCTGACGCTGCTGCTCGTCCTCGTCGTGCCCGAGGTGGTGTTCGGGCTGGTCGCGGCGCGGCCGGGGTTCGTCCGGGCCGCCGCGGGCGCGCCCGTCCCGGCGCCGGAGCCGGTCGCCGTCCGCTAGGACGAGCCGAGGTCGATCGCGTCCAGGTCGAGCACCCGCGCGTGCAGCACCTGCCGCTGGTGGAGCGCGGCCCGCAGCGCGCGGTGCAGGCCGTCCTCCAGGTACAGGTCGCCCTTCCACTGGACGACGTGCGGGAACAGGTCGCCGTAGAACGTCGAGTCCTTGGCCAGCAGCGACTGGAGGTCCAGCTCGCGCTTGGTGCTGATGAGCTGGTCCAGCCGCACCTGGCGCGGCGGGATCCGGGCCCAGTCCCCCGAGGAGAGCCGGTGCTCGGGATACGGCTTCCCGTCGCCCACCGCCTTGAAGATCACACCGCGAGTCTAAAGGCTCGCCGCGCCGTCCGTCCGGTCCGCGCGGGCGTCCCCCGCGCGGGGGACGCCGCTCCCTCGCGACGGTGACGATCTCCGTCCGGCGACTCCGTAACTTCCTTTTCGTCCGGATCTACGAGGGGGAACGGGGTGTGCGCCGCTGTGCGGCCATTAAATAGACACGATTGTCTGGTAGCGTCCGCGCTGAGCGTGGCGCCGGGAGGGCGGCGCCGCGCCGACCGCATCGCCGGGGGGAGCGGGATGGCCGGACACGTGCCGGACGTGGGGACGCACGCGTGATCGCCTTCTTCGACGTCGACGAGACCCTGATCTCGATCAAGAGCATGTTCTCCTTCCTGGAGTTCCACCTCCGCCGGCGCGGCGAGCCTTCCGGCACCTTCGAGCGCATCGCGGCGAGCCTGCGCGCGTCGGCGGCCCGGGGCGTTCCCCGGGACGAGATCAACCGCTCCTACTACCGCTTCCTCGCGGGCGAGCGGGCGCTCGCCCTGGCCGACGCCGGCCGGGACTGGTTCGACGCGCGGGACGACCGCCTCTTCAACCCCCGCACGGTCGAGGCGCTGCGGCGGCACCGCGCGGCGGGTGACCGGATCGTGCTGCTGTCGGGGTCGTTCTTCCCCTGCCTGGACCCGATCGCCGCCGCCGTCGGCGCCGACTGGACGCTCGGCACCCGTCCGCTCCTGCGGCACGGCCGCCTCACCGGTGAGGTGCTGGTGCCGATGATCGGCGCCGCGAAGGGCCACGCCGCCCGCGCGGCGGCCGTGGTCGTCGGCGTCCCCCGGGCGGCGTGCACGGCCTACGGCGACCACGTGAGCGATCTGCCGCTCCTGGAGTCGGTCGGACGTCCCGTCGTCGTCGGCGCGGACCCCGTCCTGACCGCCCACGCCCGCCGCAACGGCTGGACGCGCCTGGAACCGGCCGCCGCCTGAGCCGAACGCCCATTTCCGCAACCGCACGCTGGAAAAGGAACCATGATGTCCGCTGATTTCTCGCGCGCCCGCCCGGCGGAGCCCATCGCGATCATCGGGATGGCCGGCCGTTTCCCCGGGGCGGACGACCCCGACGCGTTCTGGGAGCTGCTCCTGTCCGGGGCCGACGCGGTGTCGGAGATCCCGCGCTCGCGCTACGACATCGACGCCGTCTACGACCCGACGCCGCAGACGCCCGGCAAGACGGTGAGCAAGTGGGGCGGCCTGCTGGACGACGTGCGGGGCTTCGACGCCGAGTTCTTCGGCATCGCCCCCAAAGAGGCCGAGATGATGGACCCGCAGCAGCGCATCCTGCTGGAGGTCTCGCACGAGGCGCTGGAGGACGCCGGCCAGCGGCTGGACGCGCTCGCGGGAAGCGACACCGGCGTGTTCGTCGGCCAGATCGGCGCCGACTACTGGACCATGCGGTCCCGGCTGGCGCAGCGTCCCGACCTGTACGCGATGACCGGCTCCGCCGCCCGGTCCATCACCTCGGGCCGCGTGTCGTTCGTCTTCGACCTGCGCGGACCGTGCGTGACCGTGGACGCCGCGTGCTCGTCGTCGCTGGTCGCGGTGCACCACGCGGTGCAGGCGATCCGGCTGGGCGAGTGCGGGCTGGCGATCGCGGCGGGGACGAACCTCGTCCTGCTCCCCGACGAGGGCGTCGTCTACTCCAGCGCGGGGATGCTCGCCACCGACGGCCGCTGCAAGTTCGGGGACGCGTCCGGCGACGGCTTCGTCCGCAGCGACGGCATCGGCGCCGTCATCCTCAAGCCCCTGGACCGGGCACTCGCCGACGGGGACCGGATCCGCGCCGTCCTGCGCGGCTCGGCCGTGGGCAACGACGGACGCAGCAGCGGTTTCCTCGTCACGCCTGCCGTCGAGGGGCAGAGCGCCGTCATCCGCCGCGCCTTCGCCGACGCCGGGATCGACCCGGCCGACGCGGACTACGTCGAGGCGCACGGCACGGGCACGGCGGTCGGCGACCCGGTGGAGCTGGCGGCGCTCGCCGAGGTGCTGGGACGGGGCCGGCCGGCCGACCGTCCGTGCCTCGTCGGGTCCGTCAAGACCAACGTCGGGCACACCGAGGCCGCCGCCGGGATCGTCGCGCTCATCAAGACCGTCCTCAGCCTGGAGCACGGCGTCGTCCCGGGGAACCTGCACCTGCACGACCCGAACCCGCAGGTGGCGTGGGACGAGATTCCCCTCACGGTCGTCACCGAGACCACGCCGCTGCCCGGCGGGGACCGGCCGTCCATCGCGGGGATCAGCAGTTTCGGGTTCAACGGGGCCAACGCGCACGTCGTCCTCACGACGGCGCCCGAGCGGCCCGTCCCGACCCCAGTGCCCGAACGCGACGAACTGCTGGTGCTCTCGGCGGCCGGTCCCGAGGCGCTGACGGACCTCGCGGCCCGCGCGGCCGACCACCTGGCCGACACCGGGCAGTCCCTGCACGACGTCTGCTTCTCGCTCGCCACGCGCAGGTCCCATCTGGAGAGCCGGCTCGCGGTGCCCGTCGCGTCGCGCGAGCAGGCGGCCGAAGCGCTCCGCGAGTTCGTCGCGGGCAGCGACGCGCCGGACCTGGCGACCAGCGAGTACACCGACGCCGCGAGCCGTCCGCGCGTGGCGTTCGTGTTCCCCGGCCAGGGGTCGCAGTGGGTCGGCATGGGACGCGAGCTGCTGGCGTCCGAGCCGGTGTTCGCCCGGGCGATCGAGGAGTGCTCCGCCGCCATCGAGAAGGAGGCCGGGTGGTCCCTGCTCGACCTCCTGGCGGACGGCACCGGCGACTGGTTCGAGCTGACCTCGATCGTCCAGCCGACGCTGTGGGCGATGGAGATCGCCCTCGCCGCGCTCTGGCGGTCGTGGGGCGTCGAGCCCGACGTCGTCATCGGGCACAGCATGGGCGAGGCCGCCGCCGCGCACGTCTCCGGCGCGCTCAGCCTGGCGGACGCCGCCGCCGTCATCTGCCGGCGCAGCAAGCTCGCCGAGCGGCTGGCCGGGCAGGGGATCATGGCCTGGGTCGCGCTGTCGGGAGCCGAGGCCGCCGAAGCCATCGCGGGGCACGAGCGGTCGGTCGCCGTCGCGGCCTGCAACAGCCCGACGTCCACGCTCATCTCCGGGGACGCCGGCGCCGTCCGGACGATCCTGGCCGACCTCGACCGCCGCGACGTCTTCAACCGCGTCGTCCGCGTCGACTTCGCGTCGCACTGCCCGCAGATCGACGGCATCGCCGACGACCTGCGCCGGGAGCTGAAGGACGTCGCGCCCCGGGCGGGAACGATCCCGCTGCACTCCACACTGCTCGGGGAACCGCTCTCCGGGGCCGAGCTGGACGCGGGCTACTGGGTCCGCAACATCCGCGAGCCCGTCGACTTCGTCGGCGCGGTGCACGCCCAGCTCGACACGGGCGACACCGTGTTCATCGAGATGAGCCCGCATCCGCTGCTCGTCAACGCCGTCAAGGAGACGGCCCGGGCGCGCGGGGAGGAGATCACCTCGGTGGGCTCGCTCCGCCGGGACGAGCCGGAACGCGCCGCGCTGCTCGCGGGCGTGGCCGCGCTGTTCACGGCGGCGGTGCCGGTCGATTATCCGGCGCTGTTCGGTCCGGGCGAGTTCGTTCCCGTCCCGCACCACCCGTGGCGGCGGACGGACTTCTGGCTGCCCGCCGACGAACCGGCGCCCGAGCCCGAACCGGAGCCGGACCATCCGCTGCTCGGCGTCCGGTCGGCCGGCCCGGACGGGGGGTTCGTCTTCGAAGGCCCCATCGACCTTGAGCGCAACGCCTACCTCCTGGACCACCTGGTGCAGGAGACGGTGATCCTGCCGGGCACCGCCCACCTCGAAATGATGATCGCGGCGGCCCGGACGATCATCGGCGCGGGACCGCTCCGGCTCACCGAGGTCCAGCTCCTCCGGGCGATCTTCCTGGACCCGGACGAACCGGCAGAGCCGATCCGCGTCAGCGTCGTCCCGGACTCCGCAGGCTCGGTGCGCTGCACCGTCGAAAGCGTCGGGGACGACGGGACGCCGACGCTGCACAGCCAGGCCGTCGCCATGACGCTGGAGGCGCCAGCACCGCAGCGGGGATCGTGGGACGCGATCAAGGCGCGCTGCACCGAGCACCAGGAACGCGCGGACTTCTACCGGACGCACGCCGCGCGCGGCAACCAGTGGGAGGGCACGTTCCAGGGGATCGCCGAGGTCTGGCGCACCGGCGGCGAGGCCCTCGCCCGCGTGGAGTGCCCGCCCGCGCTGCGGCCCTCGCTCGGCGGGCACGACCTTCATCCCGCTCTGCTCGACGCGTCCGGGCAGGCGCTCGTCGCGGCCCGTCCGGACGTGGCGGCCGGACAGGACCAGGTGTTCGTCCTCGGCGGTCTGGAGGAGGTCCGCGTCTACGGCGCGGCGACCGCGGACGGCCACAGTCACGCGCTGCTCGCCCGCTCCGCGCGCGGTGACTCCTTCATGGGCGAAGTCAAGATCTACGATCAGGAGGACGACCTCGTGGCCGAAATGCGCGGCGCACGTCTGCAGTACCTGCTCGGCCGGGCGGCCGAGCCCGCTCCCGAAACCCGTGCCGAGCCCGCTGCCGAACCCGCTGCCGAGCCCGCTCCGCGGGGCGGACGCGTCGGCTGGCTGTACGACGTGGACTTCGTGGAGCTTCCGGCGGTACGGCGGCCCGCCGGACGCCCGGGGACCTGGGTCGTGCTCGCCGACGGCGGCGTGTCCGGACGGCGCGTGGTGAACGCGCTGCGCGAGCAGGGCGCGCGGCCGATCGTGATCACCGCGGCCGGACGGTTCCACGCCGTCGCGCCGGACCAGTTCCGCGTCGACCCCGACCGGGCGGCGGACTACCGGGCCGCGCTCACGGAGATCGCGGAGCAGGGAGAGATCAGCGGGGTCGTCCATCTGTGGTCGCCGGACGCCACGCGCTCGCCCGTCCCGTCGGGGAAGGAGATCGAGCGGGCGGAACTGCTGGCCTGCCGGTCCGCCGTCCATCTCGTCCAGGCGCTGGCCGACCTCGGCCTGCCCGGCGACCCCCGGCTGTGGCTCGTCACGCGGGACGCGCAGAAGGCGCTGCCCGGCGACGAGGTGACCGGCTACATGCAGGCGCCGCTGTGGGGGCTCGGCCGCGCCGCCGCCGCCGAGCAGCCGAACCTGCGCGTCGGGCTCCTCGACCTGGACCACGACCAGGCGAGCGCGCGCACGGCGGTGGACGTCCTGCTCTCCGGCACCCCGGAGGACCAGATCGCCGTCCGCGACGGACGCGCCTACACCGCGCGGCTGGCCGAACGTCCGGTGACGGGCGGGGCCCGGCGGGTGACCATGCCGATGCCGGGCGTGCTGGACGACCTCACCGAGGTCCCGCTCGGCGACCTGCGCCCGGCGGCGGACGAAGTCGTTATCGAGGTGTCGCACGCGTCCCTGAACTACCGCGACGTCCTCCTGGCCGTCGGCATGTACCCGGGCCAGTCGCTCACCGACCCGCCCGCCCTCGGCTGGGAGTGCTGCGGCGTCGTCGCCGCCGTCGGTTCCGACGTCACGGAGGTGGCCGTCGGCGACGAGGTGCTCGCGATCGCCGAGGCCGCGATGGCGTCGCGGGTCGTCGCCAAGGCCGCGCTGGTCGTCCCGAAGCCCCGGCGGCTCACGGCGGCCGAGGCCGTCACGCTGCCGTCCGCGGTCATCACCGCCTACCACGCGCTGTGCGAACTCGGCCGGATGGAGGCGGGCGACAAGGTGCTCGTCCACACCGCGACCGGCGGCGTCGGACTCGCGGCGCTCCAGATCGCCCGCTGGAAGAACGCGGTGGTCTACGGCACCGCCGGCAGCCCCGAGAAGCGGCGGATGCTCGAAGACCTCGGGGTGGCCGGGACGTCCACGTCCCGCTCGACGGAGTTCGCCGAGGACTTCGCCGACGTCCGCTTCGACCTGATCCTCAACACCCTCACCGGACCCGCGCTCGAAGCGAACCTTTCGCTGCTCGCGCCGTACGGGCGCTACCTGGAGCTGAGCAAGCGGGACATCCTCGAAGGGAACACGATCCCGCTGGCGGCGTTCACCCGGAACCGCAGCCTCCACACGGTCGACCACGTCGACACGTTGAACGACGCGCCCGAACGCATCGCGCGGATGTTCCGGGAGGTGTGCGCCCTCGTGGACGAGGGGGTGATCGACCCGCTGCCGTACACGTGCTTCCCGGCGTCCGAGGCGGTCGAAGCGTTCCGGTACATGGGGCAGGCGCGGCACACCGGCAAGGTCATCCTCTCCTTCGAGGACCCGGCGCCGGCCGCCGCCGTCCCGCAGTTCCGGGCCGACGCGTCCTACCTGGTCACCGGAGGACTCGGCGGGATCGGCGCCAAGGTCGCCGAATGGCTCGTCGAGAACGGCGCCCGGCGGCTGGTGCTGACCGGCCGCAGCGCGGCGAGCCCCGAGCACCCCGTTCTCGAAGGGCTGCGGGCGCGCGGCGCCGACTGCGCGTACGCCCAGGTGGACGTGGCCGACGCGGACGCCATGGAAGACCTGCTGGCCCGGCTCCCCGACCTGCGCGGCGTCTTCCACACCGCCGGGACCCTGGGGTACGCGCTGGTGCGGCGGCTCGGCGCGAGCGAACTGGACGGCCTGCTGCGGCCCAAGGTCCGCGGCACGCTGAACCTGGACCGGCTCGTGCCCGACGACCTGGACCACTTCGTGCTGTTCTCGTCCGGCGCCGCGCTGCTGGGCTCGCCGTTCCTGGGCGGTTACGCCGCCGGGAACGCGTTCCTCGACGCGGTCGCGCACCGGCGCCGCGCGCGGGGCGCCGCCGCGATCACCGTGAACTGGGGGTACTGGAACGAGGTCGGGCTGGTGCCCCGGTTCGAGCGCGAAGAGGGCCGGAGCCTGCTCCCGACGGGCGTGACGGGCTTCAGCCCCGGCGAGGGGCTGGCGGTCCTCGGGCACCTCATGGCGACGGACGCGCCCCACACGGCCGTGCTGCCGACCGACTGGAACGAATGGGCCGACGCGTATCCGGAGGCGGCGACGAGCCGGTTCCTCAGCGGCCTCGTCGGCGACCGGCCGGAGAACGTCGTGCCGCGCCCGGTGCTCCCGGACCCGGACCCGGCGGTCGCGGAGGCTCCGTCCGACCAGCTCCCGCACCGAGACCCGTCTCCCGCCCCGGCCGCGAGCCGTCCCGCCGAGCGGCCCGCGCGCCAGGCTCCCCCGGCCCCCGCGCCGGTGCCGGCCGAGGCGTTCGCGGGTCCTCTCGCCGACCGGCTCGCGCGACCGCTGCCCCAGGCCGCTCCGGCCGCGAGCCGACTCGCGGACCGGTTTTCGCGACCGGCGCCTCAGGCGGCCCCGGCCCCGAGCCGTCCCGCCGAGCCGCTGCCGCGACAGAGCGCGGCGGCCCCGGCGGCACCGGCCCCGGTCCGGGCGGAGCCGTCCGAGCGGCTTTCGCGGCCGGCACCCCAGGCCGCGCCCGCCCCGGCCGCGAGTCGTCCCGCCGAGCGGCCTCCGCAGCAGAGCGCGGCGGACGACGACGTCGAGAACGTTCTCCGGGCGAAGGTCGCCGAGGTCCTCGGGCTGAACCCGGATCGGGTCAACACCAAGCGTCCGCTCAACAAGATGGGACTCGACTCGCTCATGGCCGTGGAACTGCGGAACCGTTTGCAGCGAGAGCTGGGAATGACGCTCCCGATCGTCCAGCTTCTCAAGGGCGGCAACATCACGTCCGTCGCGACCGCGATCCGCAAGTTCATGGCGGAGGGCGCGGCGTGAAGACTCCCGGCATCCACGTCGCCGGTCTCGGCGTCCACATCCCGCCCATCATGGACGCGCGCGAGGCGGTCGAACTCGGCCTCTACGCCCAAGAGGACTACGAATGGTACGGCTGGACGGGAACGCCCGTCGCGGGTGACACCCCGGCGCCCGACATGGCCGTGTCGGCGGCCCGCCAGGCGATGGAGCGGGCCGGGATCCCCGGCGACGACCTCGACGTCCATCTCCACGCCTATCTCCACGACCAGGGCCCGGAAGGGTGGCCGGCGACGCATTACGTCCTCAGCCAGGTGACCGACAAGGACATTCCGTCGTTCGGCGTGATGCAGGCGTGCAGCGGGCTGATGGGCGCCCTGGAACTGGCGGCGTCCCATCTCCTGGCGAGCCCGGAAAGAAGGGCCGCGCTGGTGACCGGGGCCGACAACATCGGCATTCCCGAAGTCAACCGCTGGGGCATCGGCCTCATGAACGGCGTGATCGGGGACGCCGGAAGCGCCGTCGTGCTCTCCACCCGCTCGGGATTCGGTCGGCTGCTGGCCGTCAACACCGGATCGACCGCCGAGGTCGAAGAGCATTTCCGGCGGGACGTGCCGATGTTCCCGCCGCGTCCGCCCAAGCGCCGGCAGCCGGCGGACTTCGCCGCGCAGGAGCCGGAGGCGCTGGCCGAGATCGTCCGGCGGCAGGGCGACTGCCGGACCGATCTGGCGATCCGCACCGTCGCGGAGGCCGACATCGACATGTCGGACGTGACCCGGGTCGTCCACATCTTCACCGGCCTGGAGAGCTACGTGAAGACGATCCTCGACCCCCTCGGGCTGAGCACCGACCGGGGGATCCTCGAATTCGCCCGGGGTTTCGGCCACCTGACCGTCAACGACCAGGTCGTCGGCCTGGAGCACCTGGTGCGGTCCGGGGAGGTCGGTCCGGGCGACCATGTGCTGCTCATGGCCCAGGGCGCGGGAGTCACCGTCACCTGCGCGGTCGTCGCGATCGACGAGAACCCGGGCTGGCGGGACTGAGTCCGCCGTCCGTGCCGAACCGTCAGTCGGGAGGAGAAGTGTTGGACGCCCAGGTCCTCATCGTCGGAGCCGGCCCCACCGGGCTGGTCGCCGCGTGCGAACTGATCCGCAGGGGAGTCGGCGTGCGGCTCGTCGACCGGGCCCCCGCCGCGTCGCCGTACGCCCGGGCCCAGTTGCTGTGGCCGCGCACGCTCGACCTGCTGGAGGACCTGGGCGCGCTGGACGCGGCCCGGTCCGCCGGGCACACGCTCAACGCGTTCAGCTACTTCTCCGACCGCGCGCACGTGGCGACGTTCACGATGCCGGAGGAACTCGTCCCGCTGTGCATCCCGCAGAACGACACCGAACGGGTCCTGACCGATCGGCTGCACGCTCTCGGCGGACGGATCGAACGCGGCGTCCGGCTGCTGGCGTTCGACGACCTCGACTTCTCGGGGAGCGCGGACGGCGTCACGTCGATCCTGGAACACCCGGACGGACGCGTCGAACGGATCCGCACCGCGTTCGTCGTCGGTGCGGACGGCGCGAGCAGCGCGGTGCGCGGCCAGATCGGGGCGAGCTTCACCGGAGCCACCTACGCGAGCACGTTCGCGCTGGTGGACTGCCGCCCGACCGGCGCGGAGCTGCCGACCGACCGCGCGCACTACTACCTGTCCGCGCAGGGCGTGCTGGCGGTCGTCGCGCTGCCGGGCGGGGTGTTCCGGTTCTTCTCCGTCCTGCCGCCGGGTCAGGAGATGAGCCTGCCGTGGATGCAGAAGGCCGTGGACGAGCGGGGTCCGGCGGGGGTGCGCCTGGCGGATCCGGTGTGGCAGACGGCGTTCCGCGTCCACGCCCGGCAGGCCGACATCTACCGGCGCGGACGGGTGTTCCTCGCGGGCGACGCCGCGCACGTGCACAGCCCGGCGGGCGGGCAGGGGCTCAACACCGGCGTGCAGGACGCGCACAACCTGGCGTGGAAGCTCGCCGCCGTGTTGAGCGGAGAGGCGCCGGACGACCTGCTCGCCACTTATGAGCAGGAGCGCCTGGCCGTCGCGGCGCGGGTCGTCCGCGAGACCGATCTCCAGACCCGCGCGTGGATGGTCCGGCGCAAGCCCTGGACCGGGCTGCGCGATCTGGCGTTCCGCGCCGCCGACCGCAGCGGGGCGATCGAACGCTTCTACCTGCCCGTCATGGCGGGGCGGCGGCTGCGCTATCCGCCGACGCGTGCGACCCAGGTGCCGGGCCGGCGGTGCGGGCGGGGCGGGCTGCGTCCCGGGGCGGCCGTGCCGTACCGGCTCGCGGACGCGCTCGGCGTCGTGCACGGCCGGTGGACGGTCGTGACCGCGTCGCCCGGTCTGCTGCCCGCCCTGCGCCGTCTCGCCGAGGCGACGCCGGGGCTGAACGTCGGCGCCGCCCCCGAAACGCCCCAACTATGCGAGAAGCCCGGCTATTACCTGATCCGGCCCGACGGGCATATCGCCGCCCACGGCCATGCCGACGACCTGAACCGGCTGCGCGCCGAGATCGAGCACGGCGTCCCGCGCCGTGCGCCGGCCGAGACCGTGCGCGGCAATGCGTAAGAACGCTCACCGGAGGGAAGCGGGTTGACCGAGCACACGCCGGGGGAAATGGTGCAGCTTCTCACCCCGGACGGCGAACGAGTTCCCCATCCCGACTACGAACTGGATCCGACGCCCGGCGAACTGCGCGGGCTCTACCGGGACATGGTGCTGGCCCGCGCCGCCGACGGCGAGGGCGTCACCCTGCAACGCCAGGGCGAACTGGCGCTCTGGCCGTCGCTGCTCGGGCAGGAGGCCGCGCAGATCGGGTCGGCGCGGGCGCTGCGCGACGACGACCACGTCTTCCCCAGTTATCGGGACCACGGCGTCGCGCTCTGCCGCGGCCTCGATCCCCTGCACGTTTTCCGGCTGTTCCGTGGCGTCACGCACGGCGGCTGGGATCCGGCCGACCACAATTTCCACCTCTACACGCTGGTGATCGGGTCGCAGGTCCTCCATGCGACGGGATACGCGATGGGGGTGGCCGCCGAGGACGCGGGGACGGCCGTCGCGGTCTATTTCGGCGACGGCGCCACGAGCCAGGGCGACGTGAGCGAGGCGTTCAACTTCGCGGCCGTCTACAACGCGCCGATCGTCTTCTTCTGCCAGAACAACCAATGGGCGATCTCCGCCGGGAACGAACGGCAGTCCCGGGTGCCGCTCTTCCGGAGGTCCGCCGGATTCGGGTTTCCCGGCGTCCGGGTGGACGGCAACGACGTCCTGGCCTGCCTCGCGGTGACCCGCGCGGCTCTCGCCCGCGCCCGGAGCGGGGCGGGACCGATGCTGATCGAGGCGTTCACCTACCGCATGGGCGCGCACACCACCGCCGACGACGCGAGCCGCTACCGGGATCCGGTCGAGGTCGAGGAATGGCGGGGCAAGGACCCGATCGCGCGGCTCGGGCTCCATTTGCGCACAACGGGCCTCGCCGACGACGAATTCTTCGCGCGGACGGACCGGGAAGGCGCGGACCTGGCCGCGGACCTGCGTGCGAGCGTCCGCGGCATGCCCGATCCGGGTCTGGCCGACGCGTTCGGCCGGACGTACGGAAGCGAGCATCCGCTGGTCGCCGAGGAACTGGCGTGGTTCCGCGAGTACTCCGCGTCCTTCGTCGCCGCAGAGGAGGGGTGACCGGTGACGCTCAGCCTGGTCAGGGCGATCAACGAAGCGCTGCGCGGCGCTCTCGCCGACGACCCGAAGGTCGTGCTGATGGGCGAGGACATCGGAAAACTGGGCGGCGTCTTCCGCGCGACGGAAGGGCTTCAGAAGGACTTCGGCGAGCACCGAGTCCTGGACACGCCGCTCGCCGAATCCGGGATCGTCGGCACCGCGATCGGCCTCGCGCTGCGCGGTCACCGGCCGGTGGTGGAAATCCAGTTCGACGGCTTCGTCTTTCCCGCCTACGACCAGATCGTCACGCAGCTCGCCAAAATGCGGGCCCGATCCGGCGGACGGCTCGGACTTCCCGTCGTGATCCGTATCCCCTACGGGGGCGGAATCGGCGCGGTCGAGCACCACAGCGAATCGCCGGAAGCGTTGTTCGCCCATGTCCCGGGGCTGCGGGTGGTCTCGCCGTCCTGCGCGAGCGACGCCTACTGGATGCTCCGGCAGGCCATCGACTGCGACGACCCGGTCATCTTCCTCGAACCGAAACGGCGCTATTACGAAAAGGAGCCGGTCGACACGACGGCGCCGGCGGCGACACTGCATTCGGTCCGCGTCGTCCGGCCGGGCCGCGACATGACGCTCGTCGGTTACGGGCCGACGGTCCGGACGTGCCTCGACGCGGCGGCGGCGGCCGAAGAGGACGGCGTCAGCCTCGAAGTGCTGGACCTGCGCTCGCTCTCCCCGATCGACTTCGACGGCATCGAGGCGTCGGTGCGCCGGACCGGCCGCCTTTCCGTGGTCCATGAGGCGCCGGTGTTCTTCGGGGCGGGCGCCGAGATCGCGGCCCGGATCAGCGAACGCTGTTTCCACCATTTGGAGGCGCCGGTCCTGCGGGTCGGCGGCTACCACATGCCCTATCCCGCCGGGCGCATGGAACGGGACTACCTGCCCGACCTCGACCGCGTGCTGGACGCGGCCGAGCGAACTCTCGCCTACTGACCGGAATGGGAGGAGGAACGGTGCGCAGGCTCCGCGAGTTCACACTGCCCGACGTCGGCGAAGGACTGACCGAGGCCGAGATCGTCCGATGGTTCGTCGCGCCGGACGACCCGGTGCGCGACGGCATGGCCGTCTGCGAGATCGAGACGGCCAAGGCGCTGGTCGAACTGCCCATTCCCTTCGACGGGAAGGTGCACGCGCTGCATTTCGAGCGGGGCGCGACGGTGGACGTCGGGGCCGTCCTCATCACGGTGGAAACGGAGGCCGAGGAGCCCGCGGCGGAGCCGGTGCTGGTGGGGTACGGCGCGAGCGAACCGGCCGTCCGGCGCCGTCCGCGCAAACGTCCGGACGTCGAACGACGCGATCACCGGACCGCCGCGACGCCGCCCGTGCGCAAACTGGCCAAAGACCTCGGCCTGGATCTCGCGTCCGTCGTGCCCACCGGCCCGAATGGCGTCGTCACGCGTGAGGACGTCCAGTCGGCCGCGCGTTCCACCGAACCGGAGAAGGGCGGTCGGCGGATTCCGGTCAACGGAGTGCGCCGGGCCATGGCGCGTGCCACTACCGAAAGCGCGTTCACGGCGCCGCACGTCACGGAATTCCTCACGGTCGACGTGACGCGCACGATGCGGCTCGTCGGCGACCTCAAATCCGATCCCGAATACGCGGGTCTGCGCGTGACGCCGTTGCTGCTGGTCGCCAAAGCCCTGCTGGTCGCGATCCGTCCGCATCCGGAGATCAACGCGTCCTGGGACGAAGAGGGACAGGCGATCGTCCTGCACGACGCGGTCAACCTCGGCATCGCCGTGGCGACGCCGCGCGGCCTGATCGTCCCCAACATCAAGGACGCGCACGCCCGCACGCTGCCCGAACTCGCCCAGGCGTTGCAGGACCTCACGGAGACCGCACGGTCCGGGCGCACACAACCCGGTGACCTGACCGGCGGAACCGTCACCATCACGAACATCGGGGTCTTCGGCGTGGACGCCGGAACGCCGATCCTCAATCCCGGCGAGGCAGCGATTCTCGCGGTCGGCGCGATCCGGTTGAAGCCGTGGGTGCACAAGGGCGAGATCAAGCCGCGCCACGTCGTGACCCTGGCGCTTTCCTTCGACCACCGCCTGGTCGACGGCGAACTCGGGTCGAAGGTGCTCGCCCGGACCGGAGCGGTTCTCGAACAGCCCAAACGGATCATCGGATGGTCCTAGCCCCGGCGAAACAGGAAAGGGGTCGATGCAACGTGTCACGCGCAGCAGTACTCCAAGGAATCGGTGCCGTCGTCCCGCCCCGCGTCGTGGACAACGACGAACTGTCCCGGTCGCTGGACACCAATGACCAGTGGATCCGCACCAGGACGGGAATCGGTCAGCGCCACTGGACCGACGCGGGCACCACGACGGGCGACCTGGCCGCCGAGGCGGGGCAGCGCGCCCTGAAATCGGCGGGCGTCGATTCCGTCGACATGGTCATTCTCGCGACGAGCACCGGCAACCAGGTCATGCCGGCCACCGCGCCCGAGGTCGCCGAAACGCTCGGCCTCGGCCGTGTCGCCGCCCATGACGTGTCGGCCGCGTGCGCCGGATTCATTTACGCGCTCTCCTCGGCCGCGGGAGCGCTGGCGATCGGCGGTGCGGAACGCGTGCTCGTGGTCGGCGCCGACGTCTGGTCGACGCGCCTCAATCCCGACGACCGGTCCACCGCGATCATTTTCGGCGACGGGGCCGGCGCCGCCGTGCTGCGCGCCGGAGACGCCGACGAGCCGGGCGCGCTCCTCGGCTTCGAACTCGGCAGCGACGGTTCCGGCCGCGAACTCGCCCAGGTGGCCGGCGGCGGTTCCCGGGAACTGTCCGCCGGACGGCCGCCGCGCCCCGACGACGCCTATCTCACCATGCAGGGCAAGGAAATGTTCACGCACGCCGTGAACCGCATGGCCGAATCGTCCCAGCGGCTTCTCGACCGGATCGGCTGGGGCGTCGAAGACGTCACCTGGTGCGCGGCGCACCAGGCCAATGTGCGCATCATCAACACGATCGCCGACGTTCTCGAACTGCCGCGCGAACGCATGCTGGTCCATCTGGACCGCGTGGGCAACACGTCGGCCGCGTCCATTCCGCTGGCGCTGACCGACGCCGCCGGGGCCGGGCGCCTCCAGGCGGGTGACGGCGTCCTGATGACGGCTTTCGGCGGCGGACTCAGTTGGGGGTCGACGGCCGTCCGCTGGCCCGCAATGGACGTCCTGAGCATCTGACCCGACCCATGACGAAGGAGCTTTTCATGACCGGCGACGTTGTTCTCGAAACCCTCCGCAAAATCGTGGCGGACAGCCATATCGAAGTACCGGAGATAAACGCCGACTCCCGGTTCGCCGATCTGGAGATCGACTCACTGGTGCTGCTGGAACTCTCGGTGGTCCTGGAACGCACCTGCGGCGTCAAGATCTTCGAGGACGAACTGGTCGAAGCGGGAACCGTGCGCGCCGTCATGGCCCTGCTGGAAGAAAGGAGCGCCGTCGGATGACGCCCACGAAACTCTGTGTCGTGGGCGACCGGTTCGCCCCCTTCGCCGACGGTACCGGCGCCCTCACCGTCTCGGGCCTGGTAGCGGCGCTGCGCGCCCGCGCGTACGAAGGGGACCTGGTCCTGATCGAGGGCCAGGGAATCGACGCCCGGGACTGGGAACGAATACGCGCCGAACTGACGCGCGCCGGTGTCACCGCCGACATCCGCGAGAACGACACGGGACCGCTCGCCCGGGACACGGAAATTCACAAGCACCGCGAGGAGAACGTCCTCATCGCCGGACTCGAACAGACCGGCGAGACGACGTTCCGGGCGGCGCTGCGGCTCCACAACGACGAAGAACTGCTGCTCGACCACCAGGGTGGGCACGTCCAGGGAATGGTCGTCCTGGAGGCCGCGCGGCAGATGTTCCTGGCCGTGAGCGAGCGCTACCACGCCTCCCGGTGGCCGGGACACCGGTACGGCTACGTCCTGGAGTCGATGGAGACCAAGTTCCGCACGTTCCTGTACCCGCTGGCCGCGACGATCGAATACGAAGTGCTCTCCGTCGGCCTGGACGACCCGGAACACCTCACTTTCGACGTCCGTATCCACATCATGCAGTCCGGGCTTCCGGCGGCCACGATCCGCATGGTGTGCTCCGCCGTCCACGCGGACGCGCTGGCGCACAAGGAGCAAAGAGGAGCCGCTCGCGCACTGCGCCTGATGGCCGCAGAGCACACACCGTCCCTCGCGGGCGGAAACAGCTAGATTCCGGCAACCATCTCGACATGGAGGCACGATGGAAACCGCCCGGGGAAAGGTGATCCGGTCGTGGTCCGCGCAGGGCGGGGCGTCCGCACCGCGGATCGTCGGCGGGCACGGCTGCCATTTCCAGGACGCCGAGGGACGAAGCTATCTGGACTTCTCGTCCCAGATGGTGAACGCCAACCTCGGACACAGTTGCGCGAGCGTGCAGGACGCCGTCCGGGAACAGGTCGGCGCCGGGGCGACCCTCGGCCGCCCGTGGGACCTCGCGGTCGTCCACGAACTCGCCGACCGCCTCGCCGAGGTGACCCCCGGCGACCTCAACACGATGTTCTTCGCCGGCAGCGGCGCCGAGGCGAACGAGGCGGCCATCCGGCTCGCCCGCGCCCGCACCGGCCGCAGCAAGGTGATCGCCCGCTATCGGTCCTACCACGGGAGTTCGGCCGGGGCGCTGTCGGTGACCGGCGATCCGCGCCGCTGGCACGGGGAGCCGGGCGTCCCGGGCGTCGTGCGGATGCTCGACCCGTACACCTACCGCTGCCCGGCCGGGCACCCGTCGCCGTGCCCCGTCTGCTCGGGCGGCCCCCACCTGGAGGAACTGCTCCAGTACGAGGGCCCGGAGAACGTGGCGGCGGTGATCGTGGAGCCCGTCACCGGGAGCAGCGGCGTCGTCGTCCCGCCCGACGGCTACCTGCGCTCCCTCCGCGAGACGTGCGACCGGCACGGCATCATGCTGATCTTCGACGAGGTCATGACCGGGTTCGGCCGGACCGGCACCTGGTTCGCGTGCGACCGCTGGGACGTCGTCCCCGACATCCTCACCTGCGCGAAGGGCCTGACCGCCGGCTACGTCCCGCTCGCCGCGACGGCCGTCAGCGACCGCCTCACCGACTGGCTGGCCGATTCCGTCTTCCCCTACGGCCTGACGTACAGCGGCCACCCCGTCGCGTGCGCCGCCGCCGTCGCCGCCCTGGACGTCTACCGCCGCGACGGCCTGATCGAGCGGGCGGCGGCGCTGGGCCCGGTCATCGAGTCCCACCTGCGCCGGCTCGCCGACCGCCACCCCTCGATCGGCGACATCCGCGGCAGCGGCTGCTTCTGGGGCCTGGAACTCGTACGCGACCGAACCTCCCGCGAACCGCTCGTCCCGTTCAACCCCGACGCCACGGCGGCCGAGCCGATGCGCCGCTTCAGCGCCGCCGCCTTCGGCGCGGGCCTGTACGTCCTCACCAACGGAAACGTCGCCCTGATCGCCCCGCCCCTGATCATCAGCGACGCCGAACTGGAAGAAGGGATGGCCGTCCTCGACAAAGCCCTGTCCGTGGCCGACGAGTACACGACGCCCTGACCGCGCGGTTCAGTTCGGGCGGGTGAAGCGGTGTTGGAGGTCGGTGTGGGGGAGGGCGGTCGCGGCGAAGTCGAAGGTGCCGTGGTCGCGCATGGTGCGGGCGGCGGTCTCGACGGTGGCGAGGGCGGCGCGGGCCAGGCTGCCGCCGATGGTGATGCGGGCGACGCCCGCGTTGTCCAGTTCGGCCACTGTTCTGGCCTTGCCGGTGAGGCCGGCGACGATGTTCAGCGGGCCGGGGATACGGTCGGCTAGCGCGGCGATGGTCGGCAGGTCGTCGACGCCGGGGACGAAGACGCAGTCGGCGCCCGCGTCGAGGAAGCGCTCGGCGCGGCGCAGCGTTTCGGCGAACGGGTCGGAGATGCCGGCCAGGTAGGCGTCGGTGCGGGCGTTCAGGACGAAGGTGCCCTTTGGGGCGGTTCTGCGTGCGGCGGCGATGCGGTCGGCCGCCCGCGCGATGTCCATCAGGCCGGACGCGCCGGGCAGGACGTCTTCGAGGTTGACGCCGACGACGCCTAGCGCGATCACCTCGGCGACCGAATCGGCGACGTCCTCGGGCTCGGGGCCGTACCCGGATTCCAGGTCGGCCGTGACCGGGCGGCCGGTCGCGGCGACGATCTGGGCGATCCGCGCCATCATCGCGCCCCGGTCCAGCGCGCCGTCGGGGACGCCGTGGCTGAAGGCGATGCCGGCGCTCGTCGTCGCGAGAACGGGGAAGCCCGCCTGCTCCATGATCCGCGCCGACCCGCCGTCCCACACGTTCGGGATCACCAGCGGCACGGGACCGTGGTGCAGGGCCAGGAACGCGGAAGCCTGCGCGCGGCGCAGCTCGTCGGTCATGCCCGTCACTCTAGGAGGACGACCCCGCGCGGACCACCGACCGGGGGGCCTCCGGCGTCAGGCGCGCGACGAGTTCGTCGACGAACGTCTGGAGCAGCGGCGTGCGCGGGCCCTGGCGGGTGCCGAGGTACCAGGTGCGGGTCATCGGGACGGCGCCGATCTGGACGAGCGCCAGGTCGTGCGAGCCGGTGTAGGGCGCGGCGACCCAGTTGGGGAGGATCGTCGCGCCCTGCCCGGCGGCGACCATCTCGACGACCAGTTCGGTCACCACGGGCATCGTCGTGATGCGGGCCGGACGGGCGCGCGGCGGCAGGGGCAGCGGGATCGACGGGATCCGGGTCTGGTCGTAGGAGTCGTACAGGATCAGGTGGGCGTCGGTGAAGTCGCGCGCGGTGAGGTGGGAGCGCCCGGCCCAGGGGTGGTCGGCGGGGACGACGGCCACCATCTCGTCGTCGAAGAGGCGGGTCAGGCTGACCCGGTCCATCTCCGGATGCGGCTTGGTGATCAGCGCGACGTCGATGTGGTCGGTGAGCAGCGCGGGCACCGGCGCGTCGTCGGGGACGGACTCGACGCGGACCTCCGCCCGCGGGCACCGCTCGCGGAACGCGCGGATGACCGGAGGCAACCACTGCAACGTGGTGCTGCACTCGGCGGTGAAGCGGACGCGGCGGTCGCGTCCGTCCCGGATCTCCCGCACGTCGCGGGTCGCCGAGCGCAGTTCGTTCAGGACATGGTGGGCCGCGACGAGCATCCGCCGTCCGGCGGCGTTGGGGACGAGCCGGCGGCCGGCGCGGTCGAACAGCGGCATGCCGAGCCGGTCCTCCAGCCGGGTGAGCCGCTGGCTGAGCGCGGGCTGGCTGACGTACAGCCGTTCCGCCGCCGCCGTGAGCGAACCGGCGTCGGCGGTCGCGGCCAGCAGTTCGAGATCGCGCAGATCCACGTCCATAACGCCACCTTATTACAGGCTCCAAACTTCGACGTGGTGTTATCGGTCGTGCGGTCCTAGCTTCGCTGGTGTCGGAACAGACGAGAGCGAAGGACTGGTCGAAATGGCGAAGAACAGCACCGTCATCGTGACGGGCGCGTCGAGCGGAATCGGGCTGGGCGTCGCGGCGGCGTTCCTGGCCCGGGGCGCCGACGTCGTGATCAACGGACGGGACGCAGGCCGGCTCGCCAAGGCCGCCGCGCACCTCGGGCATGACGCGAACGTCGCGCAGGTGGCGGGCGACATCGGGGACGCGGCGACCGGCGCCGCGCTCGTCCGGACGGCCGTGGAGCGCTTCGGCGGCGTGGACGTCCTGGTCAACAACGCCGGCACGTTCGCGGCGAAGCCCTTCACCGACGTGACGGAAGAGGAAGTGGACGGTTTCCTGACGGCCAACCTCAAGGGGACCTACCTGACCACCCAGGCCGTCGTGCGCCGGATGCGGGAGCAGGGGCGCGGCGGGAGCATCGTCAACGTCGGCACGGTGCTGGTCGACCACGCGGTCGCGGGCCTCACCGCGTCGGCACCGGTCATCAGCAAGGCCGGCGTGCACGCGCTCACCACGAGCCTCGCCGCCGAACTCGCGGCGGACGGGATCCGCGTCAACCTGGTGGCGCCGGGGATGATCCGAACGCCCCTGCACGCGGACTGGGACGTCGACTCCTTCGGCGGTCTCGCCCTCCTGAACCGCGTCGGCGAGGTCGCCGAGGTCGCGGACGCGGTCGTCTACCTGGCGGGCGCCGAGTTCACCACCGGCCACGCCCTGCGCGTGGACGGCGGCCACGTGACCGGACGCGCGTGAGAAGGGACTGAACCGCCATGCCGTACGTGAACGTGAAAGTGACGCGAGAGGGCGTCACGGCCGACCAGAAGGCCGAGATCATCGCGGGCGTGACCGATCTGCTGGTGCGGGTGCTCGACAAGGACCCGGCCGCGACGTTCGTCGTCATCGACGAGGTCGAGGTGGGGGACTGGGGAGTCGGCGGGCTGCCCGTCCACGAGTACCGCCGCCGGAAGCAGGCGACCTGACGGCGGCCGGGCAGGCTTGCGATCAGGCGTTTCCCCGGTCGTCCGGCCGCCGCGCGGTGACCTCCCGCAGGCGCTGCGCAGCGTGGTCGAGGGGGACGGCCTCCTGCTCGATCCGGCGGAACGGGGTGGGGCCCGCGGTCGCGATGGTGTCGTAGGCCGTCGTCTCGGCCGCGGTGAGGTGCGGCAGGACGGCCGGGGACGGCTTGAGGGGGCGGCCGAACCTGTCGTGGTTCACGCCGTGCCGGGCGTAACGGTGCAGGTCGGCGGCGTCCATCAGGAGGGAGGTGACGGGTTTGGGCGGCGCGTCGTCGGGCGCGGGCTCGGCCAGCGCGGCGCGGAACCGGTCGAGGATCGCGTATCCGTCCGCGTCGATGTCGCCCCAGTAGACGACGTGGTCGGCGGCGCGGATCCAGGGCACGTTCGCGAGCAGGGCGGCGGCGGCCTTCCCGCCGCCCTCGACCACGATCGTGTCCGGCACGGGCGGAAACCAGAGCCGGGAGTCGCGGTTCTCGACCACGAGCACGACGCGCGGCCGGTAGCCGACGTCGTGCGTGTCGCCGGTGGTCCAGGCGTCGTGCCGGCGGCGGCCCGACGCGAGGTGGCCCGGGTCGACGTAGGTCAGGTGCAGCACGGCGGGGCGGGCCCGGACCTCGGCGCGGACGTCGCGTCCTGCGGCGTCGCGCAGCAACGCGCCATGGGCGTCGAGCCACTTGGAGTGCATGCCGGGGACCGGGAGCCCGCGTGCGGTCCACGCGCCCGCGTCCGGGTGCCGGCGCAGCCAGGTCAGCGCGCTGACCAGCACGTCCGCGTCGTCGGCGCCCAGGCGGCAGGCGGCGCGCAGGACGGCCGGGGTGAGCACGGCTCCGGCGGACCTCAGCGCTGACGCGAGCGCGCGGGCGCGGACGATGTCGACCGCCGGAGATCCGGTCGCGGAGACGAGCGCGACGGCGGTGTCCAGATCCACGGCGAGCACGGCCGGGTAGTCGCCGGTCACGTTCTGGACGGACACCGGCCGACGGACGATCCCGACGCCGGGATGCCGGTCGGCGAACTCGCGCCAGCGCATGTGCCACTCGTGCCAGGCGGCGTGCCCGATCCGCGCCACCGCGCCGCCGCTCGCCACGCCGGGACGGAGCGGGACCGAGAACGTGACGGGGTCGCCGGCGAGGTCGGCGCACACGGCGTCCGCCCAGGTCCGGGCGACCTTGCGGCCGAGTTCGCCGACCGCGTCGGCGGGGTCGATCAGCCGGGGGCCGGCGCGTCGGGAATCGCCACGATGGGTTTCGCCCATGACCGCCCCTCGGGGTTCTTGAGGATCAGGTACTCCGCGTCCACATGGGGCTCGATCGCGCTGTGCTTGTCGTTCGGGGCGCCGATGACGAGCTGGAAGCCGAGCCCGCGCCACGCGCCGATGGCCCGTCCGGTGAAGTGCGCGTCCGCCTTGATCAGCGCCTCGTCGAGGAAGACGGGGGCGTAGCGGGGACGTTCGGCGCCCGCGTCGCCGAGCTGGTAGCGCAGCGCGGCGCCGACGATGAACGCGACCAGTTCCTGGGACTCGCCGCCGGACTTCTCGCCGATGTGGTCGTAGACCGCGACGTGCCGACCGTCGAGGTCGCGTTTCTCCGCGCTGATCCGGACGTGGTTGCGCACGTCGACCAGGTCGGCGAAGTCCGGCGCGGTGCGGCGGATGCGGTCGATCACCTTGGCCATGCGGTGGTAGGCGCGTTCGCGGTCGGCGTCGGTGGCCGCCTTGTCGATGACCGTGCGCACGTCGCGCAGTTCCTTGCGGAACCGGGCCCGCGCGGCGGAGTGGCTCTCCTGCGGGTCGATGCGCAGCCGGTGGCCGTCGTCGGCGAACGGCAGTCCGGCGAGGATGCGGTTGACGGGGTCGATCCGGTCGCGGATCTCCCGGACGGCGGCGGCGAGTTCGCTGTCCAGGCTGGTCAGGTCGTTGCCGGAGAGTTTGAGCAGGCTGTCGCGCCACTCGGTCTCCAACTCGTGCAGGCCGCTGGTCTCCAGGTCGGTGAGCAGGCGCTCGAAGTCGCGGTAGGACGCGTCCGGGTCGGTGCCGAGGTTCGGGTTCGGCCAGCGCTCGACGAACGTCGAGAACGTCTCCCGCAGCGCCGCCCGCGCGCGGCCGATCGCCTCCTGTGCGGACTTGCGGTCGTCGTTCATCCGCTCGACGCCGCGGCGGTGCGCGGCGTCGAACTCCGCCAGCGCGGTCGCCGGGTCAGCTCCCTGCGGGGCGGCCTCGAACAGGTCCGCCAGGTACTCCCGGTGCTCCCGGCCGACCTCGGCGCCGGTCGCGTCGAGCGCCCGCTGGGTGACGTCCACCTCGTCGACGATCGCCTCCCAGGCGCCGTCGAGTTCCGCCGCGTCCTTCTTCTGCCCGCCGACGCGCTCGGTCAGGTCGGTGACCTGCTGTTTGAGGTCTTCGGCCTCGCCTTGCAGCCGGTCGATCTCGGGGTTGCCCGCGCGGACGTCATCGATGATCCGCTGCCAGCGGTCCCGGTCGGCGCGGACCGCGTCCACGTCCACCTGGTCCCAGGACAGTTCGGTCACCGCCCGGTGGGCGGTGCGCCTCTCCTCGAACGAGTTGAGGTCCCGCTCGGCCTGCGCCGCCCGCGCGACGGCGTCGTCGTGGCGCTCCTCGGCGCGGCCGATCCGGGCGCCGAGGTCGGCGAGCAGCCGGGAGTTGGTGAACCCCAGCAGGTTGGCCCGGCCGTGGCCGCCGTGGGCGCCCCGGCCGCCCTGCGACGTCTGGCCGGTGATCGTGAGCGCGTTGGCGTACTGCGCCAGCAGCGCCGGCGTCTCGACGCAGACGAAGTCGAACTTGCGGACGAGTTCGCTCTTGAGCCACGCGGTGAACGGCGACGGCCGGTAGTCGAGCCGGCCGGGCAGCGTCTTGTCGTTCAGCCCGACCTCGTCGCGCATGCCGGTGCGGACGCCTTCGAAGTGGACGCGCCGGGCGACGGGCACCGCGTCGATCGCCGCGCGGAACGCGTTCAGCCGGCCGATGTCGATCAGCATCCGGGTGGCGAACCCGCCGAGCGCCAGGTTGAACGCCTCCCGCCACGGCTCGAACTCCGTGCGCACCTCGATCAGCTCGCCGACGAACGGCAGATCGCCCGGTGTCAGCCCGGCGGCGTCGGCCAGCAGGTCGCGCGCGGCGTGCAGGTCGGTGGGGATGTTGCCCCGGCGGGACGTGACGGCGCGGTGCTCGGCGCGCAGCGCGGCGAGTTCGCGCTCGCTTTCCCTACATTCGGACGTGGCTTCGGCGAACGCGTTCTGGGCCTTCTTGCGGGCGTCGGCGTCGGCCAGCGCCCGGTGCGCCGCGCCGACCAGCGCGGCGAAGTCCTCGGCGGCCGACACGGCGGCGCCGAGGACGTCCAGCGCCCGGTCCAGCCGCTGCCGCGCGCGTTCGACGTCGGCCAGCCGCTGCTCCGCGGCGCGGACCTCCCGGCGCGCGGTGTCGAGCCGGTCGCCGCCGGAGGCGCGCAGGGTCTCCAGGACCGCGTCCCGCCGGGACTCCGCCGCCTTGATCAGCGCGTCGGTCTCCCGCACGTCCTGCTCGGCCCGCCGGCGCCGCGCGGTCAGGTCCGCCTCGGCCGCGCGCAGCAGGTCGAGCCGGCGTTCGTGCCGCCACCGCGCCGCGGGGGAGCCGGGGTCGGTGAACGATCCGACGTCCTCGATCACGCGCAGCCGGGTCACCGCGCGGTCGATCGTGTCCCGGTGCTCGCGGCACGGCGCCAGTGCGCGCACCTGCCGGCGCGCGGTGATCATCCGCTCCCGGGTGCCGGACAGCTCGTCGAACTGCTGCACGACCGCGTCCGCCGTGGCCAGGGTGGGCGGCTCCTCCAGCACCATCGTCTTGTAGAGCGCGTCGACGGTGGTGATCTGCTGGCCGGCCTGGATCCGGCCGAGCAGCCCGACCGCCTTGTGCCCGTCCCCGGCCGCGCCGATGCCGAGCGTCGTGTGCAGCCGCGCCGTGAAGTCCCGGTCGGTGCCGAAGCAGGTCAGCCCCGTGGCCTCGACGGCGGCGCGGGCGAGCCTGCCGCCCGCCGGGCCCTCCAGCTCGTGCAGGTCGTAGTCGTCGTCGCGGGTGGCGCGCACCGGGACGACGTCGTCGAGGCCGCGCGCGGACGCCGGCACGTACCAGGCGCGGAGCGCGGTGAACACCGCACCGCCCCGGTCGGCCCACGTCATCGCGATGGCCGACCAGGTGTCGCGGCCGTCCCCGCGCAGCACCCGCGACCTCGTCTCGCCGCCCGTCCGCGACTCGTCGAGCTTGCCGCGCGCGTAGGACAGGATGTTGCGCTGGTCCTTGCCGCGGGGCCGGCCGACCACCCCGCCGTTGGACGCTCCGTTGAACGGCGTGGTGTGCGGCATCAGCAACGCGATGTAGGAGTCCATCAACGTCGACTTGCCCGACCCGGAACCGCCGCTGAACAGCGTCGCGCCGGGAGCGAACCGGATGCGGTGGTACCCGTCGTAGCCGCCCCAGTTGACGAGCTGCAGATCCCGCGCCACCCACTGCTGCCCCCGCGACGCCGCCGGGATCAGTCCGAACAGCGTGTCGATCATGCTCACGGCGCGACCCCGTTCTGTTCCCTCAGCCACTGCGCCAGTTCGGTGAGCTTCTCGGTGCTCAGCACGACCTCGACCAGCGGGGTGATCCGGTACCGGCCCGCGGACTCCTCCGCGAGCAGCCCCTCCTTGGCCAGCCGTTGCACCGCGTTGCGGATCTCGTGCTGGCTGCGCGCGAGGTTGTGGTCGTCGGGATCGAAATACGTCAGGACGGTCTGTTCCAGCTCTTCGATGTCGACGCGCGCGGACGCCTCGCCGTTGCCGCGCTCCCGCTGGAAGACGGTCCGCAGGTGGACCAGCACCAGGGTCTCGGCCCGGCTGTAGGCGTCGTCCTTCAGCAGGATCGGGACGTCCAGCTCGTCCGAGCGCACCTGCTGCTTGTACGCGATGCCCCGATCGTGATCGACCACGAGCCGGACGAACAGGTCGTGCAGCCGCGACTCGATGATCTGCTGGTTCTCCAGCAGCGTGCGCCATTGCGCCGTGTTCTTCTCGGCCAGCAGGAACCTGCGCCGCAGCAGGCGCACCAGGACCCGGCGCACCTCCACGTCCAGCGCGCCGGTGTCGCCGGGGAACAGCCCGGCGGGGTCGTCCTCCATCGGGACCGGTTCGATGAAGCTGGCCGGTTCACTCATCGTCGTCCCCCGCTTCCTCGCCGGACGGGTTCGCCGCCAGCACGCCGCCGAACGCGAACCGCCGCCGGGTCCGGTCCGGCCGGACCGTGTCGACCACCGCGACCTCGGACGTGTCGGTCATCCCGAGGCCGTGCGCGATCTCCAGCAGGCCCAGCAGGTCCACCGGCCGCCGCAGTCGCTCGGCCGCGGCGCGGAACGCGGCGGCCACGTCGACGCCGTCCGCGTCGCCCGCGTCGTTCGCGAACTCCCCCAGATGCGCCCGCAGCGCGGCGTACTGCGGACCGCCCCACGCGCGGGTGTCGGCGCCGGGCATGTCTTCTTCGTCCCATTCCTGGAGCGGTGTGGGCGGTCGGGGCGGCCGCAGGTCGCTCAGCGACTGCCGCAACTGCCCGATGTCGGCCACCGGCAGGCGGCGCAGCGGCGCGACGTGCGCGCCGCGCCGCGACCCGGGCACCCAGGTGTGGAGGCCGGACATCACGTCCCGCAGCAGCTCGTCCACCTGGCGGTCCCGCAGCGGGTCGTGGTCGCGCACCTGGGCGGTGATGACGTGCGACGCCTGCCGTTGCGCGGCCAGTACCTCCGCGACGCCCCGCTCGATCCGGCGCGCGATCTCGGCCAGCTCCCGCCGCTGCGGTTCGGGCATCATGCCGGTGAACCCGTGCCGCAGCACGGTGCGCAGCAGGTTCCACAGATCCTCGATCTGCGCCGGGTCGCCGATCAGGCGGAGCGCCCCGGCGAACGCGCGGCCCTCCGGCGTCGCGTCCATGATCTGCCGGCCGCGCTCCAGGTACTCGCGCAGCACCTCACCGGTCGGCCGCACGTCCTGCCGCAGCTCGGCGACGACGTCCCGCTGCATGGCCTTGATCGACTCCGCGACGCGGGCGAAGTCGGCGGGCAGCTCCCGCGCCAGGTGCAGCACGTTCTCGGCCGCTTCGAGGAGCTGGTCGTCCTCGACGGCGTCCACGGCGCCGCCCCGCTCCAGCCGGGCGAGTTCGCGGCGGCGCTGGTCGATCTCGGTTTGCAGGCGCGCCATGCGGGCCATCACGTCCGGGTCCGCGTCCCGCGCGAGCCGCTCGACCGCCTCCAGCAGCGTCCGGACCCGCGACTCCGACACCCTCGTCCGCGCCCCGCCGACCCGTCCGGCCACTTCGAGCGCGCCGACGGCGTGCGCGGACAGCCGGTACACCTCGACGTCGTCGCGGACCTGCCGCACCAGCCAGCCCGCGTTCACCCACTGCCTGCACAGGTCGCGGGCGTTCCCCGCGGGCAACGGCTGGTCGTCCGCGTGGCCGTACCCGGCGGCCCGCAACTGGTCGAGCGCGTCGGCGATCTCCGCGTGGGCGTCCGCCACGGCCACCATCGGACGCTCCGGCGTGAACATCATCGCCAGCACCGTCACGACGAAGGGCGCGTAGGTCCGGTGGAGCAGGTCGAGCATGGGGCTCTGGAACGCCCGGAGCGCACCCTGGTACGCGCCCTCCACGCCTCTCGTAGCCATCGCCGAACAGAGTACGACTTGCGGCGGTGGGCGCGTCCCGAACGTGACGGGTTCCGTGCCCGGTTCCGGAGCGTGCACGGTCGGCGGGCTCGACGAGAACGCTCGGGAGCGGTGGACGTGCGCCTTGAAAGTCATGGTTCCTCGTCCGAGAAATGTCGGTGGTGGCGGGTCCTCGCCATTGATCGGCGGGTCGCGGCGCACGCCCCGGATATTCCACTCGGGCGCCGCCGAAGTCGGGAGCGGCCCGGTTCGCGAGGTGCGGACGCCGAGCGAGCGGGACTGTTCGGTGCTTCTCGTCGCCGGATAGGTCGCGGTCGAGGAGCGGATCGGGCTCTCTTTCAAGATGGACATGTCCAAACTGAAGCCCGCAAGTGCCGGTGCTGGCAGGTCGGCATCATCGCCGTGTCGTCCGGTGGTCCGCCGGGCCTGAACACCACCAGTCGGCTCCAGAAAGGTCGGTAGTGGAAACTCGCCGAGCCTTCGAGTTCGACCGTGAACGCGAACGACGAAGCCCCGGATCCCAGAAGGGGCCGGGGCTTGCGTTGTGCCTGGTAGGACGGGTCAAACGATGCTTGATTCGAACTCGTGCGGGGCGTTCTCGACGCGCTGTCCCATGCGGTGAAACGCCGTTCGCGGACGTCCACGCCGCCCCTGACGTGCGGAAACGTTAAACTGTTAGAGGTGCGAGAACGACCGTGAACGAGACGGGGATTCCGGCGCCATCTCTGACGGCGAAGGGACGAGCGCGCGGCCTCGGCGATCGCTCATCCGCCTTGCCTCTTCCTGCGATCGTTACCGTGGGCAACTGTCGGCGGCCAGCCCTTGCCGCTCGGCGGTCTCTTCGCCGGTCCGTTTCTGGGATACGGCTCTTCAGGCCGGTGGTGTCGCCAGGAAGGGTGTTCTGGCGGGGATCCGAGTTCGCCGTGTTCTCGCATGTCAGTGCGGAATTTGCCGATAGCTCTTCTTCAGGCCTTTCTGATTGAATTGGCCCGGTAAGTTTGGCTGTCAGGCTGGTTCCGGATCCGTACCTGGAGACGGGTGCGGCGCAGAGATCCGACGCTTCGCGCGGACGTGGTCGACGGAGGGCCGGAGCTTCAGGCGGTCGCCGGGCGTGCGGCACGCCGGCGAGCGGCGGCGTTCGGGCAGGTCCGGCGAGACGGTGGCGCGGGTGCTGGTCTGCCGCTGCACGACCGATCCGGCAGCGTCGCCGCGTCCGAAGTCGGCCGGCGGCTCCAGGTCAGCCCCGCGCCCCTCTCCACGTCGATCAGGTTCCTCGAAGGCCGGGACCGGTCCGCAGTGAACGCGGTCCGCCGGCCCGGGTCCGGCCCGCCAAGGCCGCCGTGCGGTGCGGCGGGCCGGTGTCGGTCAGACGCCCAGGCGGGCCTTGATCTCGCCGAAGAACGGGATGTGGCGGTAGTCGCGGGCCTCGGGGTCGTAGTCGGTGTACTGATTGGTGAATGTGAGAAGTTTTCGCTGTACGTCCTCCGCGGGAAGGAAGTGGATCTCGCTTTCGATTCGTTCGATCTCCCCGAGGAACTCCGCCAGTACAGAGGGAAGCTCGGGGTACAGGCTGATCAAACCTCCGTCGAGTCCGATTCCACCGTGTTCGGAGAGGTAGTTGAAGAGGAGCTGGGACGCCACCGCGTCGTAGTTCGGACGCGGGATCCCCTCCACCGAATAGCGGAGCAGCCGCTCGGAGAGGATGTACTCGTACGCGAGCTGCGCCTCGGTCGCGGGCAGGTCGGGGTCATTCAGGCAGGCGAGCATTCCCGAGACGTCCACCCGCAGTTCTTCCAGCCCTGCTAGAGGCTTCAACTTCTTGATGGGAAGGAACTCCGGGATGGGCATGTCGCCCTGCCGGTGGTGGTACTCGTGCAACCGCACCCACCAGGACGAAGCCTGCTCGACGGTCTTGTCGTCGATGCCGCGCAGCGCGGGGAAACTCCCGTCCGCCATGACCGCGTCGATCATCTTGCGGGTGATGCGGTTGTGGCGTTCCACGAACTTGTCGATGAAGTAGAAGATCATGTCGTCGCCGTGCTGGACGCCGTCGACGTGGTTCTCGGGGAAGAGGGCCACGACCACCCGGGACTTGAACCCCTCCGAGCACTCCGTGATGTTGACCGGCATGGTGTTGCTCGCGTACCGGGCGGCCAGGTGCGGGTTGGTCGGCAGCGTCTCGTACGTCAGGTACTCCAGCGACAGGGCGGGGAAGTACGAGGCGTCGAACAGCGAGAAGAGATGGTTGTCCCGCTGCTCGTTGATGTGCGCCTTGACGGCGGACAGACGCGGCTCCGACGGGAGTTTCCGCAGGTCGTCGGCCAGCGCCCGGGCGATGGGCTGACGGCTCAGGGCGGGCGAGTCCTCGATCTGCTGGGCGAGCCGACCGAGGAAGTCCGGGTCGCGGAAGGACTCGCGCGACTCCTTGATCTTCTCGCGGATCTGGTTGACCTCTTCGATTACCTCGGATGCCGTGCTGTGTGACATGGCAGTGGCAGGCCTTCTTTGGATGGGGTGCTTGCACGTGAGAGGGGCCGGCCGCGCTCGGCGAACGCGGCGGCCGGGCGCCGACGGGGAGGGTCCCGCGGCGTGGGTCCGGTGGGTCGGTCACGCTCCCGGGGGCGGCCGGGACGCCGGCGGGACGGCCGTTAACGGCAAGTGAAGCAACCTCCCCGTCGGGGGGTCGCCGAGCCTCTGCCAATACCGCCGGTATCGCTACAGGTCACGGCGCCCGTCTTGACGAACAACAGATCATCCGGCCTTGGCGCAGCCGATTCGTGCGCGGTGAAGAGGTGGTGACGGCGCCTCGGATCGGTTCCACTTCGAGTGCACGGCCGATCGGTCACGATAAATACGGAAGTTAGGCTCCTGTTGTTCACTTCTATCGTGGCCAGTTGTGATCCCGGAATTCGCGCCTCACCATAACCTAGAATCGCAATCGGAAGTCGGGTGATCCATGTCACATTGAAGCGCAAAGGGCTGTGATTGATACTTCCAAAGGTTGCCCGAAGGCCGATGGTGTTAATTCGTCATTCGCACGTGGGCTGACCTCGGGAAATGCCTTATTGGGTCGTTGATCCATTACGGAGAGTGCCCGGGGTCCGCTTTTGTGTGTTCGTTGAACGGGCAATCTCCAGCGATTTCGACGGCGGCGGCACGCCGTCCCGGGAAGGACCCGATGACCGATCCACGGATGTTCGCCGAGACCTTCAAGATCACCGCTGACAATCCGCTGGTGGGAGGGCACGTCGTGTACGGCGACCCCTTCCTGCCGGGGGTCGGCCACGTGGAACTGGTGCTGGAGGTCCTCGCCCGCAACGGCGTCCCGCTCGCCGAGGCCGAACTGCGCAGTCTCGTGATCCTGGAACCGCTGGTCGTCCGGCCCGACGCGCCCGTCACGGTCACGCTGGAGGGACGTCCCGCGCCCGCGGGCGGAGTGCGGGTCGAGGTGCGGGGCCGTGCCGTCGGCTCGGCCGAGGTGCTGCACGCGACCGCCGTGGCCGAGCCCGGCCCCGCCGGGCCGCTGCCGGGACGGCTCGACCTTCCGGCGGACGCCCCCACGGACATCCCGATGGACCAGATCTACGCCTGGTGCCGCGACCACGACCTGGTCCACTCCGGCATGATGAAGCCCACCGGAACGGTGCACCGCACCCCCGGGAGCTGGGTCGCCGAGGTGCGCCTGGCCGAGGACCAGCGCTCCGGCGCGGACCGCTTCCTCTTCCACCCGGCCCTGTTCGAGGCCGGGCTGCTGGGCGCGGGCGTGGCCGCCGGGATGCTCTACGACGGTGACGACGAGCCCGGCGCGGGCCTCTACCTGCCGCTCGCGTTCGAGTCGTTCCGGGCGACGGCTCCGCTCGGCGACCGGTGCTACGTCCGGGTCCCGGCCGAGGCGGTGCGGCGGGACGACGAGCTGATCCGGATGTCGCTGGAGTTCTTCGACGCCCAGGGCCGGCAGGTGGCCAGGCTCGACCGGTTCGCGGCCAAGCGGGTACGGGCCGGTTCGGCGCTGCGCACCCGGAGCACGACCGCCCCGCGCCCCGCCCCCGCCGCCCCGCGCCCCGCCCCCGCCGCGCCGCGACCCGCGGCGACTGCCGCGCAGCGACCCGCGACCGCCGCGACGCCACCCGCCGCCGCGCAGCGACCCGCGCCTGCCGCGCAGCAGCCCGCGCGTGCCGCGACTCGACCCGCGCCTGCCGCGCCGCGACCCGCGTCCGGCGCGGACGGCACGGATCTGGTGGAGCTGCTGCGCGACCTTGTGGCGTCGCGCCTCGGGACGAGTGCCGCCGACGTGAGCGCCCACGTCGGCTACTACCAGCTCGGGCTCGCCTCCGCCGACCTCGTGGGCGTGGTGGCTGCGCTGGAGGACCGGCTCTCCCTGGCGCTGTCGCCGACCGTCATCTTCGAGCACACCACGATCGCGGAACTGGCCGCCCACGTGGAGATGCTCCGGGGCGACGGGCCGGCCGGGAACGGCGTCCTGGCCGAACTGCGCGGCGAACTGGCCGCGCTGCTGAGCCTGCCCGCCGGGGAGCTGGACGAGACGGGCGAGTTCACCGAACTCGGTCTCGACCTCGCCGGCGGGTCCGCCTTCGTGGAGTGGCTGAACGACCGCTACGGCCTCGCGCTCACGCCCGCGGCGCTCGCCGCGCACCCGACCGTGGGCGGACTGGCCGACCACGTGGCCGCCCTGCTCGGCGGCCCGGACGTCCGGACGGCCGCGCATCCGATGCTGGGGCCCGCGACGGACCGCGCCGACGGAGTCGTGCGCGAGGCGCGGTTCGACGGCGGCGAAGGGTACCTGCGGGACCACCGGGTGCGCGGAACCGCGCTGCTGCCCGGAGTCGTCCACCTGGAACTGGCACGTTCCGCGACGGCCGCCGCGCTCGGCGCGGGGCCCGGGGACACGGTGCGGCTCGAAGACGTCGCCTGGCTGCGGCCCGCCGCGTCCGGTCCCGACGGCCTGAACCTGCGGGTCACCGTGCGCGGCACGGGCGGACGCGTGGAGTTCGAGATCACCGGCGACGACGGCGCCCCGTGCTGCCTCGGCCGGGCGAGCCTCGCGGCGGACGCCGGAGGTGAACCGGCGAGCCTCGCGCAGGCCCGGGAGGCGTGCGCCGGGGAGATCCCGGTGGCGCAGGTCTACGACGGCCACGCCCGCGCCGGGCTGGCCTACGGTCCCGCCCAGCGTTCCCTGACCGCGCTGCGCACCGGCACCGACGCGGCCGGCCATCCCCAGGTGCTCGCCGAGCTGAGCCTGCCCGCCGACGCGGATCCGCTGCCGGGGTGCGTCCTGCACCCGGCGATCCTGGACGGGGCGCTCCAGGCGACGGCGGGGCTGCGTCCGTCCGGCGACGCCGAGGAGCGGCGGCCCGCGCTGCCGTTCTCGGTCGGGCGGATCGACGTGCACGGCCCGACCCCGGCCCGCGCGTTCGCCTGGACGCGCTACCGCCCCGGCAACGGCCCGGACACGCGGCAACCGCTGCTGGACGTCACCGTCTTCGACGAGTCCGGCCGCGTCGCGGTGGACCTGGCGGGCCTCGCCACCCGCGCCCTGCCGGCCGTCCCCGCCGAGGCCCCCGCTCCGGCGGACGGCGACGTCGCCATCGTCGGAGTCGCGGGACGTTATCCACAGGCGGCGGACCTGGACGCGTTCTGGGAGAACCTGCGCTCCGGCCGGGACTGCGTGACCCGCGCCGACCGCTGGGCCGACGGCGAGGACCACTGGGGCGGGTTCCTGGACGGGATCGACCTGTTCGACCCGGTCTTCTTCCAGATCTCCCAGCGCGAGGCCGAGTACCTCGACCCGCACGAGCGGCTGTTCCTCGAATGCGCGCACCACGTCCTGGAGGACGCCGGGTACACCGGTGACCTGCTGAGCCGCACCAGCGGCAAGGTCGGCGTCTTCACCGGGGTGATGTACCAGGACTACCAGCTCTACGGCGCGCAGGCCCAGGAGCGGGGGCTGCCGGTCGCGCTGTCGGCCAGCGCGGCGTCGGTGGCCAACCGCGTGTCCTACTTCTACGGGTTCACCGGGCCGAGCATGACGGTCGACACGATGTGCTCGTCCTCGCTGACCGCCCTCCACCTCGCCTGCGAGGCCATCCGGAGCGGCCAGATCGGTGCCGCGCTCGTGGGCGGCGTGAACCTGACCTCCCACCCCGGCAAGTACCTGCTGCTGGGACAGCGCGACTACCTGGCCGGCGACGGCCGGTGCCGCAGCTTCGGCGAAGGCGGCGACGGCTATGTGCCGGGCGAGGGCGTCGGAGCGGTGCTGCTCAAGCCGCTGGCGCAGGCCGTCCGGGACGGCGACCACATCCACGCCGTCATCAAGGGGACGGCGGTCAACCACGGCGGACGCACCACCGGCTACTCGGTGCCCAGCCCCGCCGCGCAGAGCCAGGTCATCGTCGCGGCGATCGAGGACTCCGGGGTCGATCCCCGGACCGTCGGCTACCTGGAGGCGCACGGCACCGGGACCTCGCTCGGCGACCCGATCGAGATCGCCGGGCTGACGAAGGCGTTCCGGGCCCTGGACGGCGCGCCGGAACACCTCGCCGTCGGCTCGGTCAAGTCCAACATCGGCCACGCCGAGAGCGCCGCGGGCATCGCGGGGATCACCAAGGTGCTGCTCCAGTTGCGGCACGGGCAGCTCGTCCCCAGCCTGCACTCGGCCACCCTGAACCCGCGCCTCGGCCTCGACGGGACCCCGCTGTCGGTGCAGCAGGACCTCGCGCCGTGGCCGCGTCCCGCCGGGGAACGTTCCCCGCGCGTCGCGGGCGTGTCGAGTTTCGGCGCGGGCGGGGCGAACGCGCACGTCGTCCTCGCGGAGTACGAGCAGCCCGCGCCGCCGTCCGGCGGGCCGCGCCCGCAGTTGTTCGTGCTCTCCGCGATGAGCGAGGCCCAGCTCGCCGAGCAGGCGCGGCGGCTGGCGGCCCGGCTCGGCGCACTCACCGAGGACGAGCTTCCCGGCGTGGCCTGGACGTTGCAGACCGGCCGACTCGTCCTGGAGGAGCGGCTGGCGTTCGCGGCGGACTCGGTCGCCGAGGCCCGCGCGCTGCTGACCCGGTTCGCGGACGCGCCGGACGCGCCGGGTGACTGGCTGCGCGGCTCGGTCTACCGGGACGTCGCCACCGATGAGGCCGAACTCGCCGGAGCCGTCGCGGCGTGGTCCGGCCGAAGCGACGCCGGCCCGCTGCTCCGGGCGTGGACGGCGGGCGCCACGGTGCCGTGGGAGACGGTGCGGACGTCCCGCGCGGGCGGACCGCCGCCGCGCCGGGTCCCGCTGCCGGGCTACCCGTTCGCCCGCGAACGCTGCTGGGTCGACCTCGGCGAACCCGCCCCGGCCGGGGCGGACGCGTCGGGCGAGGTGGTGCTGCTGCGCCGCCGCTGGGTCGCCGGTGAGTCGCTGCCGCCGAGCGGCGTGTTCGCCGCCCGCGCGGTGGTCGTGTTCGGCGCGCTCGCCGCCGCCGAGCGCGAGACGCTGCGGGCCGCGCTGCCGCCGGGGACCACGTGCCGGTTCTTCGACCTCGCCGACGGGACCGTCGGCGACCGGTACACCGAGGCGGTCACGGAGACCTTCGCGGTCGTCCAGGAGATGCTGCGGGACGGGGGGCCGCGGCCTGCGCTCCTGCAAGTCGTACTGACCGGGCCGGAACCGGACGGGCTCGGCTGGTTGCGCGGCCTCACCGGCCTGCTGCGGACGGCCTCACTTGAGGACCCGCGCCTGCGCACCCAGCTTCTCGACTGCCTCGACGGCGCGTCCGCCGCGCAGGTGGCCGACTGGCTGACCGCCGACGCCGAGCCCGAGGTGCGGTACCGCGACGGCCGCCGGTACACCGCCGTCCTCGACGAACTCGGCGCGGACGGCCCGGACGCGGCCCCGTGGCGCGAGAACGGCGTCTACCTCGTCACCGGAGGCGCCGGGGCGCTGGGGCGGATCATCGCCGCCGACGTCGCCGCCTCGGTCGGGCACGCCACGGTCGTTCTCGTCGGCCGGTCGGCGCTCACCGCCGAGCAGGCCGCCGCGCTCGACGCGCTGCGCGCCGCAGGCCTGACCGTCGAGCACCGCCGCGCGGACGTCGCCGACCGCGCCGCGACCGAGCGGCTGCTGGCCGGTGTCCGCGCCGACCACGGACCGCTGACCGGGATCGTCCACGGCGCGGGGTCCACCGACGACCGGCTCATCGTGGCGAAGTCGGCCGCCGAGCTGGAGCGCGTCCTCGCCCCGAAGGTCGCGGGGCTCGTCCACCTGGACGAGCTGAGCCGCGACGAGCCGCTGGAGTTCCTGGTCTGCCTCTCCTCGGCGAGCGGCGTCTTCGGCAATCCGGGCCAGGCCGACTACGCCGCCGCCAACGCCTTCCTCGACGCCTACACCGCGCACCGCGAACGCCTGGTCGCGGCGGGCGAGCGCAGCGGCCGGAGCGTGTCCATCGGCTGGCCCCTGTGGGCGGACGGCGGCATGGGAACGGACGCGGCGGTCGCGGACCGGCTCCGGGCCATGGGCGTGGTCCCCCTCGACACCCGGCGGGGCCTGGCCGCCCTGCACCGGATCATGAGCGACGCCGACGCCACGGCGGAAGGCGGAACGATCGTGTACTCCGGCACCCGCGAGACGCTGTCCCGCCTCACCGCACCGGCCGCCCCGGCGCCTGCCGCCCCCGTCCCCGCCGTCACTGCGCCTGCCGCCTCCGCGCCGCCGGTGTCCGCGTCGGCGGACCTCGGGGCGCTGGAGGAGCGGACGATCGCCCATCTCCGCCGGGTCCTCGCCGGGGTCCTGAAGATCGCTCCGGAGCGCATCCACCCGGACGCCCCGCTGGAGCGGTACGGCATGGACTCCGTCCTCGCGGTCGAGACGGTCACCTCCCTGGAGGAGGTCTTCGGCCCGCTGGCCCGGACGCTGCTGTTCGAGTGGCCGACGCTCCGGGATCTGGCCGGGTACCTCGTCGCCGACCACGCGCCCGCGCTGCGCGCCCTTGTGGGCGAGCCCGCCCCGGCCCCGGCCGCACCCGCCGTCGTCCGCGCCGAGGCCGCACCGGCCGTCGCCGAGGCCGCGCCGGCCCGGTCGTCCCGGAGCGTGCGCGGGTCCGGGGACGTCGCCGTCATCGGCATGGCCGGCCGCTACCCGCAGGCCGCGGACCCGGACGCGCTCTGGGACGTCCTCCGCGACGGCCGCGACTGCGTGACCGGCCCGCCCGCCGGACGCTGGGACGGCCTCGGCGGAGCCGGGTCGCTCGGCGGCTTCCTCGACGGGATCGACAGGTTCGACGCCGCCCTGTTCGGCGTCGCGCCCCGCGAGGCGGAGGTGATGGACCCGCAGCAGCGGCTGTTCCTGGAGACCGTGTGGGAACTGCTGGAGAGCTGCGGCGTCACGCAGGACGTCCTTCAGCGGAAGTACGAGCGGAGGGTCGGCGTCTACGTCGGGGCCGCCTACCAGTTGTACCGCGCGGACGCCGCCGACCCCGCGCTGGCCGCGCTCACGTCCACCGCGTCCTACAACCTCATCGCCAACCGGGTCTCGCACTTCTTCGGGCTGGAGGGCCCGAGCCTGGCCGTCGACAGCATGTGCACGTCCTCGACCGTCGCCATCCATCTGGCCTGCGCCGACCTCGCGCGCGGTGAGAGCGAACTGGCCGTCGCCGGGGGCGTGAACCTGGCGGCGCACCCCGACAAGTTCCGGGGCCTGGCCGAGATGCGGTTGCTGGGCACCCACGCGGGCAGCCGCAGTTTCCGCGCCGGGGACGGCTATCTGCCCGCCGAGGCCGTCGGCGCGGTGCTGCTCAAGCCGCTCGACGCCGCCCTGCGCGACGGCGACACGATCCACGCCGTCATCAAGGGCACCGCGTCGGCCCACAGCGGCCGGGGCAACGGCTTCCTCGCGCCGAGCCGCAAGGCCCAGGAGACGGTCATGCGCCGCGCGCTGGAGAACGCGGGCGTCGCGCCGGAGACGATCGGGTACGTCGAGTCGTCGGCCAACGGCACCGCGATGTCCGACGAGATCGAGCTGAGCGCGCTGCGCGAGGTGTTCGCGGACGCGGGCGAGCCGGTGGCGGTCGGAAGCGTCAAGTCCAACCTCGGGCATCCCGAGGCGGCGTCGGGCGTGGCGCAGCTCACCAAGGTCGCGCTCCAGTTCCGGCACCGGGAACTCCCCCCGCTCGCGCAGGTCGGCGCGCCCAACCCCGACCTCGGCCTGGACGGCGGCCCGCTGGTCCTGTGCGAACGGCTGACGCCGTGGGCGGAACGTTCCGGCACGGCCAGGCGCGCCCTGATCAACTCCGTGGCGGCGGGCGGCAGCCACGTCAGCCTGGTGGTCGAGGCGCCGCCGGAGATCGCGCGGGAGGCCGAGCCGGACACAAGGCCCCAGCTCGTGGTCCTGTCCGCCCCCGACACGGACCGGTTGCGGGAGGCCGCGCGGCGACTGGACGACTACCTCGCCGAGCACACCGTGGACCTCGTGGACGTCGCCGCGACCCTGCACCGGGGCCGCGAGGCGATGGCGGCGCGGCTCGCCGTCGTGGCGGGCTCGGTCGCGGAGCTGAGGAGCGGCCTCGCGCGGTACCTGGCCGGGGACGAGCAGGTCGCCGCGTTCGCCGGGCCGGTGACGCGTACCGGCGACGCCGCCGACGACACCGCCGCGCCGCTCCTGGCAATGCTCGACGGCGTGCGCGGCGAGGCGTTCCTCGCGGCGCTGGCCGCCGACCGCGACCTGGACCGGCTCGCCGAACTCTGGGTGCGCGGCGTCCCGGTCCCCTGGGACGTGCTGCACACGCCGGGCCGGCGGCTGCTGCCCCTGCCGGGCACCGTGTTCCGGCGGGGCGGCTACTGGCTGGACCGAGCGCCCGCCCCCGCCCCGGCCCCAGTCGTCGAGACCGTCGAGGCCGTGGAACCCGGCGGGACGCGGGACGTCGTCCTCGCGGCCGTCGCCGACGTGCTCGGCTACCGGCCGGACGAGATCGGCGCCGCCGACGACTTCCTCGCCCTCGGCGGCCACTCCCTGCTCGCGCACCGGCTGAGCGTGCGGCTGCGCGACCGGGGCGTCCACTGCGACCCGGTCGACATCCTGCGGGCCCGGTCGATCGCGGCCATCGCCGACGCGGCGGCACCGGAGGCGCCGCCCGTCGCGGAGTCCGCCGCCCCGCTGATGTCCCTCACCGAGGAGGAGCGGGCGACGGTCGCCGCCGCGGTCCCGGGCGGAGCGGCGAACGTCCAGGACGCCTACCCGCTCGCCCCGATGCAGGAGGGGATGTACCTCCTCTACGCCAAGGACGGGCACGACCCGTACGTCTCGTCCGGCCTGTTCGCGTTCGCCGACCGCGCCGCGCTCGACCGGTTCGTCGCGGCGCTGCGGGCCGTGACCGCCCGGCACGACGCGCTGCGGACCGTGATCCTCTCGGCGGGCCTGGACCGGCCGTTGCAGGCGGTGCTGCGCGACGTGGAAGTCCCGGTCGAGGAGATCGAGCTGACGCCGGGCCGTCCCGCCACGGACCAGCTCGAAGAACTGCTCGCCGAAGCCCCGCCGATCCGGCTCGACCGCGCGCCGCTGATCCGGCTGCGGGCGGGACGGCACCCCGACACCGGGACGTGGCACGCGGCGATGAGCCTGCACCACGTGATCCACGACGCGTCCTCCCTCGGTCTGCTGTTCGGCGAGATCGTCGCCCATGCCGAGGGCCGCGCCGAGACGCTGCCGGAACCGCCGCACTACCGCGACTTCGTGGCCCACACGCTGCGGCAGCGCGCGGACCTCGACCCCGCGACGTTCTTCACCGGCATGCTCGGCGACGTCGACGAGCCGACCGTGGTCTTCGGGCTGCGGGACGTCCACGGCGACGGACGGCAGGTCCTCGACGTGCGCAGGCCGCTGCCGGAGGCGCTGGGCCGACGCGTCCGCGCGGTGGCGGCCGAGCTGCGCACCAGCCCCGCCGTCCTGTTCCACGCCGGCTGGGCGCTGGTCGTCGCGGCCTGCGCGAACCGGGACGACGTCGTGTTCGGCACCGTCATGTCGGGCCGGATGCGGGGACCGGCCGGGGTCGAGCGGATGATCGGCACGTTCATCAACACGCTGCCGATCCGTTTCGACCTGGCCGGGCTGAGCGCGCGGGACCTGGTGACGCGCGCCGAGGAACAGATGCACGGGCTCGTCCGGCACGAGCAGGTCCCGCTCGGCGAGGCCAAGAGCCACAGCGCGCTGACCGGCCCCGAGGCGCCGCTGTTCAACGTCATCTTCAACTACCGGCAGCTCCCGGACGACGAGCGCGTCGACCGGCTCCTCGCCCGCGTGGGCGTCACCCCGCTGTCGGAGGCCATCCAGCGCAACAACTTCCCGGTGACCGTCTCCGTGGACGACCACGGCGACGCGTTCGAGATCGACGCGCAGATCCACCGGGCGCAGAGCGCGGACGCGGTCATCGACTGCCTCGAAACGGCGATGGCCTCGCTGCTCGACGCCCTCGCGGACGAAAGCGCCGACCTCCCCGCGCTCGGCCTGTCCGTGACGTCCGAGACGATGCTCCACCGCGAACTGGTCGAGCACGGCTGGACGGCTGTGGCATCGGACGCGGGAGACGCGGACCGTCCCCTGCACCGCTGGTTCGAGGACGTGGCCCGCGAGCGCGGCGGCGCGGTGGCCGTCCGGTGCGACGGCCGCGAGCTGAGCTACACCGAACTGAACTCAAGGGCGAACCGCCTGGCCCGCCGCCTCCGGGAGCGGGGCGTGGGACGCGGGTCGCTCGTGGCGCTGTGCCTGCCGCGCGGCGAGTGGCTGGTGGTGGGCGCGCTGGCGGTCGTGAAGGCGGGCGGCGCGTACGTGCCGGTGGACCCGTCGGCCCCCGCCGAGCGGACGGGCCACGTGCTCCGCGACTCCGCCCCGAAGGTCGTGCTCGTCGCGGGCGGCGTCCCGGACGGCCTGACGGTCGGCGACGGCACCGCCGTGGTCGACGTCGAGAACCGGGCGGAGTGGGCGGACCTGCCGGACGGGGACCTGGAGCCGCCGGCGGAGTCGTCGGCCGCGGACCTCGCGTACGTGATCTACACGTCGGGCTCGACCGGGCTCCCGAAGGGCGTGATGATCGAGCACCGCCACGTGACGCGGTTCTTCCTGGCCGCCCAGGAGTGGTTCGGCTACCGCCGGGGCGACGTGTGGACGCTGTTCCACTCGTTCGCGTTCGACTTCACCGTCTGGGAGATGTGGGGCGCGCTCCTGCACGGCGGCCTGCTCGTGGTCGTCACCCGGGACGTGGCGCGCAGCCCCCGCGCGTTCTACGAGCTGCTGTGCGACGAGGGCGTGACCGTGCTCGGCCAGACGCCGACGGGGTTCGGCCAGCTCATCGAGGCGCAGGACGAGAGCGGACGCTCCCACCGGGTGCGGACGGTCGTGCTCGGCGGTGAACCGCTCGACGCGACCGCGCTGCGCCCGTGGTTCGAGCGCCCGATGAACGCCGACACGACCCTGGTGAACATGTGGGGGACCACCGAGACGACGGTGGTCACCAACTACCGCGAGGTCGAGGAGTCCGAGACCCGGCTGACGACCCGGCCCATCGGCACGCCGATGCCCGGCCTCGGCGTGTACGTGCTGGACCGCAACGGCCGTCCGATGCCGACCGGCGGCGTGGGCGAGCTGGTCATCGCGGGCGGGGCCGTCGGACGCGGCTACCTGAACCGGCCGGAGCTGACGGCCGAGCGCTTCCTGCCCGACCCGTTCCGGGACGGTCCGGACGCCCGGATGTACCGCACCGGCGACCTCGGGCGCAGGCTCCCCGACGGGTCGCTGGAGTTCCTCGGCCGCAACGACGACCAGGTGAAGATCCGCGGCTACCGCATCGAACTCGGCGAGATCTCCGCGCGCCTCAACGACCACCCGGCCGTGGAGGACAGCCGCGTGGTCGTGCGGGGCGACGGCGACGACCGCCGCCTGGTCGCCTACGTGGTGCCGTCGGCGCGGACCGCGCGGCCGGTGCGCGAACTGCGGCGCCTGGCCGCCACCGACCCCGCAGCCCTCGCGGATCTCCGCGAGCTGCCCAACGGGCTGCCGGTGTTCGGACGGGACGGCACCGGAACCCGCTCGCAGAGGGTCTTCGACGACGCGAGCCCGCTGCGGCACGGCATCACCCTCGCCGAGGACGCCCGCGTCGTGGACCTCGGCGCAGGTTCCGGGCTCGGCGCGCTGTTCGCCGGACTGCACTGCCCCGACGGCAGGGTGTACGCCTACGAGCCCGAGCCGGCGGCCCGCGACGCGCTCCGCCGCAACGCCGCCCTCTACGGCCTGGCCGTCGAGATTCTCGAGAGCGCCGACCCGGCCGAGGCCGGGACCGACCGGATCGACCTGCTGCTGCTGGACGCCGAACGCGTCGGGTACGACGTGCTCCGGTCCGCCGTCGCGTCGGCGGAACCCGTGGTCGACCGGCTGGTCGTCGGGCTCCGCGACGTCGGAGGACGCCACGACGACGTCATGGCGCTGCTGAAGGAACACGGATTCGACGCCGTGAGCGAGCCCGACGACGATGTCCCGGACCGGTACGACGTCTACGCCCGCCGCACCGGCTCGGCCGCGCCGCCGCCCCGCCCGACCGCGCTGCCCCGGTGGACGGACGAACAGGTCCTGCTGGTGGAGCTGGACTCCGTCCTGCGGGTGGCGCTCCCGCCGTACATGGTGCCGTCCGGGTACGCGGTGCTGCACGAACTGCCCCTGACCGGCAACGGCAAGCTCGACCAGCGCGCCCTCCCCGAGCCCGAGGCCATGCGGCGGCCCGACGGCCCCGAGACGCCGCCGGGCACCGACGCCGAGCACGTCATCGCGGCGATCTGGTCCGAACTGCTCCATCTCGACCCGGGCCTGCTCAGCACCGAGAGCGACTTCTTCGCCCTCGGCGGCAACTCCCTGCTGGTCACCCGCGTGATCAACATGGTCAAGCAGCGGACCGGCGCCGAACTGCGCGTCCAGACCGTCTTCGACGCGCACCGGCTGGCGGAGCTGGCGGCCGTGGTCGAGTCCTGCACGTCCGGCGACGGCCCCGACGCCGCGCTGGACCTGGACGAGATCAGCCGGAGCATCAGCCTCATCGAGAGCCTGACCGACGCGGAACTCGGCGATCTGGACCTCGACACCGCATTCCTCGACAGCGACAGCCAGGCAGAGAGGCGATGATGAGCACACCGCAGCCGGACAGCGGGCACGAACTGATCCGGAAACTCCAGGCTCTGCCGGCGCACCGGCAGAGCGCGGTGCTCGCGCTGCTGCGCAAGCGCGGCGTCGACGTGTCGGCGCTGGACTTCATCCCGCGCGTGCCTCGGGACGAGCCGATCGCGCCGTCGTTCGCGCAGCAGCGGCTCTGGTTCCTCGCCCAGTTGGAGGGCGCGAGCCCCCAGTACAACGTGCCCATCGCGCTCCGCCTGGACGGGAAGCTCGACCGCGACGCGCTGCGCCGCGCGCTGACCGGGCTGGTGGACCGGCACGAGGCGCTGCGCACGCGGTTCGAGGACCGCGACGGCGTCCCGTTCCAGTGCGTCGGCGACGGCTCCGACTTCACGGTGCGCGAGCGGGATCTCGGCGTCGCCGACGACCTCGCCGAGCTGTGCCGCGAAGAGACGCTGGCCCCCTTCGACCTCGCCCGCGACCCGCTGATCCGGGCGCTGTTGCTGCGGCGGAGCGACACCGAGCACGTCCTGGTGCTGACGATCCACCACATCGCCTCGGACGGCTGGTCGATCGGCGTGCTGTTCCGGGAGCTGAACGTCCTCTACGAGGCGGCGCGCGAGGGCCGGGACGCGGCCCTGGACCCGCTGCCGATGCAGTACGCGGACTTCTCCCACTGGCAGCGTCAATGGCTCACCGGCGACGTCCAGGCACGCCAGGTCGACTACTGGAAGGAGCGGCTCGCCGGGGCCGAGGCGGGCCTGACCCTGCCCACGGACCGTCCGCGTCCGCCCGTCCGGGGGCACGCCGGCGCGCGGGAGCACTTCCGGTGCTCCGCCGACCTGCTCGAACGGCTCCGGCAGGTGAGCGGACGGTACGACGCCACCCTCTACATGACGTTGCTGGCCGCCTACTCCGTCGTGCTCCACCGCTACACCCAGCGGACGGACATCGCCGTCGGGACCGTGGTGGCCAACCGCAACCGGGCCGAGACCGAAGGGCTCATCGGCCTGTTCGCCAACACGCTCGTCATGCGCAACGACCTGGCGGACGACCCGACGTTCGCCGACCTGCTCGCCCAGGTGAAGCAGACCGCCCTCCACGCCTACGACCACCAGGACGTGCCGTTCGAGGCCGTGGTGGACGCCCTCCAGGTCGAGCGGAGCCTCAGCCTCTCGCCGGTCTTCCAGACCGTGCTCGTGCTCCAGGAGGCCCAGGCCGAACCGGATCTGCGGCTCGGCGACCTGCGGGTCGACCCGGTCGACTTCGACTTCGACCTCGCCAAGTTCGACCTCACCCTGGACCTGCGCGAGGCCCCCGACGGCCTGACGGGCGCGGTGGAGTACAACACGGACCTGTACGACCGCGCGACGATCCAGCGCTTCGTGCGCCACTTCACCACGCTCCTGTCCGCCGTCGCGGACCGGCCGCGCGAGCGCGTCTCGCGGCTGGAGCTGATGGACCGGGAGGAGACGGACCGCCTCGTCGGGGAGTGGACGGCGCCGTCCGCCGTCCCCGCGCCGCGCCCCCGGCCGCTGCACACCTGGTTCGAGGACGTGGCGCGCGAGCGCGGCGACGCGGTGGCGGTGCGGTGCGACGGCCGCGAGCTGAGCTACGCCGAGCTGAACGCGCGGGCGAACCGGCTGGCCCGGTCCCTGCGCGAGCGGGGCGTGGAGCGCGGGTCGCTCGTGGCGCTGTGCCTGCCGCGCGGCGAGTGGCCGGCCGTGTGCGCGCTGGCGGTGCTGAAGGCGGGCGGCGCGTACGTGCCGCTGGACCCGGCGGCGCCGCCCGAGCGCGCCCGGCACGTGCTGACGGACTCCGCCCCGACGGTCCTGCTGGTCGCGGGCGGAGTGCCCGCCGACCTGGACGCCGGCGGCGTCACGGTGATCGACGTCGAGGCCGGGGAGTGGACGGGCCTGCCGGACGGGAACCCGGAACCGCTCGCCGGGGCCTCGGCGTCCGACCCCGCCTACGTGATTTACACGTCCGGGTCCACGGGCCGTCCGAAGGGCGTGGTGGTCGAGCACCGGCAGGTGTCCCGGCTGTTCACCGTCACCGAGGACGAGTTCGGCTTCGGCCCCGACGACGTGTGGACCCTGTTCCACTCGTTCGCGTTCGACTTCACCGTGTGGGAGATGTGGGGCGCGCTCCTGTACGGCGGCCGGCTGGTCGTGGTCCCGCACGAGATCGCGCGCAGCGCCGCCGACTTCTACGCGCTGCTGTGCGACGAGGGCGTGACCGTCCTGAACCAGACGCCGAGCGCGTTCGCCCAGCTCACCGCCGCGCAGGGCGACGACGGCCGCCCGCACCGGCTGCGGACGGTCGTGTTCGGCGGCGAGGCGCTGGACACCGCCGCGCTGCGCCCCTGGTTCGCGCGGCCCGTCAACGGCGCGACGACCTTGGTGAACATGTACGGGATCACCGAGACGACCGTGCACGTCACCAGCCGCGTCATCACCGAGGCCGACGCGGAGCGCTCCGCCAGCCCGATCGGCTCACCCCTGCCCGACTTGTACGTGTACGTTCTCGACGGCCACGGCGTGCCGGTGCCGCCGGGCGCCGTCGGCGAGATGTTCGTGGGCGGCGAGGGCGTGGCCCGCGGCTACCTGAACCGGCCGGAGCTGACCGCCGAACGTTTCCTGGACGACCCGTTCCGTCCGGGCGCCCGGATGTACCGGACCGGGGACCTCGCCCGCCGCCGGGCCGACGGCACGCTGGACTTCGTCGGCCGCAACGACGACCAGGTGAAGATCCGCGGCTTCCGGATCGAGCCGGGCGAGATCTCGGCGTCGCTGCGTCGGCACCCCGGCGTCGGCGGGTGCGCGGTCGTGGTGCGCGAGGACCAGCCGGGCGTCCGGCAGCTCGTCGCCTACGTCGTGCCCGACGGCGACGCCGCGCCCGGCCTGCGCGCCGAGCTGGACGAACTCGCGCGCCGGTCGCTGCCCGACTACATGCGGCCCGCGTCCTACGTCCTCCTGGACCGGCTGCCGCTGACCACCAACGGGAAGCTCGACACGGCCGCGCTCCCCGTCCCCGACATCGGTTCCTACACCGGACGCGAGGAACGCGAGCACGTCGCCCCGGCGACCGCGACCGAACGGGCCCTCGCCGACATCTGGGCCGACCTGCTCGGGTTCCCGGCCGGGCAGATCGGCGTCGAGGACAACTTCTTCGCGCTCGGCGGGCATTCGCTGCTCGTCACCGTCCTCGCCGCCCGGCTGCGGGAACAGGGCCTCGGCCTCACCGTGCGGGACCTGTTCAGCATCCCCACCCTGGCCGCGCTCGCGGCGCGGATCGACGCGGGCGACGGCGCCCCGGCCGGCCGCGCGGAGGCCGTCGTGCCGCCGAACCTGGTCCCCGACGGCTGCGAGCTGCTGACGCCCGCCATGCTGCCGCTGGTCGCGCTGGAGCAGGAGTACCTGGACGTGATCGCGGCGCACGTCCCCGGCGGGGCGCCCAACGTCCAGGACGTCTACCCGCTGGTGCCGTCGCAGGACGGCATCCTGTTCCACCACCTGATGGACCCGGAGAACGACCCGTACGTCATGTCCGGGATGTTCGTCGCCGACGACGAGGCGGCGTGCGCGGCCTTCCTGGACGCGCTCCAGACGCTCATCGACCGCCACGACGTGATGCGGACGGCCGTGCTCACGGCCGGGCTGCCCGAGCCGGTGCAGGTGGTGCACCGGTCGGCGACGCTGCCGGTCGAGCGGATCGAGCCCACGGGGGACGCCGAGGCGCACGCCCGTGAGCTGCTCGGCGACCCGGCCGTCCTGCCGCCGGACCGGCCGCCGATGCTGAAGGTCCGCCTGGTCCCCGACCCGGACTCGGGACGGCGTTTCCTGGTGGTCAACTTCCACCACCTCATCGAGGACGCGACGTCGCTGCGCCTGATCGTCGACGAGCTGACGGCCCACATGGCGGGCCGGGACGACCTGATCGGCCCGGCGCCCGCCTACCGGGACTTCGTCGCCCGCACCCTGCACGGGCTGCGCACGGGCGACGCCGAGAGTTACTTCCGCGACGTCCTCGGCGACGTCACCGAGCCGACCGTGCCGTTCGGCCTCGCCAACGTGCGGGGCGACGGCCGCCGGACCCGCAAGCCGCGCCGTTCGCTGCCCGCCGACCTCACCCGGCGGCTGCGGGCCGAGTCCGGGCGGCTCGGCCTGAGCCCGGCGTGGCTGTACCACGCGGCGTGCGCCCGGGTCATCGCGGCGGCGAGCGGCCGGGACGACGTGGTGTTCGGCACCGTGATGTCGGGCCGCCTGGCGGCGGTGCCCGGGATCGAGCGGATGCTCGGCAACTTCATCAACACCCTCCCGCTGCGGGTGCGGCTGGCCGACCGGACCGTCCGGGAACTGGTCGAGGAGGTGGCGACCGGGCTGCGCGAGCTGATCGTCCGCGAGCAGTCCTCGCTGAGCCTCGCCCAGCGGTGCAGCGGCCTGGAGAGCGACACGCCGCTGTTCAGCGCCGCCATCAACTTCCGCCACTTCGACGCGCCGGCCGAGGAGGCCGCGGTGCCGACGCTGGCGGCCCAGGGGATCGGCTCGGTCGAGTTCGTGGACCGCACGAACTACCCGATGGGCATGTCGCTGGACGACCTCGGCGACGAGATGTCGCTGACCGTCCAGGTCGAGGAGGGCGTGGAGCCGGAGGCGCTGCTGACCTACGTCGAGACCGCCCTCGCCGGGATCGTGGACGCGCTCGCCGCCGACGACGGCCACGGCACCCGCGCGCTCGACGTGGACGTGCTCCCCGCGCAGGAGCGGCGGCGGCTCGTCGCGACCGGGCGGGGCGAACTCCACCCCTACGAGCGGGACGCGTGCCTCGCGGAGCTGTTCGAGCGGCAGGCGGCCCGGCGGCCCGACGCGGTGGCGGTGCGCTTCGGCGGCCGGACGCTGACCTACGCCGAGCTGAACCGGAGCGCGAACCGGGTGGCCCACCACCTGCGGGCGACCGGCGTCGGCCCCGACGTGCTCGTCGGGCTCTGCGCCGACCGGTCCCCCGACCTGGTGATCGGCCTGCTCGGCGTCCTCAAGGCGGGCGGCGCGTACGTCCCGATCGACCCGGGCTACCCCGAGCAGCGGGTCCGCGCCATCCTCGACGGGTCCCGCGTGCGCGTCGTCCTCGGGCAGTCGACCCTGCGGGACGGCCTGCTCGACGGCGTGGACGAGGTGATCCACCTCGACACGGGCGCGCGGGCCGCCGACGGCGCGCAGGTCCTCGCCGCGATGCCCGAGGACGACCCGTCCCACGCCGGCGCGTCCCCCGGGAACCTCGCCTACGTCATCTTCACCTCGGGCTCCACCGGCAGGCCCAAGGGCGTCCTGGTGGAGCAGCGCGGGGTGGCCCGGCTCGTCCGCAACCCGGACTACTTCGCGGCGGACGAGGACACCGTGGTCATGCACCACTCGTCCATCTCGTTCGACGCCGGCCCGCAGGAGGTGCTGACGCCGCTGCTGGCGGGCGGCGTCCTGATTCTGCACGACGGCGACTCCAAGGACCCCGCCCAGTTGCTGGACGTCGTGGGGCGCGCGGGCGTCACCACGATGCTGCTCTCGGCGGCGCTCCTCCCGGACTTCGTGGTCGCCGCGACGGGCCGGGACCTGCCGCTCCGCTACCTGGCCGTGGTCGGCGACACCTTCTCCGCCCGGGACGTCCGCAGGCTGTGCGCGGAGCGCCCGGACCTGACCGTGGTCAACGGCTACGGCCCGACCGAGAACAGCATCGCCTCGACCTACCACGTGATCCCGCGCGACATCGCCGACGACGCCCGGATCCCGATCGGCCGTCCGATCCCGCACACCACCGCCTACGTCACCGACGAAAACCTCCGGCTCGTCCCGGACGGCGTCATCGGCGAGCTGTGCCTCGGCGGCGCGGGCGTCGCGCGCGGCTACCTCCGCGACCCGGTCCTGACGGCCGCGCGGTTCGTCCCCGACCCGTTCGGCGACGACCCCGGCGGGCGTCTCTACCGGACCGGCGACCTGGTGCGCAGGCTCCCCGACGGGACGCTTGAGTTCCGGGGCCGCGTCGACGACCAGGTGAAGGTCCGCGGGTTCCGGGTCGAGCCCGGCGAGATCGAGACCGTCCTCCAAGCCCATCCGTCGGTGCACAGCGCGGTGGTCGTGCCGCGGACGGCGGGCGAGGTCCACACCCTGAACGCCTACCTGAGCCCCACCCGGGAGTGGCTGGACGCGGCGGCCGAAGCGCAGGTCGCCGAGCATCTCGGCCAGTGGCGGCGGCTGTTCGAGGAGCAGTACTCCCGTACCGGCGAGGAGGAGACGCCCGACGACCTGAACCTCGCCGGCTGGGAGAGCAGCTACACCGGCGAGCCGATCCCCGAGCCCGAGATGCGCGAATGGATCGACGGCACGGTCGCGCGCATCGCCGGGCTCCGCCCGAAGCGGATCCTGGAGGTCGGCTGCGGGACGGGCCTGCTGCTGTTCCGGTACGCCGGGGACTGCGCGGCCGTCCACGGCATGGACATCTCCGGCGCGGCCCTCGCCGACGTGCGCCGGGGGGCCGAACGCCGGGGCTGGAACCACGTCGCGCTGCGGCAGGGCGACGCCCTCGCGGTGGCCGAGCTGGCGGGCGAGGACCCCTTCGACGTAGTGGTGCTCAACTCCGTCGTCCAGTATTTCCCGAGCCGCGCGTACCTCGACGAGGTGCTGACCCGGATCCTGCCCCTGGTCGCCGACGGCGGCCGTGTCCTGCTGGGCGACATCCGCAACCTCGACCTGTTCTCCGCCCACGTCTGCGCCGTCGAGCGCAGCCGGGCGGGCGTCCCGAGCACCGCCGGGGCGCTGGCGGCGCAGGTGCAGCGCCGCCGCAGGCAGGAGACCGAGCTGCTGGTGAGCCCCGCCTACTTCACGGGGCTGCCCGGACGCTTCGACGGGGTCGGCTCCGTGGACGTCCTGGTCAAGCGCGGGCTCGGCGGCAACGAGATGCTCTCCTACCGCTACGACGTGGTGCTGACCAAGGGTTCCGCGGTCCCGGCCGGCGACCATCCGTGGCTGGAGGCCGCCGAGCCGGCCGACCTGGTGGCGCTCCTGGAATCCGGCGCGCCCGACCGGTTCGGCGTCGTCGGCCTGACCAACCCGCGCATCGCCGACGACGTGCGCGTCGAGGCGTCGCTGACGACCCTCGCGCCGTCCCGGCAGGTGGAGCCGCTGCCCGGCGGCGACCGGCTGTCGGCGGACGCCCGGCGGCGGATCGCGGACCTGGAGGCCGCGCTCGCACGGGCCGAGGAGCTGGGGTACGAGGTGGCGGCCACCTGGTCGCAGGACCGGCCCGACGGGCTGGACCTGGTGCTCGGCCGGGGCGGCCTGCCGCCCGTCCGCGCCCGTTCGGCCTACCGGAACCCGCGCCCGGCGAACGTCCCGCAGGCCGGTCTGCTGGGCGGCGGGCTGGTGCGGGAGCTGCGCGACCACCTCGGCGAGCGGCTGCCCGACTACATGGTCCCGAGCGCGTTCGTCGTGCTGGAGGACCTGCCCGTCACCGCGCAGGGCAAGGTCGACAAGCGCGCCCTCCCGGCCCCCGACGAGCAGGACGTCGCCAAGGAGATGTACGTCGCGCCGCGCACCGAGGCCGAACGCACGATGTGCCGTCTCGTCGCCGGGGTCCTGGAGATCGAACGGGTCGGCGTCCACGACAACTTCTTCAACCTGGGCGGGCACTCGCTGCTGGCGACGCGCCTCAACCTGCGGGTCAAGAAGACGACGGGCGCCGAGCTGCCCCTGGAACTGATCCTCGCCGCCGCGACGATCGAGGACATGGCCGCCGCGCTGGCCGAGGCGCTGGCCGACGCGGCGCCGGAGTCGCCGCCCGACCTGGTGCCGGACGTCCCGGCGGCGGAGGGGACGGAGGCGCCGCTGTCCACCGGGCAGCGCGACCTGTGGTTCCTGCGCGGCCCCGACCACCTCGGCGCCGCCCACGACAACGTGCAGGTCGCCCTGCGCCTGCGCGGCCCGCTCGACCGGGCGGCCTGCGCGGGCTCCGTGCGCGTCCTCGTGGAACGGCACGCGATCCTGCGCACCAGCTACGTGGAGCGGGACGGGGTCACCGTCCAGCGGGTGAACGGCGCGGACGGGTTCGAGGTCGTCCCCGTCGCGATCCCCGGGGAGGCCGCGTTCGCCGAATGGGCGCGGGCCGAGCGGCTGCGCCCGTTCGCGCCGGCCGACCGGCACATGCTCCGCGCCCACCTGGCGGCCCTCGCCGAGGACGACCACGTGCTGGTGCTCACCCGGCCCTGGGGGATCTTCGACGGCTGGTCGACCGGCATCCTGCTGGCCGAACTGCTGGCGGCCTACCGGGAGCTGAGCGACGGCCGGGAACCGCTGCTCAAGCCCCTGTCCCTCCAGTACGCCGACTACGCGGCCTGGCAGCGGAGCGTGGTCGACGGCGCCGTCCTCGACCGGCAGCGGGACTACTGGCGGACCCGGCTCGCGGGGCTGCCGGAACGGCCGTCGCTGCGCACCGACTACCCGCGCTGCCCGGTGCGGACGCACCAGGGCGCGGCGGTCGAGTTCACCGTCCCCGGCGAGCTGGCCGACCGGGTGCGCGCGTTCGGCGCGGAGCACGGGGTCTCGCTCTACACGACCCTGCTCGCGGCCTACGCCGTGCTGCTCGGCGGACATTCCGACGACCCGGAGCTGGCGATCGGCTCCCCGGTGACCAACCGGCCCGCGCCGGAACTGGAGGAGGTCGTCGGCTACTTCGTCAACGCCCTGGTGATGCGGATCGGCGTCGCCCCCGGGACGTCCTTCGCCGACGTCCTGGCCGCGACGGCGAAGACGGTGGCCGAGGCGCAGGCGCACCGCGACCTGCCGTTCGAGGACCTGGCCCGGGACCTCGTGCCGGACCCGGACCCGTCCCGCCCGCCGCTGTTCCCGGTGATGTTCAACCTGGCGGCGACGCCCGGCGGCGGCGCCCGGCCCCCGGCCGACACCGGCGGTCTGGACGTCGAGCTGCTGCCGGGCGGAGCCGGGACGGCGCGGTTCGACCTGAACCTGTCGCTGCGCGAGACCGGCGCGGGCCTGGCGGGCCACCTGGAGTACAGCACCGACCTGTTCGCGCGGGCCACGGCCGAACGGCTGGCCCGCGACTTCACGCTCCTGCTCGACCGGGCCGTCCGGCACCCGGACCGGGACCTGGACCGCCTGCGTTCCGGGCCGGACGAACAGACCACGCAGCAGGACCTTTCGGGAACCCAAGAGAAAGAGGCCGAACGTGAGTAGTGCCGAAGAGTTCGACGTCATCGTGGTCGGTGGCGGGCCCGGCGGTTCCACGCTGGCCGCCCTGGTCGCCAAGCAGGGACATTCGGTGCTGGTCCTGGAGAAGGAGCACTTCCCGCGGTACCAGATCGGCGAGTCGCTCCTGCCGTCGACGATCCACGGCGTCTGCCGCCTGACGGGCGCGGCGGACGCGCTGGCGAAGGCCGGCTTCCCGCTGAAGAAGGGCGGGACGTTCCGCTGGGGCGCGAACCCGGAGCCGTGGACGTTCTCGTTCGCGGTGTCCCCGCAGATGGCGGGACCGACCTCGACCGCCTACCAGGTCGAGCGGTCGAAGTTCGACAAGATCCTGCTCGACAACGCCCGCGAGCGCGGGGCGCGCGTCCAGGAGGGCTGCTCGGTCCTGGACCTGCTGGAGGACGGCGACCGCGTCACCGGCGTCCGGTACACCGACGACCAGGGCGCGGAGCGGCGGGCGACGGCGAAGTACGTGGTCGACGCGTCCGGCAACAAGAGCCGGCTCCACGACAAGGTGGGCGGCAAGCGCGAGTACTCCGAGTTCTTCCGCAACCTCGCCCTCTTCGGGTACTTCACCGGGGGCAAGCGGCTTCCCGAGCCGACGCGCTACAACATCCTCTGCGTCGCGTTCGAGAGCGGCTGGTTCTGGTACATCCCGCTGAGCGACTCGCTGACCAGCGTCGGCGCGGTCGTGCGGCGCGACATGGCCGAGAAGGTCCAGGGCGACCCCGAGACGGCGCTGAACGACCTGATCGCCGAGTGCCCGATGATCGCGGACTTCCTGTCCCCCGCCGAGCGGGTGACGACCGGCCAGTACGGCGAGATCCGCGTCCGCAAGGACTACTCCTACCACCAGACGGAGTTCTGGCGGCCGGGGCTCGTCCTCATCGGCGACGCGGCCTGCTTCGTGGACCCGGTCTTCTCGTCCGGGGTGCACCTGGCGACCTACAGCGCCCTGCTCGCCGCCCGGTCGATCAACAGCGTGCTCGGCGGCGTCCTGGACGAGGAGACGGCGCTGCGGGAGTTCGAGGCCCGCTACCGGCGCGAGTACGGGGTGTTCTACGAGTTCCTGGTGTCGTTCTACCAGACCCACCAGGCCGAGGGTTCCTACTTCTGGGCGGCCAAGCAGCTCACCCAGAGCGCCCGGCCGGAGCTGGAGGCGTTCGTGGAGCTGGTCGGCGGCGTCTCCTCGGGCGAGGCCGCCCTCGGCGACGCCGAGACCCTCATGAAGCGGCTGGAGCAGCAGTCGGCGGAGTTCGGCTCCGCCGTCGGCGCGACCGGCGGGGACGGCGGCGGCTGGGTGCCGATGATGAACTCCCCGGTCGTCCGGGACGCGATGGTCGAGGGCTCGAAGGTGCAGTTGCAGGCGATGCTCGGCGAGGACGCCGAGGAGGAGCCGCCGCTGTTCGAGGGCGGTCTCGTCCCGTCGGCGGACGGGCTGCTCTGGCGGAAGAGCACGTGAGCGTGAGCGACCGGCCGCCGGCCGCGCCGGAGGTCCAGGCCGACCCGAAGCGGTTCACCGCGCTGGCGGTGATCCTCATCGCGGCGTTCATGGACCTGCTGGACGCGACCATCGTCAACGTCGCGGTGCCGAGCATCCAGCGGAACCTCGACGCCGGGTACTCGGCCCTCCAGTGGACGATCGCCGCCTACGGCCTGGCCCTGGCGGTGCTGCTGATCACCGGCGGCAGGCTCGGCGACATCTACGGGCGCAAGCGCGTGTTCCTCGTCGGCATGGCGGCGTTCACGGTGAGCTCGCTGGCCTGCGGGCTGGCGGGCAGCCCGGAGACGCTGATCGTCGCGCGGCTGGCGGCGGGCGCGGCGGCGGGCCTGATGATCCCGCAGGTCCTCGCGATCATCCATGTCGGGTTCCCGCCGCAGGAGATCGGCAAGGTGATCGGCCTCTACGGGTCGATCACCGGCCTGGCCGCCGTGCTCGGGCCGGTCCTCGGCGGGTTCCTGGTCCAGATCGACCTGTTCGGCCTCGGCTGGCGCTCGGTGTTCCTGGTGAACGTGCCGGTGGGCGTCTTCGCGCTCGTCGCGGCGGCCAGGCTGGTGCGGGAGTCGAGGTCGCCGGTGCCGCTCAAGGCGGACCCGGTCGGCATGCTGCTGGCCAGCACGGGCGTCGGCCTGCTCACCTACGCGCTGATCGAGGGCCGGGCGCGGCACTGGCCGGCCTGGTCGATCGGGGCGATCGCCGCCGCCGTGGTGATCCTCGGCGTGCTCGTCGCGCACCAGGTGGCGCGGCGGCGGCGCGGCGGCGACCCGCTGGTGGCGCTCGGCCTGTTCCGGGCGCCGGGGTTCGCGGCGGGGCTGCTGGTGATGCTGATCTTCACCCTGGTGATCTCGGGCTTCGCCGTGGTGTGGACGCTGTTCATGCAGAGCGGCATGGGCTGGTCGCCGATCCACGCGGGCCTGACGGCGCTGCCCTACTCGTTCGCGGTGGCGGTCGGGGCGACGGTGGCGTTCAAGTCCTTCGTGCCCCGCCTGGGCCGGCGCACGATGATGATCGGCGCGCTGGTGATGGCGTCCGGGCTGGCCCTGTTCGCCGGGGGGATGGCCTGGGAGGGGACGTCGTTCAACTCGCTGGAGCAGGCGCCCGCCCTGCTGGTCGTCGGGTTCGGCATGGGCCTGATCGTGGCCCCGCTGACCAACGCGATCCTGTCCGGCGTGCCGCCCCGGGACGCGGGCTCGGCCACCGGACTGATCAACACGGCCGGGCAGCTCGGCGGCGCCATCGGCGTCGCGCTGGTCGGCCTGGTCTTCGCCCCCGCGCTCGGCGCGCCGTACGACTACCCGGGGCACGGCCAGACCGCCCTGTGGTGGGCGGTGGCGGGGACGGCCGTCGTATTCGCACTGCTGTTTGGGCTGCCCGCGAACTGGATGCGGCGGCAGGACTGACGATGCCGGAACGCCGCGCGGAGGCCCGTTGCTTCCGCGCGGCCCGGCCTGGGGAGGGTGTCTGGTGGACGGCGCCGAGCGTGGCACGGCGGTCGAGACGGATGTCGCGATCATTGGCATGGCCGGGCGGTTTCCCGGAGCGGACGACCTGGACTCCTTCTGGCGGCTGCTGAGCGAGGGCCGCGAGGGGATCAGCCGGTTCGGCCGGGACGAGCTGGCGGCGGCCGGAGTGCCCGCCCGCCTGCTGGACGACCCCGCCTACGTGGCGGCGCACGGCGTGATCCCCGACGTGGACCTGTTCGACACGGGCTACTTCGAGTTCACCCCGGCGGAGGCGCGGATCACCGACCCGCAGCACCGCGTCCTGCTGACCACCGCGCACGCCGCGCTCGAACACGCCGGCTACGACCCCGCGCGCCACGACGGGCTGATCGGCGTCTACGCCGGCGCGGCGATCAACACCTACCTCCAGCAGCAGGTGCTCCCCGCGGTCGACCAGACGGCCACGAGCGACCACTTCGCCGTCATGGTGGGCAACGACAAGGACTTCCTGGCCACGCGGCTCGCCTACAAACTCGACCTCCGCGGGCCCGCCTACACCGTCCAGACGGCGTGCTCGACGTCGCTGGTCGCGATCCACCTGGCGTGCCAGGGGCTGATCAACGGCGAGTGCGACGTGGCGCTCGCGGGCGGCGTCACCGTCAAGTTCCCGCAGACCAAGGGCTACCTGTACGAAGAGGGCGCGATCCTGTCGCCGGACGGGCGCGTCCGGACGTTCGACGCCGACGCCGGCGGGACCGTGCTCGGCAACGGCGTCGGGGTGCTCGTCCTCAAGCCGCTGCGCGACGCCCTCGCCGACCGGGACACGATCCACGCCGTCATCAAGGGCACGGCCACCAACAACGACGGCGCGGGGAAGGTCAGCTTCGCCGCGCCGGGGGCCGCCGGGCAGGCGGCCGTCGTCCGCGAGGCGCACCTGGTGTCCGGCGTCGACCCCCGGTCGATCGGCCACGTCGAGGCGCACGGCACCGCCACCCGGCTCGGCGACCCCGTGGAGGTCTCGGCGCTCACCCGGGCGTTCCGCGAGGCGACGGGCGACACCGGGTTCTGCGCGATCGGCTCGGTCAAGTCCAACGTCGGGCACCTCGACGCGGCGGCGGGCGTCGCGGGCGTGATCAAGACCGTCCTGATGATGCGGCACCGCACGCTGGTGCCGACGGTGAACTTCGCGACGGCCAACCCCGCCATCGACTTCCCGGCGAGCCCGTTCACTGTCAGCACCCGGACCGCGCCGTGGACGGCCCCCGGCCCCCTGCGCGGCGGAGTCAGCTCGTTCGGCATCGGCGGGACCAACGCGCACGCCGTCCTGGAGGAGGCGCCCGCCGCCGGGGTCGCCGCGCCGTCGCGTCCCGCGCAGGTCCTGGTGGTGTCGGCGCGGACCCCGTCGGCGCTCGGCACCGCCGCCCGGCTGCTCGCCGACCACCTCGACGGCGACGACGGCGCGGCGCTCGCGGACGTCGCCCACACCCTCGCCGTCGGACGGCGCGTCCACGAGTACCGGATCGCCGTCGCCGGGACCGGCCGGGCCGACCTGGCCGCCGCCCTGCGCTCGGCGCCGGTCCCCGGCGCTCCGGCGGGCGGCGGCGTGTCGTTCGTCTTCGCCGAGCACGTCGCCGGGGCGGCCGAACTCGCCGCCGAGTGGGGCGCCGCCGAACCGGCGTTCGCGGAGCATTACGCCGCCGCGCTGGCGGCGGCGGACCGTCCGGAGGAAGAGGCGGCGTCGTTCGCCGTGCAGTACGCGCTGGGCAAGCTCTGGCTGGGCTGGGGCCTGCGGCCGGTCGCGATCCACGGCGACGGCCCGGCCGCAGGAGCCGCCGTGCTCGGCGTCCTCGACCTCGCCGACGCCGCCCGCCACACGGGACCGCCGCCCCCGGACCGCGCGCTGCGCGGCGCGGACGCCGAGGTGCGGGGCGTCGCGCTGAGCGTGGCGGACGGCCCCTGGGGAGCCGTCGCGCGGGCCTGGCAGGCGGGCGCCGAGATCGACTGGACGGCCTGGTTCGCCGGTGAGGCGCGCGGCCGGGTGCCGCTGCCCACCTACCCCTTCGAGGGACGCCGCTGCTGGATGGACGTCCCCGCGGACGCCCCGGCCGGGCCGGGGCCGCACCCGATGCTCGCGGAGAACGTGTCCACGCTGGAGTCCTTCGCCTACCGCAGCGCGTGGTCGGGGACCGAGTTCTACCTGGCGGACCACCGGGTCGGCGGGGAGCCGGTCATGCCGGCCGCCGCGTTCCTCGAACTCGCCCGCGCGGCGGGCGAACTGGCGACCGGCGGTCCGGTGCGGCTGCACGACGTCTCGTTCGACCGGCTGATGTCCTACGCCTCGGGGCCGCGCGCCGCGCGGGTGTCGCTGCGGCGCGAGCCCGGCACGGCCGCGTTCGAGATCACCGACGACGGCACGGTCTACGCCTCGGGATCGGTGAGCCCGCTCGACCACGGGACCGTCCGGCCCGTCCCGGAACCGGCCGGACCGGACGCCGAGACCGTCTCCCACGAGCGCTGCTACGCGCTGCTGCGCGAGCACGACCTCGACTACGGCGCGCGGATGCGGGCCCTCGCCGAGGTCGCGCTCGGCGCCGACGAGGCGTGGGGGACGCTGCGGCTCCCCGACGGAGCCGCCCTGGACGGCGCCGTGCTGAACCCCGCGCTGCTGGACGGGGCGCTGCACGCGCTCGTCGTCCTGCTCGCCCGGACCTACGGCGGCGGGGCGCGCGGGTTCCTGCCGCTGGCCCTGGAGGAACTGACGGTTCTCGCGCCCGTCACCGGACCGTGCCGCGTGCACGTCACGGTCGATCAGCGCGGTGACCGCTCCGTCCGCGCCGACCTCGTCCTGCTGGACGCCGCCGGGACGGTCCTGGCCCGGCTGCGCGGGCTCGCCGTCCGCGTGCTGCGCCGCACCGACGCCGCCGACCTGCTGGTCCGCGAGTGGGACGACGCCCCGGCCGTGCCCGCGGCGACTCCCGCCGGGCCGGTGCTCGTGATCGCCGCCGACGACCGTGCGAGCGCCCTCGCGGCGGCCCTGCCCGAGGCCGGACGGGCCGCGCCCACCGACGACGGCCCGCTGACCGGCGTCTCCGCCGTCGTCCTGGACGAGCCCGAACCCGAACTGGTCCTGCACGTCGTGCGGCGGCTGCTGCACGGCCGCCCGTCCGAGCCGGTGCGCGTGGTGCTGCTGCACCGCCACGACGCGTCGGGGCCGCTGCCGGAACGCGCGGCGCTCGCCGGCCTCGCCCGGACGGTGCGGGCGGAGAACCCGCTGCTCGCCGTCCAGGCGGTCGGCCTGGCGGCGGGCGTGGACGAGACGGCTGCGCTCCGCGCGGAGCTGGCCGGGGACGGCCGCGACCCGGAGGTCGCGCACACCGCGTCCGGCCGGCGGGTCCCCCGTTTCGTGCCCGCCCCCGACACCGAACCGGTCGCCGTCCGCGACGGCGGCGTCTACCTGGTCACCGGCGGGGCCGGCGGTCTCGGCCGCGCCGTCGCGGGCCGGCTGCTGGAGCGCGCCGACGCGCGGGTGGTCCTGGTCGGACGCGCCGCGACGGCGTCCGGCCTGGACGAGCGCGTGACGTACCGGAGCGCCGACGTCGCCGACCCGGCGGCGCTCACCGCGCTGCTGGCGGACGTCCGGCGGGAGTTCGGGCCGGTCAACGGCGTCGTCCACGCGGCGGGCGTGCTGCGCGACGGGTTCGCGATGACCAAGTCCGACGCGGACGTCGCGGCCGTGCTGGCGCCGAAGGTGTCGGGCGTCCGGGCGCTGCACGCCGCGACCGCCGACGACCCGCTCGACTTCTTCGTGGCGTTCTCCTCGATCGCCGCGCACATCGGAAGCGTCGGCCAGGCCGACTACGCCTACGCGAACGCCTTCCTCGAAGCGTTCGCCGAACGGGTCCCGGGGCTGACGGCCGTCGCCTGGCCGATGTGGGCGGACGGCGGGATGCGCCAGACCGCCGACGCGGCGGCCGAGATCGCCGCGCGCACCGGCTTCGGCGTCCTGCCGACCGGCGTCGGCCTGGACCTGTTCGAGCGGGTGCTGGGCCGTCCCGGCGCGGTGGTGGCCGCGTACGGCGACACCGAGCGGATCGCAGCGGCGCTCGGCCGTCCCGCGCCCGCCGCGCCCGCACCGTCCGCCGCCGCGCCCGCCGACGCGGGCACGCGCCCGGAGGCGCTGCGGATGCTGCGGCTGCTGATCGCCGGGGAGACCGGGCTGGACCCGGACGAACTCGGCGAGGACGACACCTTCGACCGGCACGGCATCGACTCCCTGATGATCACCAAGCTCAACCGGGAGCTGGAGCGCCGGTTCGGCGACCTGTCCAAGACCCTCTTCTTCGAGTACCCGACGCTCGGCGAACTCGCCGACCACTTCGCGGGCGAGCACGGGGCGGCGATCAGCGCGCCCGTCCCGGCGGCCCCCCGGCCCCCGAGCCCGGAGGTCGACGACTCGGCCATCGCGATCATCGGCGTGGCGGGCCGCTACCCGATGGCCGACGACCTGGACGAGTTCTGGACCAACCTCACCGAGGGCCGCGACTGCGTGACCGAGATCCCGGCCGACCGGTGGGACGCCACGCGCTGGTACGACCCCGATCCCGCGTCGCCCGGACGCGCGCACACCCGCTGGGGCGGCTTCCTGCGCGACGTCGACCGCTTCGACCCGCTGTTCTTCGGCATCTCCCCGCGCCAGGCCGAGCTGATGGACCCGCAGGAGCGGCTGTTCCTCCAGACCGCCTGGCACGTGGTGGAGGACGCCGGGTACCGGCGGTCCGCGCTGGCCGGCCGCCCGGTCGGCGTCTACGTCGGCGTCATGTACGGCGAGTACCAGTTCCACGGGGCCGTGGACGTGCTGCGCGGCGGACGTCCCCTCACCGGCTCGTCCTTCGCGACGATCGCCAACCGGGTCTCCTACGTCCTCAACCTCACCGGGCCGAGCCTGGCGCTGGACACCATGTGCTCGTCGTCGCTCACCGCGATCCACCTGGCCTGCGAGAGCCTGCGGCGCGGCGAGACGGAGATGGCGATCGCGGGCGGCGTCAACGTCTCGATCCACCCGTACAAGTACGCCTTCCTGAGCCAGGGCAGGTTCGTGTCGTCCGACGGCCGCTGCCGCGCGTTCGGGGCGGACGGCGACGGCTACGTGCCCGGCGAGGGCGTCGGCGCGGTCCTGCTGAAGCCCTACGCGCAGGCGCTGGCCGACGGGGACCAGATCCACGGGCTGATCCTCGGCAGCGCCATCAACCACGGCGCCCGGACCAACGGCTTCTCCGTGCCGAGCCCGCGCGCCCAGCAGCGCGCCGTGAGCGCCGCGATGGAGCGCGCCGGGGTGGCCCCGGCGGAGATTGGCTACATCGAGGCGCACGGCACGGGCACGTCCCTCGGCGACCCGATCGAGGTGACCGGCCTGACCGGCGCGTACGCGGGGGACGCCGCCGCGCCCGGACGCTGGCCCGTCGGCTCGGTGAAGTCCAACATCGGGCACCTGGAGTCCGCCGCCGGGATCGCCGGACTGACCAAGGTCCTCCTCCAGTTCCGGCACCGCACGCTCGTGCCGTCCCTGCACTCCGCCGAGCTGAACCCGAACATCGACTTCGCCCGGGCGCCGTTCCGCGTCCAGCGCGAGCTGGAGCCCTGGACGGCCGGGGACGGGCCGCGCAAGGCCGGGCTCAGCTCCTTCGGCGCGGGCGGCTCGAACGCGCACCTGGTCCTCGCGGAGGCACCCGCCGCCCCGGCCGGGGAACGCGCGGCCGGGCCCGTGCTGTTCGTGCTGTCGGCGCGCGACGAGGAGCGCCTGCGCGCCTACGCCGAGAATGCCGCGTCCTTCCTGGAGACCGGGCCGACGTCGCTCGCCGACCTGTGCTTCACCCTCCAGGTCGGCCGCGAACCCATGGACCGGCGGCTGGCGATCCCGGCCGTCACGGCGGACGAGATCGTCGCGGCCCTCCGCCGGTTCGCCGCGACGGGCGAGCGGCCGGACGTCACCGCCGCCGGGCCGCTCGGCGACCTCGCGCGCCGGTGGCTGGCCGGCGAGAACGTGGACTGGTCCGCGCTGCACGCCTCCGGTCCCGCGCCGCGCCGCGTCCGCGCCCCGCTGTACCCGTTCGCGCCCGAGCGCTACTGGATCCCCCTCGATCCCGAGCTGGGGGCGCCCGCTCCGCACCCGCTGGTCGACGCGAACGAGTCCACCGTCGCCGGGCTGCGGTTCCGCAAGACGCTCGGCCCGTCCGACCCGCTGTTCCGGGACCACGTGATCGACGGACGGGCGGTGCTGCCCGGCGCGGCCGTCCTGGAGTTCGTCCGCGCCGCCGCCGCGCTGGCCGAACCCGGCGTGCGGCACGTGCTCCGCTCGGTGGTGTGGGGGACGACGATCGAGCCCGCGGGCGGCGACCTCGACCTCCACGTCTCCTTCGCCGACGGGTTCTCCTTCGAGGTGCACAGCGGCCCGGACCGGACCGTGCACGCCCGGGGGACCGTCGCCGCCGCCCCGGCCGACGTCCCCGGCGACCTCGACCTCGACGCCGTCCGCCGCCGGACCGACGTCGTCCGGGACCGCGAAGGCGCGTACGCGGACTACCGCGCGGCGGGGTTCGCCTACGGGCCGTCGTTCCAGGTCATCGACGCGATCCGGAGCGGCCGGGACGAGGCGCTGGTGCGGCTGGCCCCGGGCGGACCGGCCCCTGCCGTCCTCGACGGCGCGCTGCGCGCGTGCCACTGGGCGGGCCGGACCGCGCCGCCCCGCGCCGGGGAACTGGCCGTGCCGTTCAGCCTGGACGCGTTCGACGTCCACGGGGACCTCGCGGACGTGAGCCACGCCCACGCCCGCCTCCTCGGCGAGGCCGCGGGCGTGCGCCGCTTCGACGTGTCCCTGTGCGACGACACCGGCCGCGTGCTGGCGTCCGTCCGGGACTTCGCGGGCAGGCTGCTCGGCGCCGCCGCCCCCGAGGCGGGCCGGCCGCTCCTCTACGAGCCGTTCTGGACGGCCGTCCCCGCCCCCGCCGCCGAGGGCGCGCTCCGCCCGCTGGTCCTCATCGGCGGGGACGCCGCGCTGGAGTCCGCCCTCGCCGCGACCGGCGCGTGGACCCGCGTGACCGCCCTCGGCGCGGACGAGACGCCCGGCCGGCTCGCGGACCTCGGCACGACGGACGGGCTGGATCTCGTCGTCGTCCCCGAAGAAGCCGCGGACGTTCCGGACGCGACGTTCCGGACGTTGACGGACGTCGTCCTCGCCGCGCGAGCGGTCGCGGGACGGGTCCGGGCGGCGGTGGTCCACGCGCACGAGGACGGGCGCGAACGACCGGAGCACGCCGCGCTCGCCGGGTTCGCCCGGTCCGCGTCCGTGGTCGCTCCCAGGGTCGAGCTGCTCACGCTGGCGCTTCCCGCCGGGACGCCGCCCGGCGGGACCGCCGCCGCGCTCGTCGCCGAACTGCGCGCGGGGCCGCGCGCCGCCGGCCTGGAGGTCCGCCGGACCGCGCGGGGCGACCGGGAGGTGCGCGTGCTGCGCCGGGCCGAGGCCGCGGGCCCGGCCCGGGACCTGCGCGAGAACGGCGTCTACGTGATCACCGGCGGCGGGGGCGCCCTCGGCCGGACCCTCGCCGAGTACCTGGCCCGCGAGTACCGGGCGCGGCTGGTGCTGGTCGGCCGGTCGGAACCGGACGAGACCGTCGCCCGGTGGCACGCCCGGCTCGCCGATCTCGGCGCGCAGGTGCTCGCCCCGCGCGCCGACGTGACGGACGCCGACCGGCTCGGGGCCGCCCTGGCCGAGGCCCGCGACCGCTTCGGCGAACTCCACGGCGTCTTCCACCTGGCCGGGACCGCCGACGACGGGACCCTCGCCGACGGCGACCGCGAACGGTTCGCCCGGGTGCTGGCCCCGAAGACCCGGGGCCTGCTCAACCTGGACCGGCTGACCCGGGACGACCCGCTGGACCTGTTCGTCGTGTTCTCCTCCATCGCCTCGGTGATCGGGGACTTCGGCGCGGCGGCCTACGCCACGGCGAACCGTTTCGCCGACGCCTTCACCGTCCTGCGCGCGTCGCGGGTCGCCCGGGGCGAGCGGCGCGGTCGCGGACTGACGCTCGACTGGCCGCTGTGGGCGGCCGGCGGCGTGGACGAACTCGTCGGGGCCGAGGAGCTGGCGGCCTACAGCCGCCGGAGCGGGATGCGTCCGCTCACGCCCGAGCAGGGCGTGGCCGCGCTGGAACTCGCGCTGGCGGCGGACGGGCCGTGGCTCGTCCCGGCCTGGGGCGTCCCCGCGCAGGTGGACGCGGCACTGGCCGCGCCCCGCCCGGCCGCCGCCGCGCCGCGCCGCCCGGCGGCGGCCCCGGCCGGACGGCGGAACCGGCTGGTCGAGTACCTGCGCGGCACGTTCTCCGACGTGCTCAAACTGCCGCCGGGCCGACTCGACAGCCGGGTCCCGCTCGACGACTACGGGCTCGACTCGGTGCTGGTCATGGAGTCCAGTTCCGTGCTCGTCCGCGACTTCCCCGACCTGCGCGGCACCGTGTTCTTCGAGCACCGGACCGTGGAGGAGCTGGCCGACCACCTGGACGCCGAGCACGCGGACGCGGTGGCCCGGCTGTTCCCCGAGACCGCCGAGCCGGCCCCGGTGGAGCGGCCCGAACCCCCGGCGCGGACCGTGGAGCGGCGCGCACCCGCCGGACGCGGCACCGACCCGGACGAGCCGATCGCCGTCATCGGCATCGGCGGCCGTTATCCCGGCGCCCGCGACCTCGCGGAGTTCTGGGACAACCTCGCCGCCGGCCGGGACTGCGTGACCGAGGTCCCCGCCGACCGCTGGGACGCCGCCGCGCTCTACGACCCCGACCCGTCCGCTCCGGGCCGCAGCCACGGACGGTGGGGCGGCTTCCTGGACGACGTCGACAAGTTCGACTCGCTGTTCTTCCAGATCTCGCCCGCCCAGGCGCGTTCGATGGACCCGCAGGAGCGGCTGTTCCTGGAGACCGCGTGGTCGGCGCTGGAGAACGCGGGCTACCCGCCGTCGCGGATCCCGCCGCCCGCGTTCGGCGGGCAGGGGCACGACGTCGGCGTGTTCGTCGGCGTCATGTGGGGCGACTACGCGGTGCTGGCCGCCGCCGAGTCGGCGCGCGGCAACCCCCAGGTCGTCCTCGCCAACCGGTCCTCGATCGCCAACCAGGTGTCGTACTTCGGGGACTTCCGGGGCCCCAGCGTGGTGGTGGACACCGCCTGCTCGGCGTCCCTGGTCGCGGTGCACCAGGCGTGCGAGAGCCTGCGCCGGGGCGAGTGCGGTTACGCCGTCGCCGGAGGCGTGAACGTCGCCGTCCACCCCGATCGGTACGTCCATCTCAGCGCGAAGACGATGCTCTCCTCCGACGGCCGCTGCCGCGCGTTCGGCGCGGGCGGCGACGGCTACGTCCCCGGTGAGGGCGTCGGGGCGGTCGTCCTCAAACGGCTGTCGGAGGCCGTCCGCGACGGCGACACCGTCCACGCGGTCATCCGCGCGTCGGCGGTCAACCACGGGGGCCGCACCAGCGGCTACACCGTCCCCAACCCCCAGGCGCAGCAGGCGCTCGTGGAACGGGCGCTGGCGGCGGCGGGCATCGACGCGCGGACGATCGGCTGCGTCGAGGCGCACGGCACCGGCACGGCGCTGGGCGACCCGATCGAGCACTCGGCCCTGGCGAAGGCGTTCGCCGCGCACACCTCCGACGTCGGGTTCTGCTCCCTCGGCTCGGTGAAGTCGGCCATCGGGCACCTGGAGGGCGCGGCGGGCGTCGCCGGGCTCACCAAGGCGATCCTCCAGCTCGAACACGGGACGCTGCTGCCCACCCTGCACGCCGACGAGCTGAACCCCGTCATCGACTTCAGCCGGTCCCCGTTCGCCGTCCAGCGGGAGACGGCGCCGTGGCCGCGTCCGCGCGACGCCGACGGCGGGGAACTGCCGCGCCGCGCGGCGGTCAGCTCGTTCGGGGCCGGGGGCACGAACGCGCACATCATCCTGGAGGAGTACCGCGACGCCGCGCCCGCCGAGCGCGCCACGGGTCCCGAGGCGCTGGTGCTCTCCGCCCGGGACGAGGACCGGCTCCGCCGCTACGCGGCCGAACTGGGACGCGAGCTGGCGGCGTCCGGGACCCGCGCGCTCGCCGACGTCGCGCACACCCTGCGGACGGGCCGGGAGCCGATGGCCGAGCGCCTGGCGTTCGTCGCGACGAGCCTGAGCGAGGCGGCCGAGCGGTTCGCCGCCTTCGGGCGCGGCGAGGAAGGGCAGTGGCTGCACCGGGGCCGGGTCGGGCAGCACCCCCCGCTGGCCGGGCTGTTCACCGACGGGGTGGGCGGCGAGGAGTTCCTGACCGCCCAGATCCGCGCCGGGGACGACGACCTGCTCTGCCGCCTGTGGGTGTCGGGGGTCGCCGTCGACTGGGAACTGGTGTCCGGCCTGCGGGGCGGGACGCGGCGGCGGGTCCCCCTCCCGACCTATCCGTTCGAGCGCGTGCGGCACTGGCTGGACACGAGCGCGCCGCCTGCGGCTGACGCCCTGTGGACGACGGTGCTGCGCGACAACGACCCGGTGCTCGCCGACCACGTCGTCCAGGGCACGCCGATCCTGCCGGGCGTCGGCCACCTCGATCTCGTGGCGCGGGCGCGCGGCGTGGACGGCCGGGCCGTGGCCGACGTCCGCTGGCTCGCGCCCCTGCGGGGCACGGGCGCGGAGACGCCGGTGTCGGTGCGCTTCGACGGCGACCGGTACGACGTGCTGGCGGACGACGGGTCCGTCCGCTCCACCGGCCGCCTGGCCGACGCGCTCCCGGCCCCGCCGCGCCTCGACGTCGCCGAGATCCGGGACCGTCTGGACGAAGGCCCCGGGCACGCGGACTTCTACCGCGCGCTCGACGCCCAAGGGCTGGCCTACGGCGGCTTCTTCCGGCTGGTGCGCCGGGTCTGGACGGGTCCCGGCGAAGCCCTCGGCCGGATCGAGACGACGGCGGACCCGGCGTACGCGCTGCACCCCGGCGTCCTGGACGCGGCCCTGCACACGATCGCGGCGCTGTTCGCGCGGCGCGGGCCGGAAGCCCCGCCGATGCTGCCGTTCTCGCTCGACCGGGTCGACGTGTTCGGCCCGGTGCCGGTCGCCGGCTGGTCGCACGTGCGGGAGACCGGCCGGGACCGCTGCGACGTCCTGCTGGCCGACGAGACCGGCGCGGTCCGGGTGCGCTTCTCCGGCCTGGTGTACCGGGCGGCCAAGCGGGCGGCCGTGCCGGGCCACCTCCCGGTCTGGACGCCGCGCCGCGCCGACACGACCGAAGACGCGCGCCCCCGCCGGGTGCTCCTGGTCGGCGCGCGGCTCGACACCGCGCTGGCCGCCGGGATCGCAGGCGAGCACGCCGACGCCGACCTGCGCTCGCTGCCGGTCCCGTCCGGCGGCCTCACCGAGACCGACCTGGACCGGGCGCTGGCCGAAACGCCCGACCTGGTGTACTTCCTCGGCTCGGGACCGGACGGCGAACCCGCCGACCTGCGCGCCGTGACGGACGCGAACGTCGTCGCGCTCTACCGCCTGGTGCGGGCGCTGGACCGGCGGTGCCCCGGCGACGGCCGGATCGGGCTGAAGGTCGTCACGTCCGACGTCCACCCCCTGGGCGAGCGGGACGGGCACGCGCCCTGGTCGGCGGGCCTGGCCGGGCTGGCGATGGTCGCGGGCAAGGAGTTCCCGAACCTGCGCGTCGCCCTGATCGACGTCCGCTCGGCGGACGGCGCGGAACCGGCCGCCGCGCTGGCGGCCGAGCCGCTGCCCGCGCGGACGGCCCCGGTGTCCCTGCGGGCGGGCGTCCGCCGGGTCAGGACCCTGCGCCGGGTCGACCTCCCGGCCGGGCCGTCCCGGTTCCGGCGGGGCGGGGTCTACCTCGTCGTCGGCGGCCTCGGCGTCGTCGGCGCGGACACCTGCCGGTACCTCGCCCGGGAGTACGGGGCGCGGCTCGTCGTCGTCGGACGGTCGCCGCTGGACGGCCGCCGCGCGGCGGCCGTCGCGGAACTCCAGGGCTTGGGCGCGGAGGTGCGGTACCTGACGGCGGACGCCACCGACCCGGCGGCGCTGCGCGACGCAGTGGAGACCGCCAAACGCGAGTTCGGCGCGCTGCACGGCGTGATCCACGCGGCGATGGTCCTGGTGAACCGCCCCCTCCGGGAGCTGCCCGAGACCGAGCTGCGGTCGGCGCTGGAGTCGAAGGCCGACTCCGCCTGGAGCCTCCTGCGGACGGTCGCGGACGAGCCGCTGGACTTCGTCCTCTTCTACTCCTCGGGAGTGGCGTTCGAGGGCAACCACGGCCAGGCCGGGTACGCGGCGGGCTGCACGTTCGCGGACGCGCTCGCGCTGGGCGCGGCCCGCGACGTCCCCTTCCCGGTGCGGGTCCTCAACCTCGGGTACTGGCACGCGGCCGGCGACCCGGACCGGGAGCGGGTGCTGCGGCGGTTCGAGGCGGCGGGCATCCGGCCGCTGAGCGCGGAGCGCGGAATGGCGGTCGTGGAGCGCGTCCTCGCGGGCGACCAGCCCCAGGTGCTCGCGCTGGACGCCGACCGGCGCATCCTCGACGACCTCGGCGCCGAACCCGGCCCCGCGCTGGTCGTCCTGCCCGGGGACGGGACGGCGCGGCCGCCCGTGGTCGGGTCGGCCTGGGCGCCGTCGCCGGAACTGGAGCCGTTCCAGGCCGCCGTCGCGGAGGCCGAGGACCTGGCGACGCGCCTGCTGGCGTCGGTCCTGGACCGTCTCGGCCTGTTCCGGCGGCTGGACCGTCCGGCCGGGCAGGCGGAGCTGGTCGCCGGGCTCGGCGTCGTCGCCGAGCACGAGTCCTTCTTCCGGTCCCAGCTCGACGCCCTCGCCGACACCGGGTGGCTGCGCCCGGCGGACGGCGGCTGGCGGCGCGCCGCCCGCGCGGTGGAGCCGGAGGCGGCGCTCGTCGCGGCGCTGACCGACCTCGCCGCCCGCCGCCCGGACCTCGCCCCCGCCACGACGCTCCTGCGGGACTGCCTGATCGCGTTGCCCGACGTCCTCACCGGACGCCGGAACGGCATGGAGGTGCTCTTCCCCGGCGGCTCCCACGAACGGGTCGCGGCCGTCTACGCGGGCGATCCGGTCACCGACCTGTGCAACGCCGAGACGGCGGCGCTCGTCGCCGAGCAGGTCCGGACGCGGCTGGCGGCCGAGCCCGGACGGACGGTGCGGGTCCTCGAAGTGGGCGCCGGGACCGGCGGGACGAGCAAGGCCGTCTTCGCCGCGCTCGCCCCCCACGCCGGGCGCGTCGAGTACGTCTTCACCGACCTTTCGGGCGGGTTCGTCCGCGAAGGCCGGGCCAGGTTCGGACCCGAGCATCCCTTCGGACGGTTCGAGGTCCTGAACATCGAGGCGGACCCGGACGGCCAGGGGTTCGCCCCGGGCGGGTTCGACGTGGTGTTCGGCACGAACGTCTTCCACGCGACCCGGCGGCTCGCCGACACCCTGGCCCGCACCAAGCGGCTGCTCCGCCGGGGCGGGGTGCTCCTCCTCGCCGAGGGCACGCGGCCGCAGCACCGGCTGTCCCTGGTCTTCGGCATGACGTCCGGGTGGTGGCGGTTCACCGATCCGGAGCACCGGATGCCGTCCTCGCCGCTGGCGACCGAACGGCAGTGGCGCGACCTGCTGGCCGACGCCGGGTTCCGGGACGTCAGCGCGGACGCCCCCAGGTCGCCGTCCGGGCCGTTGTTCCAGAGCGTCATCGCGGCGGTCAGCGACGGACTCGTCCCGGCGGCCCCGGCTCCGGCTCCGGCCGCCCCGGCGGCCCCGGCACAGGCCCGGACCGAGGTTCGGGCCGACGTCCCCGCGGGCGACGAACTCGCCCGGGTGACGGCGGTGTTCGCCTCGGTCCTGGAGATCCCGGCGGACCGGCTCGACCCCGACCTGACCTTCGAGAACTACGGCGTCGACTCGCTGGTGGCGCTCCAGCTCACGCGCGCCCTGGAGGAGGTGTACGGGCCGCAGCCCGCGACCCTGCTCTTCGAGCGGATCACGATCCGGAAGCTGGCCGGGCACCTGCGGTCCGAGCCCGAGCCGCCCGAGGAGCCGGTGCCCGCGCCGGTGCCCGTGCCAGCGCCCGTGCCGTCCGGCGACGCCGAGCGGCTGGTCGCGGACCTTCCCGACGACGTCGTTGACGAACTGCTGGGCGAGCTGCTCGCCCGGCTCGGCGAGAACGGGGACCGAGCATGACGCACGGCGAGACCTTCACCTGCGTGGTCGTGGGCGAGGAGACCCTGGCGGCCGAGTGCACGCGGCTCCTGCTGGAGCGCGGGCACCGGGTGGCGGCCGTGGTCTTCTCGGGCGCGGAACTGGTGGCGTGGGCCGCCCGGGAGGGCCTGCCGACGGTCCCGTTCGGGCCCGGCCTCGCCGACCGCCTGGCGTCCCTGAGCTTCGACTACCTGTTCAGCATCGCCAACCTGCGGATGCTCCCGGCGGAGGTCCTGGCCCTGCCGGCGGCGCTGCCGGTCAACTTCCACGACGGCCCGCTGCCCCGGCACGCCGGCCTCTACGCCACGAGCTGGGCGATCCTCGAAGGCGAGAAGGAGCACGGCGTCACCTGGCACGTGATGACCGAGGAGGCCGACACCGGGGACGTCCTGAAGCAGGTCACCGTCCCGGTCGATCCCGCCGCGACGGCGCACGACCTGGACCTCGCGTGCTTCGAGGCGGGCGTCGAGTCCTTCGCCGAGCTGATCGACGAGCTGGCGCGGGGAACCGCGACCCGGACGCCGCAGGACCTCGCGGAGCGCACCTACCACGGGAAGTACGACGGGCCTCCGGGCGGCGGGATCGTCGACTGGCGGCGCCCGTCCGGGGACCTGGACGCCCTGGTCAGGGCCACGACGTTCGGGCGCAAGGGCAACGGCTTCGGCGTCGCGCTGCTGGCGGCCGGGTCCCGGCTGATCGCCGTCCGGGGCGTCGAGACGACCGGCCGCCCGTCCACGCTCCCGCCGGGGACGGTGGTCGAGGCCGCCGCCGAGGCGCTCACCGTGGCGACCGTCGACCACGACGTCCGCCTCACCGACCTCGCGAGCCTGGACGGCGAGCGGCTCGACCCGGTCGCGGTCGCCCGCGACGTCGGCGGGCGGTTCGCCGACCCGCCGGAGGAGGACGTCGCGGCCCTGGTCGCGGCGGGACGTGCCGCGCTGCGCGAGGAGGAGCGCTGGCTGCGCGTCCTCGGCGCCCTCGAACCGCTGCTGCCGCCCCGGCTCGGCGACCTCGCCCCGGTCGGGGAACCGGCCCGTCCGGTCGCGCTGCCCGCCGCGCTGCGCCCGGACGGCGGCGCCGAGGCGTGGGCGGTCGCCGCCGTCCTCGCCTTCCTCGCCCGGCTCGTCCGGGGCGGGGAACGCGACATCGCCCTCTCCGCCGGGACAGGCATCGGCGTGACGTCCGGGCTGGTCGCGGCCGACGTGCCGTTCCGCGCCCCGGACGCGCCGCTGGACCGGACGCTGCCCGACCTTGCCGCGCTGGTCGCCGCCGAACTCGACCGCCTGGCCGGGCGGAGTCCGGTCCGGGGCGACCTGCCGCTGCGCCGTCCCGGCGTCACCGCGATCGGGCTGCCGGTCGCCGTCCTGCGCCCCGGCGCGGTCGCCGCCGACCGTCCCCTGACGATCCGCGTCGGTGAGGACGGGACGGTGACCTTCACGGCCGAAGGCGGCCGGGAGGACTGGCTGGCGGCCCGCTTCGCGCTGTTCCTCGACGCCGCCGCGGCCGCGCCGACGGTCGCGCTGGGCGATCTGCCGCTGCTCACCGACGCCGAGCGCGGCGCGCTGGCGGCCGTCAACGACACCGCCGAGGACTACCCGCGCGACCGCACGGTCAGCGCGCTGGTCGCCGACGTCGCCTGCGCCGCCCCGGCCGCGGTCGCGGTCCGGTTCGAGGGACGCGACCTGACCTACGGCGCGCTGGACGAGGCCGCCGACGCCCTGGCCCACGAGCTGATCGGGCTCGGCGCCGGGCCGGGCGGCCGGGTGGGCGTCTACCTGGAGCGGTCGCCCGAACTCGTCGTGGCGCTGCTGGCGGTGATGAAGACCGGCGCGGCCTACGTGCCGATCGACCCGGTGTACCCGCCCGCCCGGATCGGCCACATGCTGGCGGACTCGGGCACCGCGCTGGTCGTCACCGACGCGGGGCTTGCCGGGACGCTGGACGGGGTCCCGGACGGCCGCGCGGTGACGCGGGTCGTCGCCGATCTCGCGGGAACGCCGTCCGGGCCGCCGGTCGACCGGTCCGACCCGGACGCGGCGGCGTACGTCATCTACACCTCGGGCTCGACCGGTGTCCCGAAGGGCGTCCAGGTGGGGCACCGGGCGCTGGTCAACTTCCTCTGGACGATGGCGCGGCGGCCCGGGTTCGGCTCGGACGACTCCCTGCTGGCGCTCACCACGGTCTGCTTCGACATCGCGGGCCTGGAGCTGTATCTGCCGCTCGTCCGGGGCGGGACCGTCGAGGTGCTGACCGCCGACGTCTGCGCGGACGGGTTCGCGCTCCGGGAGCGGATCGAGCGGTCGGCCCCGTCGGTGCTCCAGGCCACGCCCACCACCTGGCAGATGCTGATCGCCGCGGGCTGGGCGGGCGACCCCGCGCTGCGGGCGCTGTGCGGCGGCGAGCCGCTGCCCGCCGAACTGGCGAGCCGGTTGTCGGGCATCGTCGGGGAACTCCACAACATGTACGGCCCCACCGAGACGACCATCTGGTCGACCGTCGACCGGGTCGTCCCGGGCGGGGGGCCGGTCACGATCGGGCGCCCGATCGGCAACACCCGCTGCCACACGCTCGACGAGCGGGGCGTCCCCGTGCCGCCCGGCGTGCCCGGCGAGCTGTACCTCTCGGGCGACGGCGTGGCGGACGGCTACCTCGGACGGCCCGAACTCACCGCGGAGCGCTTCGTCCCGTCCCCCGCGGGCGAGGGACGGGCGTACCGCACCGGCGACCTCGTGCGGTACCTGCCCGACGGCCGCCTCGAATACCTCGAACGGATCGACGGCCAGGTCAAGCTGCACGGCCACCGCATCGAGCTGGGCGAGGTCGAGTCGGCGCTGCGCCGATTGCCGGGGATCGAGTCGGCGGTCGCGGTGATCCGGGAGGACCGGCCCGGCGACCGCGCGCTCGCCGCGTACGCGACCGTGCGGGCCGGGACGCCCGCCGCCTCCGCCGAGCTGCGCGCCGCCCTGCGCGAACGGCTGCCCGGCTACATGGTCCCGGCGACCGTCACGATCCTGCCGAGCCTGCCGCTCACCCCGAACGGGAAGATCGACCGCAAAGCCCTGCCCGAGCCGCGCGCCGCCCGTCCGGCCGGCGCGGCGGCGCCCGCCCGCACGGACATGGAACGCCGGGTCGCCGCGGCGTGGTGCGAGGTCCTCGGCGTGGACTGGGTGGGCGCCGAGGACAACTTCTTCGACCAGGGCGGCGACTCGCTGAAGCTCACCTCGGTCGTCGCGCTGCTGCGGCGGCGGCTCGGCCGTCCGGTCACCCGCCTCGACATGTTCGGCCATCCGACCGTCCGGGCCATGGCGGTCCACCTGGCGGGCGGCGACGCCGAACCGGCGCCCGCGCAGCGGCGGAGCCGGAACGCCGACGCGCTCGCGCGGCGCCGCGACCGCAGGCGCGGGACGTCATGAACCGGACGAGCACGGAACGTCATTCCATCTCACGAGTGAAAACAGGGGATCCGATGGCAAGCTGCACGGTCTGCTCCCTCAAAGAGGGCCATCCCGGGGTGGTGCTGGACGCGCAGGGCGTGTGCAACCTGTGCACGATGAATTTCGCCGAGGAACTGCTGGACAACTACCGCTACACCAGCGAGGTGTTCGCCGAGTTCCAGCAGGCGCCGCCGGCGTCCGGTGAATTCGACTGCCTCTTCATGTACAGCGGCGGCAAGGACAGCACCTACATGCTGGACAAGTTCGTCAACGAGTACGGCAGGCGGGTCCTCGCGTACACCTTCGACGTGCCGTTCGAGAGCGTCCACGCCGCCCAGAACATCGCGCTCGCCAAGGAGAAGATTCCGGCGACGTTCGTCGTGGACTCCGACGACGACAACATCAAGGCCATGATGCGGGAGGTCTTCAACCGGCCCGCGCCGAAGAAGCCGGGCTCCTATCTGGACGAGAAACTTCCGTGCGTCTCCTGCCGGACCTTCTTCGTGCTCCGGGCGATCCTGACGGCCCACCGCCGGAAAATCCCCTACATCGCGTTGTGCGCGGACCCGCAGCAGATCCTCACGATGGAGTCGAACGTCCGCGAGATCGTCCGGGGCTTCTACCGGACCTTCGGGGAGCGGCTGACCGACACGCTCTTCGGCGGCGAACTGGAGGAGATCCTCTTCGCCGACGACGCCGAGCTGCCGAAGATCGTCTTCCCGTTCATCGCGACCCGGCACGAGTACGACCCCGACACGATCGTCGCCGAACTCCAGGCGAAGGGGCTGTACCAGTCCTCGCCGATGGAGACGCACTGCACGCTCTTCCCGCTGCTGAACTTCTACTCGTACAAGAACTGGGACTGCATGTTCTACAAGCTGAACGCGGCCAGTCACGTGCGGGCGGTCAAACGGAACGCCGACCACGACCGCAACACCTTCAGCATCAAGTTCCCCCGCTCCCTCGACCTCGCGGACGTCGAAAAGCGCCTGGGCGAGGTGGTCCTGTCGCTCGCCGCCGACGAGGGGGACCGGTCCGAACACGAACGGACCCTGATCGACCTGTTCCAGCGCATGGACGCGTCCGAGGACGCGGCACGGTTCGTGGCCGGAAGCTTTCTGGAAATGCGCGCGGTCGCGGCCGATCTCGGCATCGAACTGAACTGACGGGGACATCATGACCGTTTCTGACGCTGACATCGCGATCATCTCGATGGCCTGCCGTTTTCCGGGGGCCGATTCGGTGGACCGGTTCTGGGACCTCCTGCGCGAGGGCGGGGAGACGCTGACGCGGTACACCGACGAGGAACTGCTCGCCGCCGGAGTCCCGGCCGCGCGCCTCGCCGACCCGAACTTCGTGAAGGCGGGCCAGGACCTCACCGGAATCGAGCTCTTCGACGCCGACCACTTCCAGATCACCCACGACGAGGCCGAGATCCTCGACCCGCAGCAGCGGATCTTCCTGGAATGCGCCCTGGAGGCCCTGGAGCGGGCGGGCTATGACCCCGACCGCGCCGAAGGCCACATCGGCGTCTACGCGGGCGCCGGAATGAACACCTACCTGCTGGAGAACCTGGGCGACCGCTACCGGACCGGCACGTCGGTGGACCGCTACCGGCTCATGCTGGCCAACGACAAGGACTTCCTGGCGACCCGGGTCGCCTACAAGCTCAACCTGCGCGGCCCCGGCATCAACATCAACACGGCCTGCTCCACGTCGCTGGTCGCCGTCCACACGGCGTGCCTCGGCCTGCTCGGCGGCGAGTGCGACCTGGCCCTCGCCGGGGCGGTGCACGTCGGCGAGCCCGGCCGGGGCCACCAGTACCAGGAAGGCATGATCTTCTCGCCGGACGGGCACTGCCGCGCCTTCGACGCCGCCGCGCGGGGGACCGTCATCGGCAGCGGCGCCGGGGTCGTCGTCCTGAAGCGCCTCAAGGACGCCCTCGCCGACGGCGACTGGATCCACGCGGTGATCAAGGGTTCGGCGGTCAACAACGACGGCTCCAACAAGACCGGCTACACCGCGCCGAGCATCGCCGGGCAGGCCGAGGTCATCGCCGACGCCCAGGAGGTCGCCGACGTCGAGCCGCTGAGCATCGGCTACGTCGAGGCGCACGGGACGGGGACCCCGCTCGGCGACCCGATCGAGGTGGCGGCGCTCACCCGCGCGTTCCGGCAGGGCGACGGCGACGCGACGGGCTACTGCGCGCTCGGCTCGGTCAAGACGAACATCGGCCATCTCGACACCGCCGCCGGGATCGCCGGCCTGATCAAGACCGCGCTGATGCTGGAGCACCGGACCCTGGTGCCGAGCCTGCACTTCACCACCCCGAACCCGGAGATCGACTTCGCGTCGTCGCCGTTCTACGTCGGCACCGAGACCGCGGACTGGCCCCTCCCCGACGCGTCCGGGGTGCGCCGCGCCGGGGTCAGCTCGTTCGGCATCGGCGGCACCAACGCCCACGTGATCCTCCAGGAGCCGCCCGAACGCGTCCCCGCCCCCGCCGGGGACGCGGCCGACGGACGGCTGCTCGTGCTCTCGGCGCGGTCGGAGGCGGCGCTGAAGCAGCTCGCCGGCGCGCTGGCCCGCCACCTGCGCAAGAACCCGGGGCTGGACCTCGCGGCGGTCGCGCGGACCCTCGGCCTCGGCCGCCGCGCCCACGCGCACCGGCTGGCCCTGGTCGCCCGCGACGTCCGGGACGCGGCCATGGTCCTCGCGCTCGGCGACGGCGAGCGCCAGCGCCGGGGCGTCGCCGCCGACCAGCCCGACGGACCCGTGCTCGTCCTCACCGGGGCGCGGCTCAGCGACGAGGACGACGCCGAGCTGTACCGGTCCGTCCCCGCCTACCGGGCCGCGATCGACGCGTGCGCGGCGCACTCCGCCGAGCGGGGCGCGTTCGCGCACGAGTACGCGCTGGCGTCCGCGCTCATCGCCTGGGGCGTCGCCCCCGCGGCGCTCGCGGCCACCGGGACCGGCGCCGCGGTCGCCGCGGTGCTCGCCGGGTCGCGTTCCCTCGCCGAAGCGCTGACGCAGGCCGCCGGGCCGCCGAGCGAGCCGCGCCTGCCGGTCTACTCACCGCGCACCGGCCGGTGGATGACGGCGGCGGAGGCCGGTTCGCCCGCCGCCTGGACCGGCGACGGCGACCTGTCCGGGCTGGACGCGCTCCTGGACGGCAGCGGGCTGCGTCCGGTGCGGGTCGCGCCGGACGGCCCGTCCGGGCTCGCCCACCTGCTCCTGCTCTGCGGCGAGCAGTGGGTGCACGGCGCCCGCGTCGACTTCGCGGCCGTCCTCGAAGGGGCCCCGGCCGGACGGGTTCCGCTGCCCACCTACCCGTTCGAGCGGCGCCGGTACTGGATCGACCCGGGCGACCCGCGTCCGGCCGGGCCCGTGGCCGGGGACCGTCTCGTCGACCGGTTCGTCCCGGACGACCCGGAGCGGAACCGGCAGCTCATCACCGACTACGTGGTCGACCAGATCGGCCAGGTCCTCGGCGGACGCGAGCACGCGGCGCTCGACACCAACCTCTTCGAACTCGGGCTCGAATCGCTCGTGCTGATCGAGGTCGCGGCCAAGCTCAGCGAGCAACTGGACGAACCGGTGCCGGCCACCGCGTTCGTCGAGTTCCCGACCATCCGCTCCTTCACCGGCAACCTCGCCGAGCTGCTGGGCATCGCCGCGTCCGGTCCCCCGGCCGCGGGCGCGGTGCGGACGTCCCGGCGGGCGATGCGCGCCGCGACCCGACACGACGGCGGGCACTGACCCGCGCCCCGAGCCCGACCCCCCGCGGACGCCCGACCCTGAGAGAGAGTAGTTGTGGACGACAAGAGGAAGCTGCTGCTGAGCCTGCTGGGCCGGGCGTCCGCCCCCGCTTCGTCGCGCGAGGGCGTGGCGGTCGTCGGTGTCGCCGGCCGCTATCCGCTGGCCGGTTCGGTGGACGAGCTGTGGGACAACCTGGCGGCGGGACGCCACTGCGTCCGGGAGGTCCCCCGCGACCGCTGGGACGCGGACGCGCACTACGACCCGTCCGGCGCGGACGCCTCCTACAGCAAGTGGGCGGGCTTCGTCGACGACGTCGATAAGTTCGACCCCCTGTTCTTCCAGATCTCGCCCGCCGACGCCGAGGGGATGGACCCGCAGGAACGCCTGTTCCTGGAGACCGCCGCCGCCGTCCTGGACGACGCCGGGTACCCGGCGGCGCGGCTCGCCGCCCGGGGCCCGGTCGGCGTGTTCGCCGGGGTGATGAACAACGACTACGAGTGGATGGGCGGCGAGGCGAGCGCACGCGGCGTCTGGACCGAGGCGCACTCCGGGCACTGGTCGATCGCCAACCGGGTGTCCTACCTCTTCGACTTCACCGGCCCCAGCCTCGCGATCGACACCGCCTGCTCCGCCTCGCTCACGGCCGTCCACCTGGCCTGCGAGAGCATCCGGTCGGGCGAGTGCGTCGCGGCCATCGCGGGCGGCGTCAACCTCATCCTCCACCCGATGCACCTGCGCACCCTGGCGCAGCGCGGGATGATCTCCCGGGGCGACCGGCTGCGGAGCTTCGGGGCCGGGGCCGACGGCTTCGTGGACGGCGAGGGCGTCGGCGCGGTGCTGCTCAAGCCGCTGTCGGCGGCCGTCGCCGACAACGACCGCATCCTCGGCGTCATCCGCGGCTCGGCCGTCAACGCGGGCGGCAAGACCGGCGGGTACACCGTGCCGAGCGCGGAGGCCCAGACCACGGTCATCAGCGCCGCCCTGAGCCGTGCGGACGTGCCCGCGGACACGATCGGCTACGTCGAGGCGCACGGGACCGGCACGCCCCTCGGCGACCCGATCGAGATCGCCGGCCTGGCCGGGGCGTTCGGCGGCGCCCGTCCGGAGGGGACGCCGCCCGTCGCGATCGGCTCGGTGAAGTCCAACATCGGGCACCTGGAGTCGGCCGCCGGGATCGCGGGCCTGACCAAGGTCCTGCTCCAGATGCGGCACCGGATGCTCGCGCCGTCGCTCGGCTCCGAGCGCCGCAACCCCGACATCGACTTCAAGGCCGTCCCCTTCGCGGTGCAGCAGACGCTCGCGCCCTGGGAGCGGCGCGGCGACGGGGACGCCCCGCCGCTGCGGGCGCTCGTCAGCTCGTTCGGCGGCGGCGGGGCCAACGCCTGCGTGCTCGTGGAGGAACACCGCGCCGAGGCGCGCGAGGCCGCCGCCACCGGGCAGCCCCAGCTTCTCGTGCTGTCGGCCAAGAGCCAAGAACGCCTGCGGGTGTCGGCGGCCCGGCTGGCGGCCCGCCTCCGCGCGACCGACGCACCGGCGGCCTCCCCGGCGGCGGACGACCTGTGCCTGCGGCTCGCGGCGGAGACGGCGGGCGTGCCCGCCGCCGACCTCGACCCGGCCGCCGACCTGGCGGACTACGGCTTCGGCGTCGCCGAACGCGCCCGCTACCACGACCGCCTGGCGGCCGAACTCGGCACCGAGCTGCCGGCCACGGTAGCCGTCGCCCGCACGATCGCCGAGATCGCCCGCGCCGTCGCCGTCCCGGCCCCACGGGAGCCCGACCACCTGCTCGCGGACGCCGCGCTCACCCTCCAGACCGGCCGGACCGCCCACGAACACCGCATGGCGTTCCCCGCCGCGTCCGTGGCCGAGGCCGTCCGGACCCTGGACGCCTACGCCGCCGGCGAGAGCCGCCCCGAGATCAGAACGGGCACGGCGGCCCGCGCCGAAGTACCGCTCGCCCCCGCCGAAGCGGCCGAACTGGACCGCGCCCTCGCCCGGCGCGACCTGAACGCGGTCGCCGAACGCTGGACGGCCGGGGCACGGATCGACTGGGAGCGCATCACCCCGCCCTCGGCACGCCGGATCGACCTGCCCGCCTACCCGTTCGAGCGCAAGCGCTACTGGATCCCCGACCTCCCCCCGACCCCCGCACAGCCCACCCCCGCGCACGCCACCTCCGCGCAGCCCGCGCCCGCGCAGCCCGCGCCTGCGCAGGCGGTCTCCGCGCCGGCTGTGCCCGCGTCGGCCGTGTCCGCGCAGGCTGTGCCCGCGCACGCCGTATCCACGTCGGCTGTGCCCGCGTCGGCTGTGTCCGCGCAGGCCATGCCCGCGCAGGCCATGCCCGCGCAGGCCATGCCCGCGCAGGCCATGCCCGCGCAGGCCATGCCCGCGCAGGCCATGCCCGCGCAGGCCATGCCCGCGCAGGCCATGCCCGCGCAGGCCGTGCCCGCGTCGGGCGTGCCCGCGTCGGGCGTGCCCGCGTTGGGCGTGTCCGCGTCGGACGGGGACGGGGTGCCGCCGTTCTATCGGCCGGTCTGGGTGCGGGCCGGGAGCGTGGAGCGGCGGGACGGGGCGTTTTCGGCCGGGCGAGTGGTCGTCCTGGTGACGGCTGCGTCGGCCGGGCTCGGCGCGGCCATCGCCGACCGGTTCCCCGCCGGGCGGGTCGACCTGGTCCGGCTCGACGGGGCGGTCGCGCCGGATCTGACGGACGCGGTGCGCGGCGCCGAGCTGGTGTTCCACCTCGGCGGGGTCGGCGCCCGCGCGTCCGTCCGGGGCGGCGCGGACGAGGCGCGGGAGCAGATGCGCCACGCGTCGCTGTCCCTGTTCGAGCTGCTGCGGTCGGGTGCGGCCGACCGGATCGTCGCGGTCACCAGCGACGTGTACGCGGTGGCGGGCAGCCCCGTGGCGAACCCGTTCGCGGCGGGCGTGCACGGGCTGCTCCAGGTCGCGCCGAAGGAGCGCGCCGCGCTCCGGGTGACGGGGGTGGACTTCGCCGCCGCCGACGTCACCGACGACGCGTCGCGCGCGGCACTGGCCGAAGCCCTGCTGGCCGAGGCCGCCGACGGCGCGGGACGGACGGTCGCGCTGCGCGGCGGCGTCCGCTACCACCGGCGGCTCGGCCGGATCGAGCTGCCCGCGGGCGCTCCGGTGTTCCGGGACGGCGGCGTCTACCTGCTGGTCGGCGGCACCGGCGGCATCGCCGCCGAACTCAGCGTCCACCTGGCCCGAAAGCACCGCGCGCGGCTGGTGTGGCTGAGCCGCAGCCCGCTCGGCAAGGAGCAGCAGGAGACCGCCGAGCGGATCAGAGAGCTGGGCGGGGACGTCGCCCACGTGCGCGGCGACGTCTGCTCGGCAAGGGACGCGGCAGCCGCCGTCGCCGAGGCGCACGACCGCTTCGGCGCGCTCCACGGCGTCGTCCACGCGGCGATGGCGTTCGACGACCACCGGATCGACGAACTCGACACGGCCGCCTTCACGGCCGCCACGCGGGTGAAGACCGAGGGGGCGGCGGCGCTGGCGGCGGCGGTCGCCGGGGAGCCGCTGGACTTCCTCGTCTTCTTCTCCTCGGCCGGGTCCTTCGGCAGCTTCGCCGGGAACTCCGCCTACATCTGCGCGTCGTCCACCGAGGACGCCTACGCGCTGTTCCTGCGGGAGCGGCTGGATGTCCCCGTCACCGTCATCAACCAGGGCTACTGGGGCCTGGTCGGCTCCGGGTCCCGCCCCGGCCTCGCCGAGATCTTCGACGGCCTCGGCATCGAGGGCTTCAGCGCCGACGCGGGGATCGCGGCGATGGCGCGCGTCCTCGGCAGCGGCGTGGCGCAGGCGATGCCGATCCGGGCCGGACGGCACGCCCTGGAGGCGATGGGCCACGATCCCGCGCTCGACGCCGAACTGGTCGCGCCCCTCGCGAAAGAACCGGCGACCGTCCGCCCGGACGCGGCCGGGGACGTGGACGCCGGGGCCGCCGCCGTCCTCGCCGGGTACGCCGAACTGGAGGCGGCGGCGCTCCCCGTCCTGCTGGACGCGTACCGGCGCATGGGCGTCTTCCGCCGACGGGGCGAGACGCACGGCGCCGCAGCCCTGCGCGAAAGCCTCGGCATCGCCGAAAGGTTCGCGCGCCTGCACGAGGCGCTGCTGAACATCCTCGCCGCGGCGGGTTACCTCACCCGGGACGGCGACCGGGTCACCACGACCGCCGCCGTCGAGGGCGCCGCGCCCCGGGACGGCGAGTTCGACCGGATCGCGGCCGACTACCCCGACATCGAACCGACCGTCACGCTGAACCGGCTGTTCCTGGCGGCGTATCCGGAGATCCTGCGCGGCGAGGTCGGCGCCACCGAGATCATGTTCCCCGGCACGTCGATGAAGCTGGTGCAGAACTTCTACAAGGGGAACCCGCTCACCGACTCCTTCAACCGGTTCGTGCGGGACGAGGTGCGCCGCCACCTGGACGCGCGGCGCCCGTCGAGGGCCGAGCCGTTCCACGTGGTCGAACTCGGCGCGGGAACCGGAGCGACCACCGAGGCGGTCCTGCCGGTGCTCGCGGGGGACCCGTCCGCCGTCCGCTACACCTTCACCGACATCTCGCCGCGTTTCCTCGACCACGGCCGGGAGCGGTTCGCCGACCGCTTCCCGTTCGTCGGCTTCCAGGTCTTGAACGCGGAGAAGGACCTCGGGGCGCAGGGGTTCGCGACGGGCGCGGCCGACATGGTCCTCGCGACCAACGTCGTCCACGCCACCCGGAACCTGCGGGCCACGCTGCGCCGGGCCAAGGCGCTGCTGCGGCCCGGCGGGCGGCTCGTCCTGAACGAGCTGACCGAGGTCCGGCCGCTGCTCACCCTCGGCGGCGGCGTCCTGGACGGCTGGTGGGCGTTCGACGACGCCGAGCTGCGCCTCCCCGACTCCCCGCTGGCCTCGCCCCGCGAGTGGACGCGGCTCCTGCACGAAGAGGGATTCACCGGCGTCACGACGCTGGACGGCGGACGGGCCGAGACCGGCCAGACGGTCATCGTCGCGGTGAGCGACGGCGTCGTCGGGACGGCCCCGGCGCCCGCCCCCGCAGCGTCCGCGGCCCCGGCGTCCGGCGCGGCCGACGCGGTGGACGCCCTCACCGGCCGCCTCGGCGAGCTGGTCGAACGGGTCCTCAAGCTGGACGGCCGGATCGACCCGGACCGTCCGCTGGCCGACTACGGCTTCGACTCGCTCAGCGGAATGAAGATCGTCAAGGCGGTGGACGACGCGTTCGGCGTCCCGGTGGCCCTCGGCGAGTTCTTCGAGTTCCCGACCCTGCGCCAGGTGGCGCGCCACCTGGCGGGGGACCTGCTCGCGGACGCCCCCGCGGCCCCCGCCCCGGTCCCGGCGCCCGCCGCCCCGGGCGGCCAGGCGGCGGCCCGGCAGGTCCTGCGCCCCCGCGCGGACGCCGAGGCCGGACGGCACCCGCTGTCGGCGGGGCAGCGCGCCCTGTGGGTCCTGGACCGGATCGCCCCCGGCGGCTACGCCTACAACCTGCCGCTGGCCCTGTGGCTCGGCCCCGACCTCGACGTGCTCGCGCTGCGGGTCGTCCTCCAGAACCTGGTCGACCGGCACGAGGAACTGCGGGCGACCGTGCGGACCGGCGAGGACGGCCCGTTCGTCCGGATCGCGGCCGAGCCGGAGCTGCCGTTCCAGCACGTGTTCCTGACCAGCGTGGACGACGCGGACCTCCGCGCCCGGATGCGCGCCGACCTGCGCCGCCCGTTCGACCTGGCGGAAGGCCCGCTGGTCCGCGCCACGCTCTACACGCTCGGCGACGGCCGGCACGCCCTGCTCCTGACGTTCCACCACCTGGTCTTCGACGGCCTGTCGATCGCCCTGCTGCTGGACGAGCTGCGGCGCGGCCACGCCGCCGTGGCGGCCGGCGGGGCGCCGCCGGCCGTCCGGCCCGAGCGCACCTACGGCGACTTCGTCCGCCTTCAGGACGACCTGCTCGCCGGGGCGGAGGGCCGCCGCCTGCGGGACTACTGGGTCGGACGCCTGCGGGACCGGACGACGACGGTCGAGCTGCCGCTGGACCGTCCCCGGCCGGCCGTGCCCGGGTTCCGGGGCGACGTCCTGGAGGGACGCATCCCGGCGGACGTCACCCGGAACGCCCGCGCGCTCGCCGCCGAGGAGCGGACGTCCCTGTTCGGCGTCCTGCTCGCCGGCTGGTTCGCGGTGCTGCACCGCTACAGCGGCCAGGACGACGTGGCGGTCGGCACCCCGGCGGCCGGACGCCCGGCCGAGGGGTTCGACGACGTGCTCGGCTACTTCATGAACATGGTCGTGCTGGCCGAGCGGATCGACGGCCGGGCGCCGTTCCGCGCGCTCGTCGGCCGGGTGCGCGGCACGGTCCTTGCGGCGCTGGAGCACAGCGCCTACCCGCTGCTCGCGCTCGCCGAGGAACTGAAGCAGTCGCCGCCGTTCAACGTGGCGTTCTACTTCCAGAACTGGACGCGCGGCGCGGGCGGCGACGGCGTCGTGCTCGGCCCGGTGGACGGCGTCCACCAGGAGGGCGAGTTCGACCTCACCCTGGAGGTGATCGAGGACGCCGACGCGTGCCGCTTCTCGCTCAAGTACGACCCCGACCTGTTCGACGCCGCGACCGTGCGGCGGCTCGGCGAGCACCTGACGACGCTGCTGTCCCACGCGGTCGCGGCGCCGGACGCGCCGGTCGGCGAACTGGACCTGCTCACCGAGGCGGAACAGGCCGCCGTGGAGCCGGTCGCGTACCCGTCCGAGACGCTGGTGTGGGAGCTGGTCCGGCGGCAGGCCGGGGAGCGCCCCGACGACGTCGCCGTGCGGTTCCGCGACGGTGAACTCACCTACCGGCTGCTCGTGGAACGGGTCGAGGCGCTCGCCGCCCGGCTGCGCGCGTGCGGGGCGGGGCGCGGCCGGACGGTCGGGATCCTGATGCCCCGCAGTCTCGACCTGCCGGTCGCGCTGCTCGCCGTCCACGCCGCCGGGGCCGCCTACGTGCCGCTCGACCCGTCCTACCCCGAGGACCGGCTCGCCTACATGGCCGAGGACGCGGGCCTGCACCTCATGCTCACCCACTCGTCCGTGCGGGCGCGGTTCGGGGACGTGCCCCGGCTCGTCGCCGACACCGCCGAGCAGCCCGCCGAGGCGACGTGGCCCGGCCCGGCGGGACCCGCCGACCCCGCGTACGTGATCTACACCTCGGGCTCGACCGGCCGTCCCAAGGGCGTCCAGGTCCCGCACCGCGCCCTGACGAACTTCCTGTGGTCGATGGCGCGGGAACCCGGCTGCGGACCGGGCGACACGCTGCTCGCGCTGACGACCGTGTGCTTCGACATCTCCGCGCTGGAACTCCTCCTGCCGCTCGTCACCGGGGCCACGGTGGACGTGCTCCCGGCGGAGACCGCCCGCGACGGCGTCCTGCTGCGCAAGGCCGTCGAGAGCAGCGGGGCGACGATCATCCAGGCCACCCCGGCGACGTGGACCATGCTGCTCGCCGCGGGCTGGCGCGGCAGCCCGGACCTGACCGTCCTGTGCGGCGGGGAGGCGCTGTCGGCCGCCACCGCCGACGCGCTGGTCGCGGCCAACCGCGCGGTGTGGAACCTGTACGGGCCGACCGAGACGACCATCTGGTCGGCGGCGAGCCGGCTCGAGCCCGGCGACCGGGTGACGATCGGCGGCCCCATCGCCAACACCCGGCTGTACGTGCTGGACGGCGAGCGGCGGCCCGTCCCGTCCGGGGTCGCGGCGGAGCTTTACATCGGCGGGGACGGCGTCGCCGACGGCTACCTGGGCCGTCCCGAGCTGACGGCCGAGCGCTTCCCGCCCGACCCGTTCGACGGCCGTCCGGACGCCCGCATGTACCGGACCGGCGACCTGGTCCGGCGGCTGCCCGACGGGCGGATCGAGTACGTGGGGCGGATGGACTCCCAGGTCAAGATCCGCGGCTTCCGCGTCGAACTCGGCGAGATCGAGGCGACGCTGCGGCGGATGGACGGGGTCCGCGAGGCCGTGGTGGTCGTCCGGGAGCGGCGGGACGTCCGGTCGCTGGTCGGGTGCTACGTCCTCGCGGACGGCGCGCCCGAACCGGCGCGCGAGCAGCTCGCCGCGTGGCTCCCGCCCCACATGATCCCCGACGTGCTGGTCCGGGTGACGGGGCTGCCGCGCACGCTCAACGGGAAGGCCGACCGGACGGCGCTGGCGGCGCTGCCCGACGCCGAGCTGCGGGCCCGGTACGGCGCGGCGGAGCCCGGACGTCCGGTGCCGTCCGGCGGGCCGCGCCACCCCGAGCTGGTCGCCGAACTGGCCGCGATGGTCGAGCGGCTGGCCGGGCTGGAGCCCGGCGAGGCCGACCCGCGCACGCCGCTCGGCGAACTCGGCATGAACTCGGTGACGTTCACGGCGTTCAGCGCCGACCTGGGCCGCGCGTTCGGCATCGAGGTGGAGCCGACGCTGTTCTACAGCCGGGGCACGCTGACCGCGCTCGCCGCCCACCTCGCCGAACACCACCCGGCCGAGCTGGCGGCACGGTTCGGGGCCGCCGAGGAACCCGTGCCCGCGTCCCCCGCCGAGGAGCGGCGCGAGCCCGCGAGCCGGGACGTGGCGATCATCGGCATGGCGGGACGGCTTCCCGGCTCGTCCGACCTGGCCGAGTTCTGGCGCCATCTGGCCGCCGGGGACGACCTGGTCGGCGAGGTCCCCGCCGACCGCTGGGACTGGCGCGACCATCCGCGCTCCCGCTCCCGGTGGGGCGGCTTCCTGTCCGGCGTCGACCGGTTCGACGCCGCGTTCTTCGGGATCTCCCCGCGTGAAGCGGAGCTGATGGACCCGCAGCAGCGGCTGGTGCTCGAAGTGGTCTGGGCGGCGATCGAGGACGCCGGCTACCGGCCGTCGGACCTGGCCGGCCGCCGGGTCGGCGTGTTCCTCGCCGCCACCAACTCCGACTACCTGGACGTGCAGCGCGCCGCAGGCCGCCCCAGCGCGGGCCACACCCTCACCGGCGCCGCCCTGTCGATCATCCCGAACCGGGTGTCGTACCTGCTGGACCTGCGCGGCCCGAGCATGGCGATCGACTCCGCCTGCTCCGGGTCGCTGACCGCCGTCCACCAGGCGGGCGCCGCCCTCCGCGCGGGCGTCTGCGATCTGGCGATCGCGGGCGGCGTCAGCCTGATCCTCACCCCGGCCGTCTATGAGGCGCTGAGCGAGGGGGAGATGCTGAGCCCGGACGGGCGCTGCAAGGCGTTCGACAGCGGCGCGAACGGCTATGTCCGGGGCGAGGGCGTCGGCGTGGTGCTGCTGAAGGCCGCCGACCGGGCCGAGGCCGACGGCGACGCCGTCCACGCGGTGATCAAGGCCGCCGCGATCAACCACGGGGGCCGCGCCACGTCCCTGACCGCGCCGAACCCCGACGCGCAGGCCGAACTGCTGGTCGACGCCTACCGGTCCGCCGGCGTGCCGGTGGAGACGGTCGGGTACATCGAGGCCCACGGCACCGGCACCGCGCTCGGCGACCCGATCGAGACCCTCGGCCTCAGCGCGGCGTTCCGCCGCCTGCGCGCCGACGGGGAGGAGTCCGCGGGCTGCGTCCTCGGCTCGGTCAAGACGAACATCGGCCACCTGGAGGCCGCCGCCGGGGTCGCCGGGCTGCTCAAGGTCGTCCTCGCCCTGCGCCACGCGACGATCCCCGCGAGCCTGCACCTCCGCGAGCACAACCCGCGCCTCGACCTCGGCGGCGGGCCCTTCGAGATCGCCGCCGCGACGCGGCCCTGGCCGAGTCCCCGCGACGCGGCCGGGAACCCCGCGCCCCGCCGGGGCGGCGTCAGCTCCTTCGGGTTCGGCGGCGCCAACGCCCATGTCGTCCTGGAGGAGGCAAGGATGCCGGAAGCCGACGCGGAGCACCCGGGCGAGCAGGTGTACGTGCTGTCCGCACGGGATCCCGAGGCGCTGCGCGGGACGGCCCGGCGGCTCGCCGACCATCTCGGTGAGCAGGACGTCCCGGCCGGGGACCTCGCCTACACCCTCCAGGTCGGCCGCGAGCCGATGAGGGAGCGGCTCGCCGTCGTCGCCGACAGCGTCGCGGCCCTGCGCGCCGAACTGCTCGACCACCTGGCCGGACGCCCGTCGTCGGTGCGGACCGGCACGGCCGAGCGGACGCTGACGCCCCGGAAGGTCACCGACCACACCGACCCGGCCGCCGTCCTGGACGAGTGGCTGGCGGGAGCCGAGGTGGACTGGGCGCAGCTCCACCGGAGCAGGCCGCGCCGCCGCGTCCACCTGCCGACCTACCCGTTCGCCGGGCCACGGCACTGGGTGGAGCCCGCGTCGTCCCCCCGGCTGCACGGCACCCTGCTGGACGCCGCCGACGCCGGCGGAACCGCGTTCACCAAGACGCTCACGGGCCGGGAGTTCTTCCTCCGCGACCACGTGGTGGGCGGGGAACTCGTCCTGCCCGGCGTCGCGTACCTGGAGATGGCCCGGCTGGCGGGCGAACTCGCCTCCGGCGGCGTCCCGGTCCGGGGCGTCGACGACCTCGTGTGGGCCGCGCCGGTCCGGTTCGCCGACGGGACGGGGCTGCGGCTGGCCGTCGAGACCGGGCCGGACCGGGCCGCGTTCGAGGTCACGGGCGCGGCGGGTTCCCCCGTGCACGCCCGGGGGGTGCTCGTCCTCGGCGATCCGGGCGCGCGCCCCGTCCCGGTCGATCTCGCGGCCGTGCGCGCCCGCTGCGGACGCGTCCACAGCGGCTCCGACTGCTACGCGGAGTTCGCCCGGCTCGGCTTCGACTACGGCGACGGGTTCCGGGTGATCGAACACCTGGTGACGGGGGAGAACGAAGCGCTCGCCCGGTTGCGTCTCCCCGAGGCTCTGCGGGCGGACTTCGGCGACTACGTCTTCCACCCGTCGCTCCTGGACGCCGCGCTCCAGACGGCGGGCAGGCTCGCTCCCGCCTCGGGCGGTCCCGCCGGGCCCGTGCCCTACCTCCCGTTCTCGCTCGGCTCGGTCCGGCTGTACGCCGACCTGCCCGAGGAGGTCCACGCGCACGCCCGCGCGGCGGCGCGTCCCGTCCCGGCGGGGATGCTCGCCTTCGACGTCGCGCTGCTCGACGGCACCGGCGCGGTCGTGGCGGCCATCGAGGGGTTCACGCTCCGGGCGGTGACGTCCGCCGACACGGTCGCGGCCTTCGAGGCCCGGTGGGAACCCGCCGCCCCGGCCGTCCGCGAGGCCGCCGGGACCGTCCTGCTGCTCGGCCCCGAGGACGCCTCACTGCGTCCGGCGCTCGAAGCGGCGGGACTGACCGTCCGGCGGTCCGGGCCGCGCGACGCCGAGGCCGCCGGGCCGGTCCAGGTGGTCCACGTCGCCGACGAGTACGCGGCCCCGGAGTCCGACTTCCACCAGGCTTTGGCCTTCCTCCAGGAGTGGCAGCGGCTCCGGCGCGGCCCGCTGCGGTACCTGTACGTCCACCGCGACCCGGCGGCGTCCCCGGCGCACCCGGCGATGGCGGCGTTCGGGCGCTGCGTCGTCCAGGAGCACCCGGCGATCGACTTCCGGGCCGTCGCGGTCGCGTCCGGCTCGCTCGCGGACGCGGTGCTCGGCGAACTCCGCTCCGACGCCGACCCGGAGGTCCGGTACGGCGCGGACGGCCGGACCCGCCGGACGTGGCGCCGGACGGACCTGCCCGCCGCCGCGGGATCGTCCTTCACAGGCGACGGCGCGCACGTGATCACGGGCGGCACCGGGGCGCTCGGGCTGCTGCTCGCCGAGCACGTCGCGGCGGCGCGGCGGGCGGCGGGGGCGCCGCGCACCGGAATCGTGCTCGTCGGCCGCTCCGACCCCGGTCCCGAGACGCGCGCCCGCGCCGAGGCGGCGGGCGCGGTCCTGGTCCGGGCCGACGTCACCGACGCGGCCGACGTCGCCGCGCTGGTCGCCGAGGCGCGCCGGACGCACGGCGCGGTGCGCGGCGTGCTCCACCTCGCCGGACAGCTCAGGGACGGCCTCCTCGCGCGCAAGAGCCGCCCGGACGCCGACGCGGTCCTCGGGCCGAAGCTGCGCGGCGCCGTCCTCCTCGACGAGGTGACCCGGGACGAGCCGCTGGACTACTTCGTGGCGTTCTCGTCGGCCGCCGCCGCGTTCGGCAACGCGGGCCAGTCCGACTACGCGTTCGCGAACGCGTTCCTCGACCACTTCGCCGCGTGGCGCGAACGGGAGGTCCGCGCCGGACGGCGCCGGGGCCGCACGCTCGCGGCCGCCTGGCCGGTCTGGTCCGAGGGCGCGATGAGCGTGGACGCCGACGCGGCCCGCTACATGGAGCGGGTGCTCGGCATCCGCCCGCTGCGCACGGCGCCCGCACTGGACGCCCTGGAGCGGGCGATGCGCGGCACCGCGACGCGGCTCCTGCTCGCCCCGGGCGACCCCGCCCGCATCGAGCGCGCCCTCGACGGCTCCCGGACGTCCCCGCCCGTCCCGGCGGAACCCGCCGGGCAGCCGGGCGACGCCCGCACCCGCGCCGAGGAACTGGTCCTCCGCGTCCTCGCGGAGGAGGCGAAGATCCCGGCGGACGAGATCGACGTGACCGAGCCGTTCGACGTCTACGGCGTCGACTCGCTGATCACGATGAGCATGGTCCGGCGGCTCGAAGAGCGGTTCGGGCCGCTGTCCAAGACGCTCCTGTTCGAGTACGTGACCGTCCGCGAACTGGCCGAGCACCTGGCCGCCGAGCACGCCGGAGCGCTGACCGTCCCCGCCGACACGCCCGCGCCCGCCACCTCGCCCGCCGCCGCGCACGCCAGCGAGAACGCTGCCGGGAACGCCGCCGAGCACGCCGTCGAGAACGCCGCCGAGGACGGCGCCGTGCGCACCGCCGTGCCCGTGCAGGTCGGGACACCGGCGTCCCGGCCGGGACGGGACGACATCGCGATCATCGGGGTGGCGGGCCGTTACCCGCAGGCCGACGACGTGACGGAGTTCTGGCGCAACCTGCGGGAGGGCCGCGACTGCGTGGAGGAGATCCCCGCCGACCGGTGGGACCACGGCCGGTTCTACGACCCCGACAAGTCCGTCCCCGGCAAGACCTACGGCAAATGGGGCGGTTTCGTCCGGGGGGCGGACCGCTTCGACCCGATGTTCTTCCGGATGTCGCAGATCGAGGCCGAGCACGTCGATCCCCAGGAGCGGGTCTTCCTGGAGACCGTCTGGCACCTCCTGGAGGACGCCGGCCACACCCGCGCGAGCCTCCGGGGCGCCCGCACGGGCGTGTTCGTCGGCCTGATGTACGGCCACTACCAGTTGTACGGCGCGCGGGACGCCCTGCACGGCGGCGGGATCGCCGCGTCGTCGTCGTACGCGTCGGTGGCCAACCGGGTGTCGTACTTCTACGACTTCACCGGCCCGAGCGTGGCCCTGGACACGATGTGCTCGTCGTCCCTGGTCACCATCCACCAGGCCTGCCTCGCCATCCGCAACGGGGACTGCGACGTCGCCGTCGCGGGCGGCGTGAACATTTCGAGCCACCCGGTGAAGTACCTGCAACTGGCGCAGCGCGGGTTCCTCGCCGAGGACGGCCGCTGCCGCAGCTTCGGCGCGGGCGGGACCGGATACGTCCCGGCGGAGGGATCCGGCGCGGTCCTGCTGAAGCGCCTGGACGCGGCGCTGGCCGACGGCGACCGGGTCCTCGCCGTCGTCCGGGCCTCGGCCGTCAACCACGGCGGGACGGGCAAGGGCTACAGCGTCCCGAACCCGAAGGCGCAGGGCGACCTGCTCCGCTCCGTGCTGGACCGGGCCGGGCTGCGTCCCGGCGACCTCGACTACGTGGAGGCGCACGGCACGGGAACCGTCCTCGGCGACCCGATCGAGGTCACGGGTATGCTCCGCGCGTTCAAGGACGACATGCCCGCGCATCTGCCGATCGGTTCGGTCAAGTCCAACATCGGGCACGCCGAGTCGGCCGCCGGGATCGCCGCCGTGACGAAGGTCCTGATGCAGTTGCGCCACGGCGAACTCGCGGCGTCGCTGCACTCCGACGAGCTGAACCCGAACATCGACTTCGACGCCACGCCGTTCTCGGTGCAGCGCGAGCCGGCCCCGTGGCCCCGCCGGACCGGCGCCGACGGCGCGCTGCGGCCGAGGACCGCCGTGGTGAGTTCGTTCGGGGCGGGTGGGACGAACGCCCACCTCGTCCTCCAGGAGCACACCGGCGCCGCACCGTCGCGGCCGTCGGCGGGCGGCCCGCAGGTGGCGGTCCTGTCCGCCCGCGAGGACGGCCCGCTCCGCGCGCAGGCGCGCCGCCTCGCGGAGTTCCTGCGCGGCGACGGCGCCGCGTCCGCGCCCGAGGAGATTGCCTGGACGCTCCAGACGGGACGCGAGGCCATGGCGCACCGGCTCGCGGTCGTCTTCCACGACGTCCCCGAACTGGCCGCCCGGCTCGACGCGTTCGCCGGCGGGGAACCGGCCGGGGTCGCGACGGGCGTCGTGGACGTGCGCCGTCCGGCCGCCACCGGCACGGCGCCCGCCGACCCCGCGTCCTGCGCGGCGGCCTTCGTCGCGGGCGGACGCGTGGACTGGTCCGTCCTGCACCCGGCGGGAGCCCCCGCCAAGACCGCGCTGCCCGGCTACCCGTTCGACGGGGGCCGCGTCTGGCTGGCGGCGGCCGAAGCCGACCTCGCGGGCCCGGCGGCCCTCGAAGGGACGCTGCTCGGCCGGCACTGGGAGCCCGCCGCGCCCGAGGCCCGCACCGGGCCGCCGGCGCGCACGGCCGTGCTGGTCGCGCCGGGAACCGAGGCGCTGGCGGCACGGCTGGCCGCCGCGCTGCCGGCGGCCGAGACGATCACCCCCGACCGTCTCGCGGCCGAGGCGGACGACCCGCGCACCGACTGGGAGCGTTTCGACGCGGTGGTGGACCTCGCCGGGTGCGCCGAACCCGCCGCGCCCGGCCACGCGGACCTCGCGCCCTGGCTGGCCTGGCTCCAGCGGCTCGTCCGGCTGGGGAGCCGGGACCAGCGCCTTCTCCTGGTCTCCCGGACGGCGCTCGGCGGCGCCGCGCGGGCGGGCCTCTACCGGATGCTCCAGAGCGAGTACGGCCACGTCCGCTCCCGCCAGGTGCGGCTGGCCCACGACCTGCCCGACGACGTGTGCTGCCGCGTGATCGCCGACGAGCTGGCCCTCGACTCCGAACTCGCCGAGGTCGCCTACCGCGACGGCGTCCGGCTCCGCTCCGAACTCCGCGCGCTGCCGGACGGTGCGGGCCGCGCCCCGGTCTTCCCGTCCGGCCACGTGCTGTGGGTGACCGGCGGCACGCGGGGCATCGGCCTGCTGACCGCCCGGCACTTCGTCGCCCGGTACGGCGTGCGCAAGCTCGTCCTCACCGGCCGCGAGGAACTGCCGCCGCGCCACGAGTGGGCCGCGCACATCGCCGCAGGCGGCGCGCTGGGCCGCAAACTGCGCGACCTGGCGGACCTCGCCGGGCAGGGCGTCGAACTGGAGTGCCTCGCCGTCCCGCTGGACGACCGGCGCGCGACCGCCGAGGCGCTGGCCGGGGTGCGGAGCAGGCTCGGGCCGGTGGGCGGAGTCGTCCACAGCGCCGGGCTGACCGACTTCGAGAACCCGGCGTTCGTGCGGAAGACACCGGCGGGGATGGCCGACATCATCGCCCCGAAGGTGCAGGGCGTCGACACGCTCGTGGAGTGCTTCCGCGACGAGCCGCTGAGCGTGTTCGTGCTGTTCTCCTCGGTCGTGGCGGCGGTTCCGGCGCTCGCGGTCGGCCAGGCCGACTACGCGCTGGCCAACGCCTACCTGGACGCCGTGGCCGAGGCGCGCCCGCACGGGCTGCCGCTGGTGAGCGTCCAGTGGCCGAGCTGGCGCGACACCGGCATGGGCAAGGCGCGCGGCACCGCCTACCGCGCCTCGGGGCTGGACTCGCTCACCGACGCGCAAGGACTGGCGCTGCTCGACCGCGCGCTCGCCGCCGACACCCGCGTGGTCATGCCGGCAGTGCCGCGCCCGGACGCCGACTGGCGGCCCGAGCGCCTGACGGCCCGCCGCCTCACCCCGGCGCCCACCGCGTCCCCGACTCCGGTCGCGGTCCCGGCTCCGGTCGCGGTCCCGGCCGGACCGGCGGCCTCGCCGGACTTGTCGGCTCAGGTAGGCGCGGCTGCCTCGGCCAGCTCGGCCCTTGCGGCCCCGGCCGGACCGGCTGTCCCGGCGGGCTCGGCGGCTCAGGTCGGCGCTGTCGGCTCGGCGGACTCGGTCGGGGCGGTGGGTGCGTGGCTGCTCGACCAGCTCGCCGCCGAACTCCGGTTCGACCGGTCGAAGCTGGCGGGCGACGTGCCGCTGCCCGACTACGGGGTGGACTCGATCCTGGTGTCGCAGCTCGTGCAGACCCTGGCGAAGCGGCTCGGGGTGTCCCTCGACCCGTCCTCGCTGCTGGAGTACCCGACGGTCGACGGGTTCGCGGCGTACCTGGCCGAGGAGCATCCCGCCGAACTGGCCGCCGCGTTCGGCACGTCCGGCACGTCCGGCACGGGGGAGGCGGTGCCGGTGGCGGCCGTCCGGACGGCCGAACCCCCGGACCGGGGCCCCGTGGGGGACTCCGGCGACATCGCCGTGATCGGCATGGCGTGCAGGTTCCCGGACGCGCCGTCCCTGGCGGAGTACTGGGAGCTGCTGCGCGAAGGACGTTCGGCGCTGCGCCGGATCACGGCCGCCGACCGGCGTCTCGGGGGCCCCAACGGGTTCCACGCGGGCCTGCTGGACGACCTGCTCCGCTTCGACCCGGGCGCCTTCCTGCTCGCCGACGCCGACGCCCTGGCGATGGACCCGCAGGCGCTGCTGCTGCTGGAGGAGGTCGCCAACGCCGTCCGCCACGCCGGGTACCGCCCGGACGAGCTGCGAGGCGGCCGGGTCGGCGTCTACGTCGGCGGACGCGGCACCCACGCGTTCGACCCGGAACGGCTGGAGCAGGCGAAGAACCCGGTGGTGGCCACGGGCCAGAACTATCTGGCCGCGAACATCTCGCACTTCTTCGACTTCCGGGGCCCGAGCCTGGTGGTCGACACCGCCTGCTCCTCGGCGCTCGTCGCGATGGACCTGGCGATCCAGGCGTTGCGTTCGGGCGCGCTCGACTCGGCGGTCGTCGCGGGCGTCAGCCTGCTCGCCGACGACCGGGCGCTCCAGATCTTCGGGAACCGGGGGCTGCTCAACCCGGGCGCGGAGTTCCACGTCTTCGACCGCAGGGCGGCGGGCATCGTGCTCAGCGAGGGCGTCGGCGTCACCGTCCTGAAGCCGCTGGCCAGGGCCATGGCCGACGGTGACCGCGTCCTGGCGGTGGTCAAGGGCGCGGCGATCAACAACGACGGCCGGACCGCCGGCCCGTCGGCCCCGAACCCGCGGGCGCTGCGGGCGGTGATGACCGACGCGCTGGCGAGCGGCGGCGTCCGGGCGGGGGACGTCGGCTGGGTGGAGGCGAGCGGGTCCGGCTCGACCGTCACCGACCTGCTCGAACTGCGGGCGGTCGAGGCCGTCTACGGGACGGAGCCGGACCGGCCGGTGGCCCTCGGGTCGATCAAGCCGAACATCGGGCACCCCCTCGCCGCCGAGGGGATCGCGGCCTTCATCAAGGTCGTGCTGATGCTGCACCACGGGCGGCAGGTCCCGTTCCGGTCCGGCCAGCGGCCGCTGGAGCACTTCGACCTGGACGCGTCCCCGCTCCACCTGCCCCGCGACGGCCGTCCCTGGCCGGACGCCGCGAACGTCGCCGCGATCAACTGCTTCGCCGACGGCGGGACGAACGCGCATCTGCTGGTCGCCCCGGCTCCCGTCGGCGAGAGTTCCCGGGTCCCGCTGGACGCGCCTCCGCTCGACCGCAGGCTCGTGATCCGGGGCGTCGAGGAGACCGGCCCCGGCCTGTTCTGGGACGCCTACCCGGCGCCGTCGAACGGAATGTTCTGGGACGAATACCAGGAAGCGGGGGAACCGGCGTGACCGATCTGCCGATCGTCTTCATGTTCTCCGGCCAGGGCTCGCAGTACTACCAGATGGGCCGGGAACTCTACGGGGAGAACGCGGTGTTCCGGGCGGCGCTGCGCCGCTTCGACGCCGTGGCCGCCGACGAACTCGGCGCGTCCGTCCTCGACCGCGTCTACGAGGCGGGACGGCGCAAGGACGAGCCCTTCACCGACACCCGCTTCACCCATCCGGCGATCGTGATGGTCGAACTCGCCCTGGCCGAGACGCTGCGGTCCGCGGGCGTCGAACCCGACTACGTCCTCGGGTACAGCCTCGGCGAGTACGCCGCCGCGGTCGTGTCGGGGGCTCTGGACGGCGCGGACTGCCTGCGCCTGCTCGTCCGGCAGGCCGACGCGCTGCGGGCGAGCCCGCCCGGCGGCATGCTCGCCGTCCTCGCCGCGCCCGAGGTGTTCGACCGGGTGCCGGCGCTGCGCGAGTGCGAGGTGGCCGCCCGGAACGCGCCGGGCCACTTCGTCGTCGCCGGCCCGCTGCGGGTCGTCGACCGCGTGCAGGCGGCGCTGCGCGACGCCGAGGTCCTGCACCAGCGGATCCCGGTGGAGTACGGCTACCACTCCCACCTCATGGACCACGCGGTCGGCGCGGGCGAGGCCGCGTTCGCGGACGTCGCGTTCGCGGCGCCGCGCGTCCCGTGGATCTCCTCGGTGGACGGCCTGCCGGTCGGCCGGCCGTCCGCCGAGCACTTCCGGCGGGTGGCCCGGCTGCCCGTCGAGTTCGAGCTGACGATGGCGGCCATGCGCGACCGCGGCGACTTCCACTACTTCGACCTCGGTCCGGCGGGCACGCTGCACAACTTCGTCCGCGGCAACCTCCCCCCGGAGACCCGGTCGCGGTCCCTGCCGTTTCTCAACCCGTTCGGCCACGACCCGGGCCCGCTGGCCCGGGCCCGGGCCGCCGCCGCCCGGCGGTCACGAAGGAAGGCGCACTCAGTGAAGGTCTACGGTTTCCCCGGTCAGGGATCGCAGCGGCGCGGGATGGGCGAAGGCCTCTTCGAGCGGTACCCGGAGGAGACCGCGATCGCCGACCGGGTGCTCGGCTACTCGATCGCGGAGCTGTGCCTGACCGACCCGCTGCGCAGGCTCGGCCGCACCGAGTTCACCCAGCCCGCCCTGTACGTGGTCGGCGCCCTGTCGTTCCTCGAACGGACGGCCCAGGACCCCGTCCCGGCCGACTACCTGATCGGCCACAGCCTGGGCGAGTACGTCGCGCTGTTCGCCGCCGGGGTCTTCGACTTCGAGACCGGGCTCCGCCTGGTGCAGCGGCGCGGCGCGCTGATGTCCGCCGTCGAGGGCGGCGGGATGGCGGCCGTCGTCGGAACCGACGAGGCGACGGTCGTCCGGGTCCTCGCCGAGTCGCGCATCGACGACGTGGACGTCGCCAACCACAACGCCCTCGACCAGTTCGTCCTGTCCGGGCCTGCGGACCGGATCGACGCCGTCCGCGCCGCCTTCGAGGCCGCGGGCGCGCGGGCCGTCCGCCTGAACGTGAGCGCGCCGTTCCACTCCCGGCACATGGCGGCCGTCGCCGGGGAGTTCGGCGGGTTCCTGGACGGCTTCACCTTCCGTCCGCCCGCCGTCCCGGTGCTGGCGAACACCGACGCGCAGCCCTACGGGCCCGGCGAGGTCAAGGACACGCTGACCCGCCAGATCACCGCACCCGTCCGCTGGACGGAGACCGTGCGACGCCTGATGGGCCACGGCGACTTCGAGTTCGTCGAACTAGGCCCCGGCACCGTCCTCACCAAGCTGGTGTCGCGCATCAAAGCCGCGGCCGAGCCGCTCCCCGCACCCACGACCCGTCCCACGTCCGCCCCCGCGTCGGCCCAGGCAGGAGACCTAGGCGCCGCCGACCTAGGCGCGCGAAGCTTCCGCGAACGGTACGGCCTCCGCCTCGCCTACCTGGCCGGTTCGCTGTACGGCGGCATCTCCGGCCCCGAGATGCTGCGTTCCCTCGCCAAAACAGGACTCCTCGGCTTCCTCGGAGCGGGCGGCCAGAGCCCCACCGAAGTGGACCGCCAGCTCCGCGACCTGGCCGGCGACCCCAAGACGTTCGGCGTCAACCTGCTGTACCGCCACACCGCTCCCGAGGAGGAGTCGGCGATGGTCGACCTGCTCCTGCGGCACGGCGTCGACCTGGTCGAGGCGTCCGGCTTCCCGCTGATGACCCCCGCCCTGGTCCGGTTCCGCCTCAAGGGCGGACGGATCATCGCGAAGGTCGCGCGCACCGACGTCGCCGCCGAATTCCTCGCCCCGCCGCCCGACCACCTGGTGGCGCGACTGCTCGCGTCCGGCGAGGTGACTGAGGACGAGGCGCGACGCGCAGCCGACCGACCCATGGCCGACGACCTGTGCGTCGAGGCGTCCGGCGGCTGGCTGACGGGCACGGGGGACATGCCGTCCCTGCTCCCGGCCGTCCTCCGGCTCCGCGACCGCCTGGCACGCCCCGGCCACCGCGTCCACGTCGGCTACTCCGGCGGCGTGGGCACCCCCGAAGCCGCCGCAGCGGCGTTCCTGCTCGGAGCCGACTTCGTGCTGGCAGGTTCGGTCAACCAGTGCTCGGTAGAGGCAGCCACCAGCCCCGAAGTAAAAGACCTGCTGCGAAAGGCCCGCGAGTTCGACGTCGCCCCCGCCCCCTTCGGCGAGATGCTGGAATTCGAAACACAGGCCAACTACCTCAAACACGGCCTGTTCTTCCCCGTCCGCGCGACGAAACTACGCGACCTCTGGCGCCGCCACTCCTCGATCGACGACCTAGACGAGGCGACCAGAACCCAGATCTTCGACCGCTTCCTAGCCGACGAACCCCGCCCCCTCACCAGCACCGACCCCAAAGCCGACCTGGCGAACCTGTTCCGCACCTACTTCGACCGAGCCTTCCGCCTAGCGATAACAGGCGACCAGCGATCCAAGGTCGACTACCTGATCCACTGCGGCCCCGCCATGGGCGCCTTCAACCAGGCCGTCGAAGGCACCGACCTGAGCCCCTGGCAATCCCGCACGGTAGAAGCGATCGCCGACTACCTCATGACAGAAGCCGCGACCTACCTGAACACCCGCCTGAAATCCTTCCCCAACCCGTCCTGACCGACCAACGACGAAGGCCGGTACCCACAGAGGTACCGGCCTAGCGTCCTACCCGGTCAGCCGGTGCGAGCTTTGAGAACCAACGAGCGGTCTCGCGAAGTCTTGAACAGCCACCGCCCCGCTCTTCGGGCAATCAGGACGTCCCGGATGCGCGTCGCGATTCGTGCGGAATATCGGGCCTGGTGACGGGAACGATGGCCAGCAGATCTTCAAGCCCGTGGAAGTCTTGCGGATTGGTCGTATAGAGAGGCAGCCCCTCGGCAATGGCGACGGAGGCGATCATCAGGTCCGCGATCCGACGCCGCGGTTTACGGCCCGCCGCGACCACCGCCGCGCACACCCGCCCGTAGATCCGGGCGGCCTCGACGTCGAACGGAATCGGATCGAACTCGTTCTCGGCCCGCTGCAGCACGTCCAGGCGCCGGGCCCGTTCAATGTGCTCGTCATAGACCGTCTGTTCCTCATTGCGCCGAACCTCATGCGGACCGGCCGACAACTCGGCGAGCGTGATCGCGCTGATCGCCATCTCGTCGGGCAGTTCCGCCGGGTCGATCCAACTGCGCAAAATCATGATGTTGGTATCGAGCAACCCCTGCACGCGCTGTTCAGCGCTCATAGGGATCACTCAGCTCCTGCTCGGCGACCGCATCCTGGTCCTCCCGGAACGCCTCCAAGGCGATGGCCGGCGCGTTGGCGGACATGGCCGCGAACTCGGCACGCGGGACGAACCGGCGGCGACGCCGCAAGGGAACCAGCTCACCGATCTTGTGCCCGTCGCGCGTCACGGTGAACGCCTGACCGCGCTCGACCGCGTCCATGATCTCCTTGGACCGGCTGCGCAGGTCCCGCTGAGTGACCTCAGGCTGAGCGCTCATACCGACCAGGATAGACCACGTGTGCCACCCAGTGCCGCAACGTGACACCGCACGATCCACTGGCAACCCGCCTGGCCGACCCATCGAGACGGCAGGGCACTCCCGCCTGCTCTTGGCTCAGCCATCCCGACTGAACCAGGACAGCCGCCTGCGCTACGAGCCAGAGCGGCCAACTCAGATCGAAGACAACAAAAAGCCGGTGCTCGTGCGAGCACCGGCTGTTGTTTTGCCTGGTCAGGCTGTGTATAGGGTGCGAGATTCGAACTCGTAAGGGGTTGCCCCCAACACGCTTTCCAAGACTGCGCCTTGGTGTTCGCCGGTGGTCGTAACCCCGGCTGGCCTGGGTTTTGGCGTTCCACTGGACGCTCCTGAACGCCCCCGAACACGTGCAAATGCGACCACAACTGCAACCGCTGAGGCCGGGCTAAGGCCGTGGCCAGCCGGTCGGCCGTAGATGCTGACGTGGGCGTCAGCGCCGATTGTCGCCATCTCCACTGCCACCAGGGCCATCGCCAACTCAACTGGTGGCACGAAGCGACTGACGACCGCAACTTCCATCGTTCTGCTCATGGCCGAGCATGGCGCGACCCTGTATGATTCAACCTGATTCACAACGAGTCACGAGGAAGGATTTTGGGTGGCTGGCTCTGACCATGCGGAACCGTCGGTGAGTCGACGGCGGCTCGCCGACGAGTTGCGGCGGCTCCGCGACTTGGCCGGGGTGTCCGGGCGGGAGTTGGCCAGGCGGGTCGGCATCAGCCAGTCGAAGGTGTCGCGCATCGAGTCGGGCCGCACTCTGCCCACCGCGCCTGAGGTGGCGGCGTGGTCGGCTGCCGTTAATGCGCCAGTCGATACGGTGACGCTGCTGGAAGCGCTCACGGAGGCTGCTTTCACGGAGGTGCAGCGCTGGTCGCGGACACTGCGAGATCGCCCGCACGTGCAAGGCGACGTGCAGGAGGTGGAGGCCCGATCTCACCGAATCATGGTCTACGAGAACACGATCGTGCCGGGATTGCTGCAAACCGCCGAATACGCTCGCCGTGTCTTCTCGTTCTTCGCGCCGGACGATGATGATGCCAACCTGTCGGCGGCCGTGGCCGGGCGGCTGGACCGGCAGCTTGCTCTCTTCGATCACGACCACCACTTTGAGTTCCTGATCACCGAGGCGGCACTACGCTGGCGCCCCGGGCCGCCCCGTCTACTCCAGGCGCAACTCGACCGGATCGCTTCGCTGGCAACGCTCGACAACGTGCTGATCGGGCTACTCCCGCACGCGGATGAAGCAGTCACCTATGTGCCACATGGTTTCGTTCTGTTCGACCTCCACGAAGATTCTCAGGCCGATTACGGCGAGACCATCGCAATGGTTGAGACCGTGCATGCGAACCTCACTGTCAACGATCCAGAGAGCGTCGCACGCTACAAGCGTGAATGGTGCCTGCTGAGCGAGGTGGCCCAATACGGCGAGGACGCTCGTATTTTTCTCAACGAACTCACCACCGAAGTGCGAGCGTGGGAACAATGCCCGCACCCGCCATGAGGGCGCGGGGGTCGGCCGACCCCCACGCCCTCAACTGGTCAGGCGGAGCCGATCCGCGTCAGCGCGAACCGCACGGCGAGCTGAGCGGACTGGAGGATGAACTGGACGGACTGGACGGCGAACTCGCGCAGCCACGCGCCCCTACCCTTCCGCACCCGCCGGCGGAAGTCCGCATACTCCTTCCGGCTGAACACGAGCCCGGGCTGGTACGGGTTCTTGGAGTCCCTGATGACGACGGCCCCTGCGACCCGCTCGACGATAACGCAGCCGCCGCCGTTGCACCGGAAATCGAACTCCGGCATCTCGCTAGCCTCTCGCATTACATTGTCCCTTCTCTGAGGCTTCGTGCTTTCTGCGCTGGCATCAGATTCCCAGGCGAACATCCGCTACGAATCCGCTGCCAATCCGATCCCGATCCGCTTTCGATCCGTTTTCCGTCCGGTCGATTCGCCATCGATCCGCTTCGCGTACGCACTCGACGTGCGAGGAGGCAGCAATGGAATACCAAGTCCTCGGCCCCGTGGCCGTCCTGTCGAACGAGCGGAACATGCAGCTTCCGCAGCAGTGCCAGCACCTGCTCGCCGTTCTCGTCCTGGAGAACGGGCAGCCGGTGTCACGTCAGCGGCTAATCCAAATCTTGTGGGACGACCCCGATCCGATCGGTCGTGATGCTCGGCTCACGCGGATCGCCAGCGAACTCCGGCAACGTCTCCGAGCAGTCGCCCCCGAGGTACCCGACCCGGTGCCCGGCACAGGGGACGCATACAAGCTCGTGATGCGCCCAGAGCAAGCCGACGTACATCGCTTCCGCGCGAAAGCTGCGAAGGCCAAGACGCTGGCCGACGACGCAGCGATACAGATGATCGGCGATGCCCTGGATGAGTGGACCGAGGGCCACGGCCTGTACGGCCGGCCTCTCGCGGGCATCCCAGGGACCTGGGCATACAGCAACCGCGAAAAGCTGCGAATGGAGCACCGCAGCGCCAACCTCTTCCGCATGGAGCGCATCGCGCAGAACGGTGGGCACGAACAGGTGGCCGAAGAGTGCCGCATGCTGGACGACAACGCCGACGCGATGCTCGACGAAAAATTCGTCGCGATGTGGATGGTCACCGCCTACTGCACGAGTGGGCCCGACCTCCCGCTATGGGTCTTCCACAGGGCAGAAGAGCACTGGACGCGCTCACTGGGGCGTCCTGTCAGCCAGCCACTCGCGGAACTGGCTCGCCGCATCCAAGAACACGACCCCGAGCTGGCCGGTCCCCGAGGCGTTGCCCTCACATGGCTCAGTAACTCAGCTACAGCGAGCGCCTACCCCCTCACCGCCATCACAGGCCAAACGAAGGAGACGACGACCGTGAGTGAGCAGGAGGAGCATGCCTTGTTCCACAACGAGCACTCGTACATCGGCGCACAGGCTAAGGAGTTCAACCAGGAGGTCACCATCAACCTCGGAGGTCTTCCCCAGAAGCGCGCGCCCGAGCAGAAGGAGCAGTCCGGGCCGCCTAAGGACGACACCAGCGGCCAGGCATCATGAAGGATCAGAAGCCCGCTCCCAAGGACGAGAAGGACTCGGACGCCACGTTCTCCAACGCTGACGGGACCGTCGGGGCGCAGGGTGTCTTCAACGATGAAGTCACCATCTATGTAGCCGGTCCTGACGATCCTCCCGAGCAGAGGCTGCGGGTCGCCAAGAACTATCTCGCAGCCCTGCTTCCGAGCCAAGCCCAAGAGCTCCTGACGTCAGTGATCGCCGAGCGGTACTGCCAGGGCGAGGCCGCCTATTACTGGATGCTCGCGATCCTGAGCGGCAAGGCGCTGGCCGACTTGGACGAGGAGGGCCGCTACCGGTTCCGGAGCGCCTGGAAACAGGTCGAGCAAAGCGATGACCACTGGCTCGCCGCGGCGAAGGTGATCAAAGACCTGATCGTGCTGCTTCAGGACCCGCAGGGCGACGCGGCGGGAACAGCGAGAATGGACCAGGTGCTGGCGTCGTTTGAGGACCTACCGGAAGAACGTCGCGAGGAGATCCGCCGCCACCTCGACACCCTGTTCACCACAGGACTTCGGCGGCAGCTCGAGCACATCCGTGCAGAACGGATACGCGGCCAGAGGCTTGGGAACGAGCGCAAGAGACGAGTCCCGAAGTTCTTCGAGCCGGTGCCTTACCCGCCGCAGAGCACCTTGTCACCTCGCCCGACACTCCACCCGGCCCAAGCGGTGGTTGCCAGCGTCGCCATCCTGATGGGTGCGACCGGAGCGCTCTGGGGGGAAAGCCTCTCTCTGCGGCATGGCGGTACGGGGCCTGTGCTGACGGTATCGGCTCTCGTGTGCGCGGCACTGCTTGGCTGGCTTGCCCCGGTCCGCTTCCCGATCCGCTTCTCCCCGTGGCAAGAGGACCCGGCGACCAAGACGAGCGACAAGATGAGAGCCGCTGTGAAGCGGGTCTTCGAACGCGTCCGCAGGAACGCCTCAGACGGAGAGAGCACAGAGGGGTGGAGTGCGGCGACACGGGCTGTCCAAACAGTCCTGACCAGGGAGTACGCAAGCGTCTACGGCAGCCCCAAGGTTCCGCCCGGCGGTGTCGATTATCTGATCAAGAGACATGCCCAAAACGCCTGGAAACGCTTCCGCGACGGGAAGCTCAACACACGGCCGAGAGAAGCTACATGGTTCGACTGCGCGGCCGTCGCCCTCGCAGTCATCGCACTCGGCACTGTGATCCGGCTCCTCCTCGTCGAACCGACGCTGGCAGCGGGCCCGATCGGCCTGACGTTCTGTGCCGGTCTGATACTTCCTGCGAGCCATGGAGACGTCTTCCTCATCCGGTTGCTGCACCGGAGCCGCGAGCGAGTCATGGCAGCCCAGCGGTTACTCGTCGAGAAGGAACTTTACGTAAAACGGCTGGAGGAACTGGCCGACCGGCCTGACGACACCGAGATGGCCCGCTGGCTGGACGACGACAAGCACTACTTCCGCACCCTCGTATTGAAGCAGTACGGCATGGATAGCGAAGACGTCATCGCCGATGCGGTACTCACAGAGCCAGCCCCTGGCGCCAGACGATCGCGGGTTCGCCGTGGCCCTTGGCGGTACTCGTCGTACAGAATGTGGATCTACTTGCTGACCAACTCCGGAGTAAGGCAAATCGCCGTGCACCTGGACTTCGCCAGCGGGACGCTGAGCAACCAGGAGCGTACGGCGTTCCGGTACGACTCGGTCGCTTCAGCGAGCATCATCGAGATCGGAATCTGCTTCGACGAGGACAGACGGGCTGTGCTCCCGCCGAGTCAACGGAAACGTCGGCCACCGGCCTCTATACCTGACACGGAGGTGAAGGAGAAATCGGACGGGAAGCCGGACACGGAGGAGAACGAAACGCCGAAGTCGACGTCGAACACGAACGTGGCACCGGTGATGCTGCAGCTATTCCGGCTCATGCTGGTCAACAGAGAGCGGTTCACCGTGACGGTGGAGCAACTGGCCGAGGTCGACGAGACGGTCGGGGACGATGTGACCTACCTGCGACGACTGGCGCTCGACGACTCAGGAGTGAGCAGCGCGCTGCGCATCCTCGAGCAGGTGGCGGCCGAGGGCAGCGACTGGGTACGGCATGCGCAGATGCGCGCCCAACAGATCATCCTTTGACCTGGCAAGCAGGGCCGGGTGGAATCCGGCACCGGTCATGACGATGACCGTCCAGCTGGTGGCGGGCCACAATAAGAAGGGGGAGAAGGCCCGGTAGCAGCACCTGGCTGGGCCTCTGGAGGCCAACTGCAACCACGCAAGACGAAGCCCCGGTTCCCAACAGGGACCCGGGGCTTGTGTCTTGCCTGGTCAGGCTGGCGGAGGATACGAGATTCGAACTCGTGAGGGCTTGCACCCAACACGCTTTCCAAGCGTGCGCCCTAGGCCACTAGGCGAATCCTCCGCGTGCGAGCTTACCGGGTCGCGGGGACTGGGCGGACCTCGATTACCGCGTGGAGGGGGATCGGGCCGTAGACGTGGGGGAAGAGTTCGCCGTCCGCGGGCTCGTGGCGGACGGGGGCGTCCAGGGACGCGACGTCGATGACCAGCAGGATCAGGTCGGCGGGTGGGACGTCCGCGTAGAAGCGGGACAGGACGGCGGATGCCTGTGCTTCGTCGGACGAGCAGTGGACGAAACCCTCTTCCGCCAGTGACCGGCCGCGGGTGGAGCGGGTGTAGGGGGCGTCCGCCGTGCGGGCCGCGTCCCAGTGCTCGCGTTCGGCGATGTGCAGGATCGTCTTCGCGAGGGTCATGGGGTGCAGCTTAGGCGGAAGGTGTGAAGAGGGGGCCGGGGATGGCATAGACTCGGGTCAGACCCCTCGCGCGGCGTCATCCTGTGAACCTCCCCAGGGCCGGAAGGCAGCAAGGATAAGCGGGCTCTGGCGGGTGTGCGGGGGGTCCCTTTGCTTGCGGGGGCGGTCTGACGCGCATCCCCGCCGAACGCTCTGCTCCCGAGGAGGGCGGACACCCCGATGAGTTTGGCTCTGTACCGCAAGTACCGACCGGCGACGTTCGCCGAGCTCAAGGGGCAGGAACATGTCGCCGAGCCGTTGCAGCAGGCGTTGCGCAACGGGCGGATCAACCACGCGTACCTGTTCAGCGGGCCGCGCGGTTGCGGCAAGACGTCCAGCGCCCGGATCCTCGCCCGCTCGCTGAACTGCGAGAAGGGGCCCACGCCCGATCCGTGCGGCGTCTGCGATTCGTGTGTCGCGCTCGGGCCGACCGGGACCGGGCACATCGACGTCATCGAGATCGACGCCGCGTCCCACGGTGGTGTGGACGACGCTCGTGACCTGCGGGAACGCGCGTTCTTCGCGCCGGTGTCCGCGCGCTTCAAGGTGTACATCATCGACGAGGCGCACATGGTCACCCGGGAGGGCTTCAACGCGCTGCTGAAGCTCGTCGAGGAACCGCCGCCGCACCTCAAGTTCGTGTTCGCCACGACCGAGCCCGAGAAGGTCATCGGGACGATCCGGTCGCGCACCCATCACTACCCGTTCCGGTTGATTCCGCCCGGAGTGCTGACGCAGCTCGTCGTGGAGATCCTGGACGCGGAGAACGTCCCGTACGAGGAGGCGGCGCTGCCGCTGGCCGTCCGGGCCGGGGCCGGGTCCGCGCGGGACACGCTGTCGATCCTCGACCAGCTCCTCGCCGGGTCGGACGAGCACGGGATCACCTACGCGCGGGCCGTGTCGCTGCTCGGGTACACGGACGCGTCGCTGCTGGACGACGTCGTCGGGGCGTTCGCGCGTCGGGACGGCGGGGCCGTGTTCGCGGCCATCGACCGGGTGATCGAGAGCGGACAGGATCCGCGGCGGTTCGCGGCCGATCTGCTGGAGCGGTTCCGTGACCTGGTGATTCTGGCGAACGTCCCGGACGCCGTGGGGACGGGGTTGTTGAGCGGGCCGGCGGACGAGATGGAGCGCATGCGGGCGCAGTCCTCGTCCATGGGGCCGGGGGATCTCGCGCGGGCCGCTGATCTGCTGCACACCGGGCTGACCGAGATGCGCGGGGCCACGTCGCCCCGGCTGCTGCTGGAGCTGATCTCGGCTCGGATCCTGCTGCCTGCGGCTTATCAGGACGAGGCCTCGCTGTACGCGCGGTTGGACCGGCTGGAGCGTCAGGGCGCGTCGGGCGGCGGGTTCGCCGGGGCCGGGATGTCCTCGGCGGACGGGCCGCAGCGGTTCGCGCCGCCGGAGGGCGGCCGGCCCGAGGCCCAGCGGCCGGCGGCGTCCGCGCCGGGCTCCGGCGGGCGGGGTCCGGCGGGCCCGGGCCCGTCGTCCGCAGCGCCGCCGCCCGCGAACGTTTCGCCCCCAGAACAGCCCCCTCCCGCCCAGGGGGGCGACCCCACTTCCAGTGTCCAACGCCCGGACACCCCGGCAACAGTCGAAGCCCGTTCTGTGGATAACCACGCGCCCGGCGACCACGCGCCGACCCAGCCGAACACTCCCGCCGCCCAGCCGGACACCCCGGCCGACCAGGCGCAGCGACACTCCGCCCAGCCGAGCGGCTCTTCCGCGAGCCAGCCCAACGGCCCGTCGGACGGACGGCCACAGCGCACGCAAGGTGGACACCAGGACGTCCCAGCAGGCCAGAGCAACTACGCGGGCCAGGCGACACACCCAGGACAGCCGGGCGCAGCCCACGGCACCCAGGCGCCGGCAGGCGGCACGGACATCGTCATGGTGCAGCGCCTCTGGCCGGAGATCGTCGAGGCGGTCAAGCGCAAGAGCCGCGTCGCCTGGATGATGATCATGTCGGGCGTCGAGCCGTTCTCGCTCGACCGCAACCTGCTCACCCTGGCCTTCGACGCCGAGGGCAAGCGGACGAACTTCACCAACGGCGGCCGGGACGCCATCGTCCGCGACGTGCTCAAAGAGCGCCTGAACGTCGACTGGCGCATCGACACCGTCCTCAAGGGCGGCGGCGGAACGCCCCCGTCCCGGCAGGGCACGCCATCCACCCCGCCGACGGGCTTCGCCGCGCCCGCACCGCCCCCCGCCCCGGCGCCCGCAGCGCCGACCACCCCGTCCGTGCCCCCGGCGGCCCCGCCCGCGGACGCCCCTCCGCCCGCACGGCCATCGGCCCCGCCGATCACTCCGCCGCAGCCGGAGCGCACCGCGCCCGTCCGCCGCGAACCCAGCCCGGCCCCACCGCCGGACGAGCCGCCCCCGCCGCCGGGCCCCACCCCGGTGGACGACACCGACGAGGTCGACTTCGACGGCGACCTGGACGCCGACGGCGCCGAGACCTACACCGACAGCATGGCCCTCATCCAGCGCGAACTCGGCGGCCAGGTCATCCGCGAACTCGACGACTTCTGACCGCCCGGAACGCGCGTCAGAAATGCGACCCCCGCGGAACACCCGAACGTGCGCCACCGAACGCGCCCCGTGAACCGCTAGACGCACCCCCGGACCACGCGCAGGACGGTGGGGACGACAGGTGCGTATCGGATGTGGGTGTAAAGCCGTAGGCTCGTGGAAGACAACACGTCCGACGGTCGGGCGCGGTCGTCGGGAGTGCGAACGCCCGGCGGGCGAGACGGAACGGAGCGCACCCCGTGGAACCCGGTGGTTTCAACATGCAGGAGCTGTTCCAGCAGGCGCAGCGCATGCAGGAGCAGCTCGTCGCCGCGCAGCAGGAGCTGGCGGAGGCCGAGGTCACGGGCACCGCGGGCGGCGGCCTGGTGGCCGCGACGGTGAACGGCCAGGGCGAGCTGACGGCCCTCACCATCGACCCGAAGACGATCGACGCCGACGACCCGGCCGACACCGCCGAGACGATCGCCGACCTCGTCGTCGCCGCGATCCGGGACGCAAGGCGCGGCGCGGAGGAGCTGGCGGCCGAGAAGATGGGCCCGCTGACGTCCGGCCTCGGCGGCGGCATGCCGGGCCTTCCCGGCCTTCCCGGCGCCTGACCAGAAGGAGAGACCGTTGTACGAAGGGGTCGTCCAGAACCTCATCGACGAGCTGGGCCGGCTGCCCGGCGTCGGCCCCAAGAGCGCGCAGCGGATCGCCTTCCACCTCCTCGCAGCCGACCCGGCCGACGTGGAGCGGCTCGGCCGGGCGCTCAAGGAGGTCAAGGACAAGGTCCGGTTCTGCCGGACGTGCGGGAACGTCGCGGAGGAGGAGGAGTGCCGCATCTGCCGGGACGTCCGCCGCGACCCGGCCGTGATCTGCGTGGTCGAGGAGTCCAAGGACGTCGTCGCGATCGAGAAGACGCGCGAGTTCCGCGGCCGGTACCACGTGCTCGGCGGCGCGATCTCCCCGATCGAGGGCGTCGGCCCGGACGACCTGCGCATCCGTGAGCTGATGCAGCGGCTCGCCGACGGGGCCGTCACCGAGCTGATCCTCGCGACCGACCCGAACCTGGAGGGCGAGGCGACCGCGACGTACCTCGCCCGGCTCGTGAAACCGATGGGACTCACGGTGACCCGCCTCGCGAGCGGGCTGCCGGTGGGCGGCGACCTGGAGTACGCCGACGAGGTCACGCTGGGACGCGCTTTTGAAGGACGGAGGCTGCTCGATGTCTGACACCGGCACCTGGAACGCCCTGGCCGAAAGGGTCGCGACCCATGTCCGGAACTACCTGAACGGGCTGGAGGCGGTGGCGCGCGGCGACGGCGGCGTCCACACGATCCCGCTGCTCCTGCTGGAGGTGTCGCAGGTCATCCTGGCGGGCGCGCAGCTCGGTGCGACGGCGGACGTGATCCTCCCCGACAACTGGGAGCCCGAGGTCGGCCCCGACCCGGACCTGGACACGGTCCGGCAGGGGCTCGGCGAGCGGCTCGCGTCGGTGGACGAGTACGTCGAGGTCTTCGACCCGTACAAGGACACCGAGCCGACGTCGTACCGGCTGTCGGACGATCTCGTGGACGTCGCGAGCGACCTCGTCCACGGCCTGCGCCACTTCGAGCAGGAGCGTCCGCTGGAGGCGCTGTGGTGGTGGCAGTACTCGTACTTCAACCACTGGGGCAACCACGCGGGGGCGGCGCTGCGCGCGTTGCACGCGGTCATCGCGGGTGCGCGGCTGGACGTGGCGGTGCGCTGACGTGTCCGCCATCTGGGGAGTTACCTGCTCGTAACCGTCGGCGGCGGCATCGGTAGACTCGTGGCGTTACGCCAGACCCCGATCCGAGGAGCGCCCACTCGTGGCTCTTATCGTGCAGAAGTACGGTGGCTCCTCCGTCGCCGACGCCGAGTGCGTCAAGCGGGTCGCCCAGCGCATCGTCGCGACGAAGAAGGCGGGCAACGACGTCGTCGTCGTGGTGTCCGCGATGGGCGACACGACGGATGACCTCATCGACATGGCCGAGCAGGTCAGCCCCCTGCCGCCCGCCCGCGAGCTGGACATGCTGCTCACCGCGGGCGAGCGCATCTCGATGGCGCTGCTCGCGATGGCCATCGCCAACCTGGGCCACGAGGCCCGTTCCTTCACCGGCTCCCAGGCCGGCGTGATCACCGACGGCGCCCACGGCAAAGCCAAGATCATCGACGTGACGCCGGGCCGGATCCGCGCCGCGCTGGACGAGGGCTCGATCTGCATCGTCGCGGGGTTCCAGGGCGTCTCGCAGGGCACCAAGGACATCACGACGCTCGGCCGGGGCGGCTCGGACACGACGGCCGTCGCGCTCGCCGCCGCGCTGGAGGGCGACTGCTGCGAGATCTACACCGACGTGGACGGCGTGTTCACCGCCGATCCGCGCATCGTCGCGGCGGCCCGCCGGATCCCGCGGATCTCCTATGAGGAGATGCTGGAGATGGCGGCGTCCGGCGCGAAGATCCTCCACCTGCGGTGCGTCGAGTACGCGCGGCGCTACAACATCCCGATCCATGTGCGGTCCTCGTTCTCCCAGAAGGAGGGCACGTGGGTCGTCGACAGCAGTGACATCGAGGGGCACGAGATGGAGCAGGCGATCATCTCCGGCGTCGCGCACGACCGGAGCGAGGCCAAGATCACCGTGGTGGGGGTGCCCGACAAGGTCGGCGAGGCCGCCACGATCTTCACGGTGCTGTCCGAGGCCGAGATCAACATCGACATGATCGTGCAGAACGTGTCGGCGGCGTCCACCGGACGCACCGACATCTCGTTCACGCTCCCGGCCAGCGACGGGCAGAGCGCGCTCGCCGCGCTGAACAAGCTGAAGGAGCGCATCGGGTTCGAGTCGCTGCGCTACGACGACCGGATCGGCAAGGTGTCGCTGATCGGCGCGGGCATGCGCTCGCACCCGGGCGTCACCGCGACGTTCTTCGCCGCCATCGCCGACGCGGGCGTCAACATCGAGATGATCTCCACTTCGGAGATCCGGATCTCGGTGGTCGTCGCCCAGGACGACATCGACACGGCCGTCGCCGCCGCGCACCGCGCCTTCGACCTGGACGCCGAGCAGGTCGAAGCGGTCGTCTACGGCGGCTCCGGCCGTTGACGCGTCAGAGGCACAGCCACGGGACGTCGCCGCGCGCGGTGAACGCGGGCGTGGTGCGGACGTCGCCCGCGGCGGTGACCGTGCAGGCGTGCAGGCCGGGACGGGCGGCGAGCCATGCGCAAGCCTCGGCGCCCATCGCGAAGGCGGCGGTGGCGAGAGCGTCGGTCCGGGTGAGGGCGCGGCCCGCGAGCGTGAGCGACAGCAGCGCGGTCGCGGGCCGGCCGGTCGCGGGGTCGATGATGTGCGGGCCGCGCTCGGCGGTGCCGGACGTGGCGACGGCGACGTCCCGGCCCTCGACGACGGCGGCGACGCGCGTCCGGTCGCGGGGGTCGGCGACGCCGATCCGCCACGGCTCGCCGGGCGCGGGCCCGCCGCGCGCCTGGACGTCGCCGCCGCCGTTCACGCAGTGGTCGACGGCGCCCGCCGCGAACAGCAGGTCCGACGCGCGCTCGATCGCCCAGCCCTTGACGGCGCCGCTCGGGTCCAGGCGTCCGCCGGGGGACGCGGTGAACCGTCCGCCGGTCTCGGCGGCCACCTCGGCGCAGAAGGCGAGGATGTCCCGGACGTCCGGATCGCACTCGGCGAGGGTGAGGGTTCCGTCGCGCAGCCGGCTGATCTGGCTGTCCGGACGGTAGGGGGAGAACACCGCGTCCACGTGGTGCAGCCAGTCGACGGCGACGGTCAGCGCGGCGCGGATCCGGGGCGTCGGGGGCGTCCGGACGTCGAAGGAGAAGACCGTCCCCATCACGTGCTCGACGTGCCGCAGCGGTTCAGACACCGGCCTCGTCCAGCGCGCTCTGGAGGGACTCGCGGTAGCCCTCGCTGGTGTAGGTCGCGCCCGAAATGCTGTCGATCCGGGCGTTTCCGGCGGTCACGGCGGCCTTGTTGAGCTGCGGCACCGCGACGCGCGCGATCTCGGGTTCGGGACCCCGGGTGGACGGCACCTGGAGCACCTTCACCTTCGCCAGCTTTCCGTTCCGCACGGTGATTCTCACCTGGACGGGTCCGAACCGCGTCTCGATCGCGTCCCCGGTGAAGGTGCCGTTGACCGTCCCGGCGGACGGCGCCGGGCTCCCGGACGGCTCGGGTGCGGCGGCGCGGGCGGGCGGCGCGGCGTGGGTCGGCTTCAGCGCGATGAGCAGCGCGATCCCGGCGACGGTGCCGCCGGTGGACGCGAGAATGCGACGCAAGGGAACCCCCGGACTCAGAACTCGAACGACTCGTGGTGGACGCGCCCGCGCGGCACGCCCGCGTCCCGCAGCGCGGTGCGCGCGGCGGCGGCCATCCCGGGCGGCCCGCACAGGTAGACGTCGCGGTCGGCGACGTCCGGGACGAACCGGCGCAGCGCCGGGCCGGTGAGCGTCAGCCGGTGCGCGGCGGGCTCGTCCACGAAGTAGAGGACGCGGGCGCCGCGCGCCGCCGCGATCGCGTCCAGCTCGCCGCGCAACGCCAGGTCCTCAGGTCGTCGCGCGGTATACAGCAGGACGACGTCCCCGGGCAGCGTCTCGAACAACGCCCGCAACGGCGTGATCCCCACCCCGCCCGCCAGCAACAACGTGCCCCCGCCCCGCCGCCCCGCCAGCAGCGAGCCCCAGCCCCGCCGCGCCGCGAGTGGCGAGTCCCGGTCCCGCCGCGCCGCCAGCGGCGAGCCCGGGTCCCACTGCGCCGTCGGCAGCGAGCCCCCGTCCCGCCGCGCCGCCGACGGCGACCGCTGGATCGCCGCCGTCCGCGGCGCGCGCGGGTCTGCCGCCGTCGAGCGCCCGCTGCGCCGCAACGTTCGCGGTGAGCGGTCGCGGCGGGACGCTGTCAGGGCGCCGTACGGGCCTTCGGCGAAGACGCGCGTGCCGGGGCGCAGGCGGGCGAGGGCCGCGCTGTGGCCGCCGACGGTCTTCACGGTGATCCGCAGCCGGTCGGACCGGGGCGGCGCGGACAGCGAGTACGGGTTCGCCGCCCACCACAGGCCCCGCGCGGCGAAGCGCCAGCGGAAGAACTGGCCCGGTTCGGCGGCGAGGCGATCCAGGGAGCGGCCGGTCATTGTGACGGACAGGACGTCCGGCGCCTCCCACGTCACGTCCGCGACCCGCAGCCGGTGCCGCAGCGCCTGCCGGACGGGCGTCAGCACCCGGAACCACAGCACGAGCGCCGCCGCCGAGAGGTAGAGCGCGTACCAGAGCGTCCGGGCGAGCGGCGACGCGGCGAAACTCGCGCCGTTCGCGAGCTGGTGCGAGAACGCCAGGAACAACGCCAGGTAGAAGCCGAGGTGGATCAGGTGCCAAAGCTCGTAGGGCAGCCGCCGCCGCGCCGCCCGCGCCGACGTGAGGCCGGCCGCGAGCAGGAGCAGGAAGCCGAGCGTCCCCTTGAGCATCTCGGGGTAGTCGAACACGACCGTCGCGGTCTCGTGCAGCGGGTCGGTGCGCGCGGTCATCCCGTACCCGAGGACGATCAACAGGGCGTGCGCGCAGACGAGGCTGACGGTGTACCGCCCGCCCAGCGCGTGCCAGCGGGCGATCCGGTCCGCGCCGACGCCGCGTTCCAGCGCCGGGACGCGCGCCATCAGCCCGACCAGCACCGCGCAGCCGTACCCGGCGAGGAGCCCGGTGATCCGGCCGGCCTCGGTGGTCCAGCCCGCCGGGCCGGAGCCGATGTCCGGGGTCGTCCGCCACCACAGCGCGAGCACGGCCAGAGCGCCGAGCAGGACGAGCGCCGCCGGGACGGAGAACGGCAGCCGGACCCGGCGCCGCGTTCGGCCCGGCGCGCTGCGGGGCAGGGTAGAGGTGGTGGACGTCACGGAGTGTGCCTCCCTGGGTGAACTGCCGCCACCCTGGGCCACCAACCTCTGTGTTTCCTCTGAGATGGAACGATCTCACCCGATTCTCAGCGAACATTCAGAGATGCGATCTCGGGAGCGACCGTGACGGGCACCGGCCCGCGCCGAGCGGACGGCACGCCCGTCCGCGTCCTCGTCGTGGACGACGAACCGGACATCCGCGACGTCCTGGTGCGGATGCTGCGCGCGGAGGGCTGGGCGGTGGCCGAGGCCGCCGACGGGACCGCCGCGCTCGCCGCCGCCCGCGCCGTCCGGCCCGACGCCGTGATCCTCGACGTCATGCTGCCCGACATGGACGGGTTCGCCGTGTTGCGCGAGTTGCGCGCCCGCGCCCCGGAGGTGTGCGTCCTGTTCCTCACGGCCCGCGACGCCGTGGAGGACCGGGTCGCCGGCATCACGGCGGGCGGCGACGACTACGTCACCAAGCCGTTCAGCCTGGAAGAGGTGCTGGCACGGCTGAACGGGCTCGTCCGCCGCGCCGGGATCGCCCGCCGGACGGCCCGTCCGGGCCTGCTCACCGTCGGCGACCTGGAGATGGACGAGTCCGCCCGTGAGGTCACGCGCGGCGGCGACCTCATCGACCTCACGCCGACCGAGTTCGAGCTGCTGCGCTACCTCATGCGCAACGCGCGCCACGTGCTCAGCAAGGCGCAGATCCTCGGGCACGTCTGGAACTACGACTTCGGCGGCGAGGCCCACGTGGTGGAGCTGTACATCAGCTACCTGCGCAAGAAGATCGACCGGGACCGTCCGCCGATGATCCAGACCGTGCGCGGCGTCGGGTACGTGCTGCGGCCGGGGGCCGCATGAGGTCACTGTGGGTGCGGCTCACCGCCGGGCTGGTGCTGCTGCTGGCGCTGAGCTGCGTCGCGGTCGGCGCGGCGACGGCCGTCGAGATGCGCCGGTTCCTCGTCGGCCGCCTCGACCAGCAGCTCGCCGACCAGCGCGGACGGTTCCCGGCGAGCCTGGAGCACGAGTGGCCGCCCGACGCCGACAACCGTCCCGACAGCCGGGGCCAGTCCGAGGGCACGTTCTGCGCCCGCGTCGTGGACGGCGCGGTGACGGGCGAGTGGATCGTCCGGGGCCGCGCCACCGTCGGCACCCCGCTGAGCGCCGCCGACCGGCGCGTGCTGAGGTCACTGCGCCCGAACCGTCCCCGCACGGCCGACCTGTCGGGACTGGACGACTACCGGCTGCTGGCCGTGCGCGGCGACGACAACGACCTGCTCATCACGGGCCTGCCGATGGAACCGGTGAACAGCGCCGTCACCCGGCTGCTCGGAATCGAAGGCGTCGTGTTCGGGCTGGCGGTGCTCGCGGCGGGCGGCGCGGCGGCGGCCTGGGTGCGGGTGGCGCTGCGTCCGCTCCGCCGGGTGACGGCGCTCGCCGGCAGCGTCGCCGAACTGCCGCTGTCGGGCGGCGAGGTGGACCTGGCGCAGCGCGTCCCGGCGACCGGCTCGGGCACCGAGGTCGCCCGGCTGAGCAGCGCGTTCAACCGGATGCTGGGCCACATCGAGACGTCGCTCGTCCGGCGCCAGCAGTCGCAGGAGCGGCTGCGCGCGTTCGCCGCCGACGCCAGCCACGAATTGCGCACGCCCGTCGCCGCGATCCGGGGCCACGCCGAACTAGCGCTGCGCGCCGACGCGGACGTCCCGCACGCCCTGCGCCGCATCCAGGCCGAGGCCACCCGGATGGGCGACCTCGTGGAGGACCTGCTGCTCCTCGCCCGGCTGGACGCGGGCCGCCCGCTCGCCGCCGAACCCGTCGACCTCACCCGGCTCGTCCTGGACGCGACGAGCGACGCCCGCGCCGCCGCCCCGGGCCACGCGTGGACGCTCGAACTCCCCGGCGAGCCCGTCGAGATCACCGGCGACGAGCACCGGCTGCACCAGGCCGTCGCGAACCTGCTGGCCAACGCCCGCGTCCACACGCCGCCGGGCACGACGGTGACCGTCCGGCTGGTCCCGGCGGACGACCACGTGACCGTGGAGGTCGCCGACGACGGTCCGGGCATTCCGGACGCGCTGCACGACGAGATCTTCGACCGGTTCGTCCGGGCGGACCCGTCCCGATCGCGGCGCGCGGGCGGCGCGGGCCTCGGCCTGTCGATCGTCCACGGCGTCGCCGCCGCGCACGGCGGCGCGGTCGCGTTCACCAGCGAGCCCGGCGCGACGGTCTTCCGCGTGACCCTCCCCGTCTAGGCTGACACCGTGGACGAGAAGGCCGCCAAGTCCGAGCAGACGCGCGCGCTCATCGTCGCCACCGCCCTGCGGCTGTTCCGCGAGCGCGGCTACGAGGCGACGACGATGCGCGTCATCGCCAAGGAGGCGGGCGTCTCGGTCGGCAACGCCTACTACTACTTCGCGTCCAAAGAAGAACTGATCCAGGCGTACTACGACGAACTCCAGGAGGAGCACGCCCGCGCCTGCCGGGAGGTCCTGGCCAAGGAGCGCGACTTCGCGCCCCGGCTGCTCGGCGTGCTGCGCGCCCGCGTCGACACGATGGTCCCCTACCACGCGTTCGCCGGGAAGTTCTTCAAGTTCGCCGCCGAGCCGACGAGTCCGCTCAACCCGTTCAGCGCCGAGGCGGGACCGTCGCGCTCGGCGGCCGTCGCGCTGTACCGCGAGGTCGTGGACGGCTCCAGCCTCAAGATCGACGACGGGTTCCGGCAGGAGCTGCCCGAGCTGCTGTGGATCTACTCGATGGGCATCGTCCTGTACTGGGTGCACGACTCCTCGCCGGGCTGCCGCAAGACGTACCTGCTGGTGGAGCGGACGGTGCCGCTGGTCGACCGCATGGTGTCGATGTCGCGGCTGCCGGGCTTCAAGTCCGTCACGCGCCAGCTCGTCGGCATCATCCGCGAGGTCCGCGACTAGACGAGTGTTTTTAGAAGTCCCGGCCTGCTGCGCTCGCCTGGCGGCTCGCTCCGCAACCGTGCCTTTGCGAGCGCGCATCGCTTCGCGATCTTCGGTCCGGGGCTCGCCTTCGGCTCGTCCCGGCCCTCAGTTAACGCGCTCGCGCGACGGCTGGGTGACTTCGAAATACCTCTAGACGCGTCGGCTGACGCGGTCGAGCAGCGGGACGGCGGCGGCGAGCAGCGCGCGTTCGTCGGCGGTCAGCTCGTCGCGCAGCGCGGCCGTCAGCCGCCGCGACCGTTCCCGCCGGGCGCCGCGCACCCCGTCGCGTCCGGTGTCGGACAGGGACAGGACGACGCGCCGTCCGTCCGCCGGGTCGGGCGCGCGGACGACGAGCCCGCGTGCGACGAGCGCCGCGACGATCGCGCCCATCGACTGCGGCCGGACGCCCTCGGCGACGGCGAGCGCGCTGGAAGTCGAGGGACCCTCACGGTAGAGCCGGACCAGGACGGCGGTCTGCGACGGCGTCAGCTCGTCGTCCACCTTGGCCTGGCGGAGGCGGCGCAGCAGCGGGCCGAGGCAGGCGCGCAGGTCGGTGGCGAGGACCTCCGGATCACTTCTCACAGTCTGAACTTATCAGTCTTGCCTGTGGTATAGCTGGGACCATGAGCGACATGAGCGCGACGACCGTACGCGTCACCGGGCACGGCGGCGACGAGATCGAGGCCTACCTCGCCCGTCCCGACGGCGGCGGCCCGCGCGGCGGCGTCGTCGTGATCCACCATCTGCCGGGCTACGACCGCGCCACCAAGGAGATGGTCCGGCGCTTCGCCGAACTCGGCTATGACGCGATCTGCCCGAACCTGTTCTTCCGCGAGGCGCCCGGCGCGGCGCCCGACGACGCGGCGGCGGTCGGCCGGGCCAACGGCGGCGTCCCCGACGAGCGGCTGCTCGGCGACGTCGCCGGAGCCCTCGCGCACCTGCGCGCCCTGCCCACGTCCAACGGGAGGGCCGGGGTGATCGGCCACTGCTCGGGCGGACGGCAGGCCGTCCTCGCCGCCTGCGAACTCGACGTGGACGCGGCCGTCGACTGCTACGGCGCGTTCGTCCTCGCCGCCCCGCCCGACGGCTTCCCGCTGAAGGTGTCCGGCCTGGAGGACCGGCTGCCCGCGCTGCGCGCCCCGTTGCTCGGCCTGTTCGGCGCGGAGGACAAGTTCCCCGCCCCGGCCGAGGTGGACGAGCTGGCCCGCGTCCTCACCGCGCACGGCAAGGACTTCGACTTCCACACCTACGACGGCGCCGGGCACGCGTTCTTCGCCGTCGACCGTCCGTCCTACGACGTGGCCGCCGCCAACGACGGCTGGGAGAAGATCGCCGCCTTCTTCGCAACCCACCTGGGAGCCTGACCATGTGCACCTACACGACCGTGCGGGCCGCGATCGACGGCAGCGCCAAGGGGCCGGGCGGCGCCTGGTTCCACGTCGCCGACGCGACCGTCTACTTCGACCACCCCGTCCACGCGCAGTTTGAGCACACGCTCAACATCGACCTGAGCGATCAGTCGGCGGACCCGGCGCGGCGCGTCGCCGTCGAGCTGAGCGCCGAGTCCGCGCGGCGGCTCGTCGCCGCGATCCAGGACGCGCTGGCCGCCGTCCCCGGCGAGATGCTCACCTGACTCAGGCCAGCCCGAGGTGCTTGCGCGCGAAGGTGATCTCGGCCTCCATCTGCTCGATGTGCTCCTCGACGACCAGCGAGCCGTGGCCCGCGTCGAAGCGGTACACGTCGTGCGGACGGCCGAGGTCGGCGAGCCGCGCCAGGTAGTTCTCGACCTGCCGGATCGGGCAGCGCGGGTCGTTCTCCCCGGCCATGACGAGCACCGGCGCCGTCACGCGGTCCACGTAGGTGATCGGGGACGACGCGCGGTACCGATCGGGGACCTCGTCCGGCGACCCGCCGAACAGGGAGCGGTCGAACGCGCGCAGCGGCTCGGTCTCGTCCTCATAGGCGGCGACGTAGTCCGCGATCGGTACGGACGCGATGGCCACCGACCACGCGCCCGGATGCACGCCCACCGCGAGCAACGCCAGGTACCCGCCCCAGGACCCGCCGGTAACGACCAGCTTGGATGGATCCGCGAGCCCCGATTCCACGGCCCAGTCCCGGACGGCCTGGACGTCCTCCAGCTCGGTCAGCCCGACGCGGCCCTCGATCGCGTCCCGCCACGCCGACCCGTACCCGGTCGACCCCCGGTAGTTGACGCGGACGACCGCGAACCCGTGGTCCACCCAGGCGGCGGCGGACGGGGCGAACGCGTCCTCGTCCTGCGCCATCGGCCCGCCGTGCACCTCGAACACCGTCGCGTGCGGCGCGGACGCGTTGACCGGCCGGCTGACCAGCGCGTGGACGCGTCCGCCCGGCCCCTCGACCCAGACGTCCTCCACCGGCACCGACGCGGGCGCGGGCTCGCCGGGCGGGACGAGCACGACCGCGCCCGACGTGGACCGCACGACCGGCGGCGCGGCGGCCGACGACCAGGAGTACTCGACCGTCCCGTCCGGGCGGGCCGCCGCCGAGCCGATCACGCCGCGCGGCGTGTCGATCCTGGTCAGCGACCGGTCGGCCAGGACGTACCGGTACAACTCGACGCGCGCCTCGAAGGAGTGCGCGACGAGCAGCGCGGACCCGTCGGGGTACCAGCTCGCGTCGGTCTCGCCGGGCAGGCCGAGCGCGATCTCGTCCTGCGCGCCGGTCAGCGGGTCCCAGACGAGCGGCTCCTCGCGGCCGTGGCGCTCGTGGGTCACGAGCAGCCGGGAGCCGCCGGGCGCGAACGCCAGGCCCCAGACGCCCCTGCCGGGGCCGTCCCACAGCTCGGCGACGACGGTGCCGTCCGGACGCAGCACGCGCAGCGCCATGTGGCGGCTGTCGCCGTGCTCGCTGTGCCCGATCGCGGCCAGCGCGGCGTCGCGGGACAGCGCGGCGGCGTAGGAGTCCTCGGCGTGCTCGTACAGCGTGACGGGCGGGGCACCCGGACGGCACAGATGGACGGTTCCGGAACTCTCGCCCGTGCTCCCGACCAGCGCGACCCCGTCCGCGCCGAGCGCCAGCCCGGACGGATAAGTCGAGGGCAACTCGGGAACCGCCGGGACGGCCGTCCCGCCGTCGAACGGCTCCCGCATCCACACGCCGAACTCGTCGCCGTCGGTGTCGGCGAACCACCAGATCGCGTCGCCCTCGGGCGTGAGCAGCCCGTACTCGGTGCCGTGCGGACGGTCGGTGACCTGCCGGCGCGTGTCGGCGCGGCGGTCCCACGCGTACAGCTCCCAGGTGCCCGTCACGTTGGAGCGGTACAGGCAGCGGTGCGGCGCGTCCCGCGCCCAGCGGGGGAGGCTCACCCGGGCGGCCCGGAAGCGCGCCTTCCAGCGCGTGTCGTCGACCATGCGTCCCAGTATGGGGTCAGGCCCAGGGCGGGACCGATCCGTCCGATTCCTCCCGGACCTGCGGCTCCGGCGGGAGCGCGGACCGATCGGCGGGGTTCAGTGTCCCGTGCACGGCGCGGGCGACGCGCTCGATCGTCGCCACGCCGTACCGCATCGACGGGGTGTCCTGCGTGAGCACGACGATGAGGTAGTCGCGGTGGCGTCCGCTGAAGGACCCGATGCTGTGAACGCGCCAGTACCGATCGTGCCGGGGCAGCCAGCCGTTCTTCACGTGCCAGACGACGCCGGGCGGACGTCCGGCGGGCACGCCCCAGCGTTGTTGCGGGATCACCTGGTGCATGAGGTCGAGGATGTAACGGCGTGCCTTGTCGCTGAGGACCGTCCCGTGCGACGTGAGGACGCGCAACAACCGCAGCTCGTCGTTCGCCGTGATCTGCGTGAGGCCCCAGAAGTGCGTGGGGCCGAGCCTGGTGTGCCGCATCCCGGCCCGGACGAGGAACCGGTTCATCCGCGTCCGTCCGATCTGCCGCCACAGCGCGGACGCCGCGTCGTTGTCCGACCGCGTGATCATCCGGCGGGCGAGGGCCTTCTCACGGGACGTCAGGCCGCGACGCTGGTACAGCAGCGCGCCGAGGATCGTCACCTTCACGACGCTCGCCGAGTCGTACCGCCGGTCGCCCCGCACGCTGCACACGATGCCGTGCTCGCGGTCCAGGACGGCCACCGACTCCGTCCCGGCGCGGCCGCGCAGCGCCGCCGCGACCTGCCGCCCGAGCGACGCCGCCAGCCGGGGCCGCGTCGCGGACGCGCACGGGCCGCCCGCCCGCGCCGCCGGGACCGGAAGGAGCGCGAGGACGGCGCACAGGGCGACCGGAACGCGGAGAAAGCGCATCCCCCCACGTTAACGATCTTGAAGTCAGCGCGCAGCCAAGATCATTCCCGGGACTCGGCGAGATCCGCCAGCACCTTCTCGATCGCCGTCCGGACCTGCCGGTCCATCGACCGCGCGAAGCCCGCCTCCACCGACACCTGCGCGCCCGGCCGCAGCTCCGCCAGGGTCTCCTCCAGCGCGTCCAGGCCGTCGGCGGCGAACGTCCCGACGACGTGCCGGGTGATCAGCCCGACGAACCGCGCGGCGAGGTCGTCCATCGCCCGCTGGAGATCCCGGCTGACCTCCAGCACCTCCGCCAGCGGCACGCCCGCGCGCACCAGCGCCACCGACGCGTCGAGCTGGCGGCGGCTCCAGTGCGTGACGCGGTCGCCGTCCACACGCAGGATCCCGAGTTCGACGGCCCGCTCGACCGCGCCCGGGTCGAGTTCGCCGGGGAACAGCGCGGCCAGCTCGGCGAGCGGCATCGTCACCGGAGTCTCGGTCGACCACGGCGCCGTCACGGCCTTCTCCACGCCGAGGACGGCCGCGATGCCGCGGCCCTCCTCCCACGCCGCCAGCAGCTCCCGGATGCCCTCCAGCGTGTGGCCGCGCTCCAGCAGGTTCGCGATCATCCGCAGCCGCGCCAGATGCTCCGCCGAGTACAGGCCGATCCGCCCGACGCGCCGCGGCGGGGGCAGCAGTTTGCGCTCCTGGTAGTAGCGCAGCGTCCGGACCGGGACGCCCGCCGCCTCGGCCAGCTCGCCGAGCCGGTACTCGGCAGGGGGTTCGGGCACGTCGTCGGTCACGTCCGTCAGCATAGTTCCGGGGCGGCTCGTCCCGATCCGTGCGTGATGGCCGGGATACGCTCGGGTGACGTTCCCGTCCCCTGCCGGAGGCATCGTGATGCGCGCCCTCGTCCCCCTCATCGTCCTGGCCGCCGGGCTCGGTCTGTCCGGATGCTCCAGCAGCCACCGCTGGTGCGAACACGATGCGACCGACACGAAGGTGGCCGATCGGTATTGCAAGAATCACGTCCGGGGCTACGAGTGGGAGACCGGCCATTCCCACAAGAAGAAGCACTGACCGTGCCCGCCGAGTGGTTCGCCCGGCCCGCCGCCCGGGACTGGACGTGCGCTCCGCCCGCCGACGTCACGTCCTTCCACGCCACCCTGCCCGGCTACGCGCCGACGCGGCTGGTCGAGCTTCCCGCGCTGGCCCGCGAGCTGGGCGTGCGGCGGCTGTTCGTGAAGGACGAGTCGGAGCGGCTCGGGCTGCCCGCGTTCAAGATGCTGGGCGCGTCGTGGGGCGTCCACCGGGCGCATCGCGGCGAGAAGCGGCTGGTCGCGGCCACCGACGGCAACCACGGCCGGGCCGTGGCGGCGATCGCGCGGCTGCGCGGGCTCGCCGCGACGATCTTCGTGCCGGACGGCGTCCACCCCGCCTCGATCGAGGCGATCCGCGATGAGGGCGCCGAGGTCGTCCTGGTCGACGGGATCTACGACACGGCCGTCCGGCACGCCGCCGAGGCCGCCGCCGACCCGGACGCGCTGCTCGTCCAGGACACCGCCTGGCCCGGCTACGAGCGCGTCCCGGCGTGGATCGTGGAGGGCTACGCGACGCTGTTCACCGAGATCGACGCGCAACTCGCCGCGCTCGGCGCCGCCCCGGCCGGGCTCGTGGGCGTCCCGGTCGGCGTCGGGTCGCTCGCGCAGGCGGCCGTGATGCACTACCGGAGCCGTCCGGGCGCCGCGCCGTCGGTGCTGGCCGTCGAGCCGACGTCGGCGGCGTGCGCGCTCGCGAGCCTGCGCGCCGGCGCCCCCGCCACGCTCGCGCCCGGCCGGACGATCATGCAGGGCCTCAACTGCGCGACGCTGTCCAGCCTGGCCTGGCCGTACCTGCGCGACGGCCTGGACGCGGCGGTCGCCGTCGCCGACGCCGCGGCCGTCCGGGCCGCCCGCGACCTCGCCGCGCTCGGCGTCCCCGCCGGCCCCTGCGGCGCGGCGGCCCTGGCCGGCGCACGCGCCGCTCTGACGCCCGACCGGCGCCCGCTCCTCGCCCCGCATCACGCCGAGACGGTCGTCCTGCTCAGCACCGAGGGCGCGTCCGCCAACCCGTCCGTCCTCTGAGCCCTCCCGCCACGGACCGTTGGTCAGGCGAGGTGCGCTTCGGCGAGGGTGTCGCGGATGAACGCGCGCCGGGACACGCCCCACGCGCGCAGCGCCGTGCCGTGGTCGACGGCCACCACCACGGTCGCCGCCGCGACGACCGCGCGCCACGCCCAGCGGACGGGCACGGGCAGGCCGTCGAGTCTCGCCAGGTGGAACGGGACGTGCCGGCGCTCGTCGGCGAGGATCCGGCGGCCCACCTCGGCGGCCAGCGGGTCGGTGGACCCGTCGCGCATCGCCCGGTAGTAGCGCAGCGCGACGACCTCGGCGACCATCAGCACCAGCAGTTCCGCGCGCAGTCCGAAGGGGCGGCGCATCCGGACGAACGCGGTGTCGGTCCAGTGGGCGTCGATCGTGGGGGCGCCGGCCGCGTACAGGAGTTCGGCGAGCAGCCGGGCGTGGTCGCGCTCCTCGGCGACGAACAGCTTCACGGCCGTCGCGTAGTCGGCGTCGCCGGTCCGCTCGGCCTTGCGGATGAGGCCCGCGCCGTCGCCGCTCTCGCCGAGCTGGAACCGCTGGACGCTGCGCACGACCGCCCGCGGGAGCCGCGCGCCGCGCGTCCAGTCGGGGTCGCTCGGACGGTGGAGGGCGGCCTGCTCGAAGTTCGTGCGCCAGGAGACGAAGGTCATGACCGGGTCTGACGCGGCGAATGCCCAGGTGGTTCGTCCTGAATATGGCGGTTTGTGGACCGGCGGGACGGTCAACCGCAGGATTTGAGCGGTTGCTCAACGCGGTGGTTGAGCAACCGCTCAAATCAGTGGCCGCAGAGGTCCTGGTGCTCCAGCTCGAACGGGATCACCCCGGCCGCCGCCGGAGTCACCTCCAGCACCAGCGTCCCCGCGCGGTACACAGGCCGGACGAAATCGTGCGTGACGAGCGGCGTGCCGGGCGGCACCGGCCCGCCGAGCGGTTCGACGCGGTCCACGGCGCCCGTCGCCACCGCGTCCTCGACCGTCAGCGTGCCGCACAGCAGGTGCTGGCCCGGGAACCGCACGGCGCGGCCCGCGCGGCGGTGCGCGGCACGAGCGGCCACGGCCCCGGGGCGGTGCTCGTCCGGGCCGGCGATCCGGTCGTCCAGCGCCACCGCCGCGCCCCGGGCGACGAACGCCGCGACGACCGACTCCACGTCCTGCGTCCCGAGCTCCACCGACGCCGCCTGGTGGCCGCGCCCCGGATGCGTGCAGAACAACACCGGGTCCGGCACCACGTCGAGCACCATCTGTTCCAGCGCCGACCGATCGCGCAGGCCCGCGTTCACACCGAGGACGGTCATACGACGTCCACGAAGACGGGGTTGGCGTAGCACCACAGGTCGTCCCACGGGGCGGGGGCGCCCTGGACGTCCATCATCGGTTCCAGCCCGTTCGACCGGTGGCCGTCGGTGCCCCGGACGCGCACGTAGAACGGGTCGCGCACCTTGCGGAACCGGTGCTCGAAGTGAAGAACCGGGCTCCGGCCGTACGGGGTGAAGGACTCGACCACCGACACGTCCGGGTTGGTGAAGGCGTCCCGGTCGGCGGCCGGGCCGGTGACGGCGCCCCGGATCAGGTCGAGCCGCGCCAGCCGGGGAATCCGGCCGGTGGTGTTCGGCGTGGTGGCCGGGCGCACGGTGATGCGCACCGTGACGTCGTCCCCGCGCCGGACCCGGACCCGTCCGCCCAGCGTGGCGGGCCGTCCGCCGCCGTGGACGCGCACGTCCAGCGCGGACACCAGGCCGCCCATCCCGACCCACACGCGGCCCGCGCGGATCGCCGCCATGACGCCGTGGAAGCTGCGCGAGGTCGAGCCCACGACCGTCCGGCTGAACTCGCCCGGCCAGAAGTCGGCGTGCTCTTGCGGCGTGCCGGAATCGACCGGGGCGGGATAACCGCCGTGGGTGTCGTACCAGTCCCCCGGGGTGTCGGGCCGGACGAGCGTGCTGCCGTTCGCCTGGTGGATGTCGGAGTTGCTGGTGATCCACCAGCCCTTGCCCTCGGCCAGCAGGGCGTCCCAGAGCCCGCCGAGTTTGGCGGTCATCCAGTCGAAGCCGCCGAACGTCCGGTACGACTCCGACGGCCAGCCGGTCCAGGAGTCGCCGCCCGGCGCGTTGCCGTAGCCGCCCCGGTGCCCGCCGTCGTTCTGCGCGCCGGGGGAGCCCTCCATGCCGACCGCGATGTGCGGCGCGGTGTCGCGGTAGTTGCGGAATTCGTGCGGCGTGTAGCGGCCGTTGCGGCTCGGGTGGTTGGCGATCATCAGCGCCGAGTCGATGGCGCCCCGGTCGATCTGGCCCGACATCCAGCGCAGCGCGGCCAGCGCGGTCGCCTCATTGGCGTCGGACGTGTGGTTGGTCCCGTTGACGTTGCCGTCGAACAGCTTCTCGAAGGCGTGCAGCGCGGCGATCTCGTTCTTGGTCGCGTCGAAGAACACCGTCGCGTGCTCCCCGGATGGCACGTTCCATTCGAGTCCCTGCCAGAGCAGCATCGACGGGTTCGCGGCGCGGGCCTTGAGGACGTCGGCGTACGTCGTCTCCACCGCGAACTTCTCGTGCGCGACGTGCCCGTGGTCGGTGATCACCATCCAGTCCAGGCCGTGCCGCCGTCCGGCCGTGACCTGCTGGGCGACCGTGTGCATCGCGTCGTAGCTGTACTGCGTGTGGACGTGGTGGTCCCCGGCGAGCCACTGGAGCCGTCCCGGGTCCGGGCCGGGCCGCGCCGCCGCCGACGCGGTGCCCTCCAGCAGGCCGCTCCCGGCCGCCGCCGCGCCCACGAGGCCGAGCCGTTGCAGGAAGCGGCGCCGCGCCAGCTCGCCCGGCGGCAGCTCGGCGTCCGGCACCGTCGTGTCGGCGTAGGGCGCCGCGTTGTCGTGGTGATGGCCCACGTGGTCCTCCTCGATGACAATCTTCAGCGAGCGTGACCGTAGGCGAGCGAAACGACGGCCAGGCGTACGAAGAGTGATCATTCATCGAAACTCACCGGATGTCGGGACAGGGTTCACCATCGGGCAACGCGTGGCTGCCAGGGTTGCCCGCCATGATCACCTCACGTACCGCCCGCTGCCTGGCCGCCGTGGCCGCGCTCGTCGTGGCGCTGGCCGGGACGGCGTCCGCCGGCACCTTCCGCCTCGGCGCCTGGAAACTGACCGGCAGCGCGGAGCAGCCGTCGCCCCTGGCGAACCAGGGCCTCACCACGCTGCGCCACGAACTGCACTTCGAGGGGAACGGCACCGTGCCGGACGCGCTGCGGGCCGACGGCTGGGGCCACGTCGGCGACCCCGACGCCGCCCGGGGCTACCTCTTCGACGCCTACCAGTGGACCGCCGCCGACCCCGCCGCGAAGATGTTCTACGTCACGACCCCGCGCGGCGAGCACTACCGGTACGTCCACCCGCTGGCGCCCGGCGAGCTGATGAACAACTCCTACGCCGCCGTCTCGCCGGACGGGCAGTGGCTGGTCAGCGGCGAGTGGGGCACGATGAACCGGCTCCTGGTGCTGCCGACGCCGATCCTCAACCGGTCGACGCCGCGCGCGGGTGGAACGCTCCAGCTCGCGGGTCGGATCACGCTGGACCGTCCCGTCCGCGACGTCCAGGGCTGCGACTTCGTCAACCCCACCACGCTGCTCTGCGCGACCGACGACACGGGCACCGACCTGTTCCCGACCACCAAGCAGCTCCTCCAGATCAAGCTGAGCCGTCCGCTGCGGGGACGCGACGTCACCGCCCGGGTCACCTCGCTCGGCCAGCTTCCGCTGGTCAGCAAGTGCCAGGGTGAGTTCGAGACCGAGGGCAACGACTACGACCCCGCCACCGGGCTGCTGCGCGTCGAGGTCGTCCCGCCGGCCCCGTGCGACGCGAACACGACCGTCTACACTTTCCGCCGCTGACCCCCGGCCCGTCCGGCGCGCGACGCCTGCGCGCCGGACGGCCCGAGCGCTCAGCTCCCGAAGCGCCCCGCTCCACCCGGATCTCCGCCGGACGTCCGCGCCAGCCGGCCGACGGCCGCAGATCGGCCGTTCCCGCGCGCGAACCTCTCCGGCACGCGCATCATCTGATCTACGACATTCCGCCATGCGATGGGACGGCGATGCACAAGCCAGCACGTCCGGAAGAACTGCCCGCCCCCTGGGACCTGTGGGCGCGAGCCGCCGCGATGGCCGCCCTGGAGGCCGCGATCCCGTTCGACGGGTACCCGACCTTCGCGCTGCGCGGCGCCGAGGTCACGCACGACGACGGCGGCGGCAACACGTGGACGCTGCTGCTCACGGACGACCGGGCCGTCCTCTACGGCTGCGACCACGAAATGAGTCACACCCGTGACGCGGGCCTGGACCTCCTGTCCGGCGCACCGTCCTGGCTCCCCTTGGACGACCTGGCCGACCTCCAGAAGGCCAACGAACTCGGCTTCGTCTACTGGCACGACACCGCGTGGCACCGCGTCCCCTATCCCGAGGACCTGAAAGACGACGGCGTAGCCGCCACGGTAGGCCGCGCCGCCGACCTGAGCACCTTTATCCACAGCGCCGCCGACGTCTTGCTCGGCTACAAACTCGGCGAGACCCTCGATGAAGACGCCGAAGACTTCGACGCCCTGGAGGAAGCCCTGGACGAAGCGATCCACCAAGCCCAATCCGGCGCCCTGGAACACCTGATCCGAGCCGCCCACGCCCGCCGACTCTCAACAGACGACTTCACCTGGCTAGCGGCATTCCCACTCGACCTCGCCGCAGCCCTTCACACGGCCCAGACCGCCGGCCTGACGTCTCCACCCGCCTGAGAGCCGTCCACGAATCAGTCGACAATGAACCAGTCGCCGTGACGATAGGACAGCGTCAGGTCGCTCAGGTCATGCGCGGTGAACCGAGTGGCGGCGACGACGGCGCGCGCCGGGACGTCCACGTCACCGTTGGCCCGCTTCGTCACCATCGCCTTGTTGACGGTCGCGGTCCGCAGCGCAGCCAACTGAGCGTCGGAGAACATGCTCCGCGTGATGGAGAAGGTAGTCCGGCATTTGCCGAACCCCTGCGCCTCGGCCCGCTTCGCCGCAGGCCCGGCAATGACGCACACGGTCGTAAGATCCCCCGAGCCAAGCGCGCGCACAGCCGTCAAATAACGCGCAATCGCCGCGTCAACGGTCCTGGGCACCAAAGTCGGGGACGGCGACGGAGGCGGCGCGGGCACCGACGGCGTGGAACTCACCGTCGTCCGCCCAGCCTGCGGCCCGGACACGGCGCTGCCGGGCTTCGCGTCGTCCTCGCACGCGGACACGGCAAAGACAACGGCCAGCGTCAGCACGCTGCCCCCGAGTCGCACGGCGTAATTTCTCACAACCATCCTCAACTACCGGTTTCCGGGCGGCACCAAGTTAGCGGGAACACATGCCCGCTACGTAGCTTTCACGGATCAGTGGGGCGTGCGTCAAGCGTCATGGGACCCGGCGCTGGCGAAGACCAGAACGTCCGGTCGCCGAGCCGCCCGACCAGCGAAGGTGGGAATCACGACCGAAGGGGGCAGCGATCTCGCCACCTTCGCCTCGATACCTGGCGGCGAGAGCATGATCATGCCGGATGTCTTCACGAACCAGCGGGACGAGACTCCGTCCCGGCTCGTGACCACGATGCGGTCGGCCGCGCCGGGGTGAATCCCGTCCCGCACTCGACGGCCTCGCCCCCGAGGAGCCGGGAAAGCTGCTTCCCGACCCGCGACGGCAGGACGACGTCAGGCACCGCCGGTACAGCGTGGACGCGATCCACCGGTTGCTCAACGTCGGCGAGCCGGAGGCGCGTGCGCGGGCGCTGGCCGTTCTGCACAGCCCTAGTTCGATGGCGATGGTGCCGGCGCCATGCGGATCCTGTGGACGGCCTGGAATGGGGCACGGCCGGGCGCTGTGGGGCGTCCGGCCGTGTTCGGTGGGGGTCAGTGCAGGGGGGTGGTCAGGTGGATGGTGACCAGTGTGGTTTGGACGCCGCTGTCGACCAGGCGGCCGTTCGTGTCGAAGGCGGCGGGGCCGTCGGTCATGCCGAAGTCGTTGTCGTTGATGACGGCGATCGTCCACGGGTTGAGGACGGCGATGCCCTCGACCTTCTTCGGTGCGCCCGCGACCTTTGTGAAGTCGATCGCGAGGCGCTTGGGCAGGACCGGGACGCCGGCGGCGGCCGGGTCGGGCAGGGCTTCGAGGGACGGCGTCGTCGCGGGCGCGTCCCACGGGGTGCCGAGGATGTTCGCGGAACGGGTCAGGGTGACGCGGTGCAGGCGGAACGCGTTGTCGGTGCGCTCCTGGACGAGCAGCGTCTCCGGGCCGATCGCCGCCAGTGCGGAGATTTTGAGGTCGCTGGTGTCGGTCGCGGACGGGTCCACCACGTTCACCGGGTCGAAGCGGTAGGCGTATTCGGCCGTCACCTTGTTCAGGCGGGGCGAGAAGCGGAGCAGGCGCGTCGTCCGGGACGCGTTGCCGACCGCCTTGGACGGGTTGAGCAGCGGGCTCTGGAGCGCGATGACCAGGTCGCCGCCGGGCAGCGGCGTCAGGCCCTCGAACCCGCGGTTCCCCTTGCGGGTGAGGAAGATCGACGGCAGCGCCTCGACCACCGGGTAGTCCGTGCCGGTCAGAGCCAGGCCCTTCGGGACGTACCGGGCGAGCACCCGGCCCTTCGCCGAGACGTGGACCAGGGACGGGCCGTACTCGTCCACCAGCCAGAACGTCCCGTCGTGCGCCGGGACGACGCCCTCGGTGTCCAGGCCGTTCGGGTTGAAGTCCAGCTTGGCGGTCGCGTTGTAGTCGTAGGGCGTCTCGTCGCGCACCGGCTGGTTGGACAGGCCGGTCACCGGCTTGCCGTGCGCGGTCGTGATCGGGAGGGCCTTGATGACGTCCAGGCGCTTTCCGTGGACGCGAACCTTGACGATCGCCGGGTCGAAGCCGGGGACGGGGAACGTGCGGCGGTTGTCGCCGTCCATCTTGATCTGGCCGTTCGGGCCGCGGTCGGTGACGGTCCAGAACTCGCCGGGCCGGCCGGCGGGGTAGAGGTCGCTGCCGATGCCGCCGAGGTCGACGCCGCGGTCGTCGGCGACGGAACCGGGCAGCAGCGCGTTGGAGAACGTGCCGAGGGGGATGTCCGGCAGGGTCGCCGTGGCGACGACGGTGCCGGGCGGCGGCGCGTCGGCGTGGGCGGCGGCCGGCGCCAGCAGCGCGGCGGCGGTCGCCGCGACGGTGATCCCGCGGCGGATGGGTCGTGCCATGAAGATGCGCTCCTCGGCGAGACGTGAAGATTCTTCCGAGACGGTCCACGGAACGCGTGAACCGGCGCTGACATCGTCGTGAACCCAGATCCGCCGCGTCCGGAACACCTGTCGGCGGCGACCGGAACCCCGCAGGTCGTCAGTAGCGGCCGAGGACGAGCTGCGTCTTCAGGATGTCCCCGTGGTAGAGCCAGCCGTGCGCGTCCGCCACGGCGATGGCGTCGTTGTGCAGTGTGGCGGCGTCGTTGTAGTTGTCCGTCTTGAAGGACAGTTCGACGATGTACTCGGTGCCGGTCCCGTCCGCGCCGACGACGGGCACGACCTCGATGCTCGCGTCGTCGGACGCGCCCCACGCGCCGCCGTAGACCTTCGACGTCACCGGGCCGTGCGCCCGCGACGCCTTGAGGATCGTCTTGCCCCAGCCGCTGGCCGACCAGTCCGTCAGCTTGCCCGGAATGTCGTTGACCAGCCAGGTGCGTCCGGTGTCGCTCGTCGGCAGCGCCGTGCCCGAGTAGCCGCTGGAGCTGTGGCTCTTCTCGGTCGCGCAGCTCAACGTCTGCTTGGCGTAGCCCCAGTCGACCTCGCAGTCGTAGTTGGTGTCGCTGCTGTCGAAGCCGTCATTGTTCGCCGTCGTCAGCGCGCCGTTGATGTCACCGTTGGTGATGGGCCAGCGCTTCTTGTACGTCTCCTCGAACGACTTGCCGGACTTGTGGCGCAGCCGGACGTCCCAGCCCTCACCGTTCAGCTCCAGCGGGTTCGTGTCGTAGTACGCGTACGACCGCGCGTTCGCCGACCCCGTGATGCCGAACGCCGACTTCACCGCCGACGTCGGATTGTGCGACGCGTCCAGCGCCGCGACCGTCAGGTTGATCTTCACTTCGTACGTCGGGACGGCGTTGGACGCGGCGTGCGCGGGCACGGCGAACGCGGCCGACGTCGAGAGGGCGAGCAGCGACGCGGCGGCGGACCGGCGCACCAGAGACATGATGGTCATGCGGGGACCTTCGCCGCCGGGGATGATCTCCGCGTGGCCGCCGCGTGTGCGGGACGTGAACCGCTACTGCAGGCCCGTCCGGACGGACGTGACGCGTCCGGTGTCGAAGCCGAGCCAGTGCATCCGTCCCCGGTACCGCGCGTGCTCGATCTTGAGGCAGCGGTCCACGACGACCGCGAGCCCGGCGTCCGCCGCGATCCGCTCGCCCTCCTCGTCGATGACGCCGAACTGGCACCAGAGGGCGCCCGCGCCGATCGCGACGGCGTCGCGTGCGATGCCCGGCAGTGCGGACGGCGCCCGGAACACGTTCACCACGTCCACCGGGACGGGCACGTCGAGAAGGCTCGGATAGGACGTCTCGCCGAGGATCTCGGTCTCGCGCGGATTCACGGGGATGACGCGGTAGCCGTGCCGCTTGAGGTAGTAGCCGACGAAATAGCTGGCCCGCAGCTCGTTGGACGAAAGGCCGACGATCGCGACCGTCCGGGCCGAGTTGAGCACTCGCTGAATGGTCAGCGGATCCTGATTACTCATGCCACCGCCCTGGCGTTCGCGAAGCCTTGTTCCAGATCCCACAGCAGGTCATCGGCGGATTCGAGCCCGACCGACAGCCGCACCGTTCCCGGGCTCACGCCGGCCGCCGCCAGCTCGTCGTCGGAGAGCTGCCGGTGCGTGGTGCTCGCAGGGTGGATGACCAGGCTCTTCGCGTCCCCGACGTTGGCCAGGTGGGACCAGAGCGTGACGCCCTTGATGAATTCCTGGCCGCCGTCCCGCCCGCCCGCGCAGTCGAACGAGAACACCGCGCCGGCGCCGCGCGGCAAATACTTCTCGACCAGCGGACGGTATTCGCTGCCCGGCAGCCCGGCATAGGTCACCCGCGACGCCTGGTCATGGCCCCGAAGGAATTCGGCGACCGTCCGGGCGTTCGTGACGTGCCGTTCCATCCGCAGCGACAGCGTCTCCAAGCCTTGGAGCAGAAGGAACGCGTTGAAGGGCGACAGGGCGGCGCCGAGGTCCCGCAGCGTCTCGGCGCGGAGTTTCATCAGATAGCCGTACGTGCCGAACGTCTCGTGGAATTTCAGGCCGTGGTAGGCGGGCGACGGGTCGGCGACGACCGGGAAACGCCCGTTGGACCAGTCGAACGTCCCGGCCTCCACGACCACGCCGCCGATGCTCGTCCCGTGCCCGCCGAGGAACTTCGTCGCCGAGTGGACGACGATGTCCGCGCCCCACTCGATCGGACGGCACAGGTACGGCGTCGCGAACGTGTTGTCCACGACCAGCGGCAGGCCGTGCTCGTGCGCGACGTCCGCCACGGCCGCGATGTCGAGGACGTTCCCGGCCGGGTTCCCGATCGTCTCGGCGAAGAACGCCTTCGTCGTGGGCCGGACGGCCTTCCGCCACGCGTCCGGATCGCCCGGGTCCACCCAGGTCAGCTCGACGCTCATCTTCCGCAGCAGGTGCTTGAGCTGGTTGACCGTCCCGCCGTACAGAGCCGTGGACGACACCACGTGGTCGCCGGGCTCCAGCAGCGTGAACAGCGCCGCCGCCTGCGCCGCGATCCCGCTGGCGAAGGCGACCGCGCCGCAGCCGCCCTCCAGGTTCGCGACCCGCTCCTCCAGCACCGCGACCGTCGGGTTCATGATCCGCGAGTAGGTGTTGCCGTACTCCTGGAGGTTGAAGTACGCCGCCGCCGACTCCGGATCCTCGAAGACGTAGCTGGTCGTCTGGAAGATCGGGACGGCCCGCGCGCCCGTGTTCGGGTCGGGCCGCTGCCCGGCGTGCAACTGCCGGGTCTCGAACCCGAACGCGCGGCCGTCCTCGGCGCGCGGAGGTGTGTCGGTCATCGCTTCCTCGGATCTCACAGGGACAGGAACCGCCGGACGATCGGGATCTGCCGCGCCTCCTCCAGCAGGAACGAGTCGTGCCCGTACGGCGCGTCGAGCACGTGCGCCTCGACCGGCTTGCCGAGCGCCCGCAGCGCCCGCTCGATCGCGTGCGACCCGGACGGCGGGTACAGCCAGTCCGAGTCGAACGAGATCAGCAGCGTGCGGGCCGTGACGTCGGCGAACGCCCGTTCCAGCGAGCCGCCGTGCTGGCGCGCGAGATCGAAGTACGTCAGCGCCCGCGACAGCAGCAGGTAGGTGTTCGCGTCGAACCGGCGGACGAACCCGTCCGCCTGGTGCCGCAGGTAGTTCTCGACCTGGAACTCGGGTTCGGTGAGCGTGTGGCGGATGTCGTCGGAGAACTGGAGACGCCGTCCGAACTTGCCGTCGAGTGCGGCGGCGGACAGGTACGTAATGTGCCCGACCATCCGCGCGAGGCCCATCCCTGAGTCGGGGGAGCGTCCGGTGCCGTAGTAGCGGCCGTCCTGCCAATCGGGGTCGCGCAGAATCGCTTCGCGCGCGATGGCGTTCCACGCCACACCTTGCGGCGACAGCGCGTGCGTGGACGCGATGGCCACGACGGCGTCCACCTTGTCCGGGTAGAGGATGGCCCACTCCAGCGCCCGCATCCCGCCGAGCGAGCCCCCGGCGACGGCGGCGAGCCGGTCGACGCCGAGGGCGGTGAGCAGCGCGCGTTCGGTGCGGACCATGTCCGCGACCGTGACGACCGGGAAGTCCGGCCCGTACGGGCGGCCGGTCGCGGGATCGGGCGCGGACGGCCCGGTCGTCCCGCCGCAGCCGCCGAGCACGTTCGCCGCGACGACGAAGAAGTGATCGGTGTCGAACGCCTTGCCGGGGCCGATCATGCCGTCCCACCAGCCGAGGTTCCGGCCGCCGCGCGCCGCGAACCCGTCGCGCGTGCCGGTCGGCGTCGCGGACGTCCCGGCGGCGTGCGCGTCGCCGCTCAGCGCGTGGCACACGAGGATCGCGTTGTCGCGCGCGGGGGACAGCGTCCCGTACGTCTCGTAGGCGACGCGGACGGGGGACAGCGCACGCCCGCAGTCGAGCGGGACCGGGCCGGGGAGGTCGAGGATCCGCGTCTCGACGGTTCCGACGGAACCGGCCGCGAGCTTCATGGGGCTATGTTGCCCGGCTCACCGCGTGTATTGTCAAGCTTACCGGTAGGCAAACATGGAAAGGGTCGCCATGACCACGGTCTCCAACGGTGTCAACGTCAAGGCGCTGCTCGACGCGCGGGACGCGCTGAAGGGCGCCCCCGAGGCCGCCCAGTTCACGTGGCGCGCCACGTCGAAGTGGCAGGACGGCGTCCACAGCACGACGCGCATCCAGCAGTTCTTCGGCCTCGGCCAGGAGCAGAACCACAAGTCCGAGGCCGTCTTCGAGGCCGACCACCCCGAGGTCTTCGCCGCCGAGGACAACGGCATCACGCCGATCGAGTACCTGCTCGTCGGGCTCGCGAGCTGCCTGACCGCCGGGGTCGCGTCCGTCGCGCAGAACCGGGGGATCCAGCTCCGGTCCGTCGAGTCCACGGTCGAGGGCAACCACGACATCCGGGGCATCCTCGGCGCGGACAGCGACGTGCGCAACGGGTTCAACGACATCAAGGTGACGTTCACCATCGACGCCGACGCGTCCGAGAAGGACATCGAGGCGCTGGTCGCCCAGTCGCAGAAGCGGTCGGCGGTGTTCGACGCGCTCACCAACCCGACCAGCGTCACCGTCGAAGTGGCCTAGGAGCGCCGACATCGAGCACGTCACGACGGCCGTCGTCGGCGCGGGGCACGCGGGCCTGGCGGCGAGCCGCTTCTTGAGCGACCGCTCAATCGAGCACGTCGTCCTGGAACGCGGCGAGATCGCCAACTCCTGGCGGCGCGAACGCTGGGACTCGCTGCGGCTGCTCACGCCCAACCGGCAGAGCCGCCTGCCCGGCCACCGCTACGACGGCCCGGACCCCGACGGCTACATGACGGCGGGCGAGGTCGCCGACTTCATCGCCGGGTTCGCCAAGGTCGCGGACGCGCCCGTCCGCACCGGCGTGGACGTCACGTCGGTGCGGGCCGGGCGCACCGGCTACGAGCTGGAGACGAGCCTCGGGCCGCTCGGCGCGCGGTCGGTCGTCCTCGCGTCGGGCGCGTGCAACCGGCCCGTCGTGCCGCCGTTCCACACCGAGGTGCCCGCGTCCGTCGTCCAGGTGACGCCGTTCGACTACGCCGCGCCCGACCGGCTCCCGGACGGCGGCGTGCTCGTCGTCGGCGCGTCGGCGACCGGCGTGCAGCTCGCGGCCGAGATCCGCCGGACGGGCCGTCCGGTCACGCTCGCGGCCGGCGAGCACGTCCGGCTGCCGCGCACCTACCGGGGCCGCGACGTGCTCGGGTGGATGGAGGCGTCCGGCGTCTGGGACCAGCGGTACGACGAGATCGACGACCTGACGCGCGCCCGGCGGCTGCCGTCGCCGCAGCTCGTCGGGTCTCCCGCGCGCGAGACGCTGGGGCTCAACGAGCTGTCGGCGCTCGGCGTCGAGATCGTCGGACGGCTCGCCGCCGTGCGCGACGGGTGGGCGCTGTTCTCCGGCGGGCTGCGCAACGTCGCGTCGCTCGCCGACCTCAAGATGGAACGGCTGCTGGACACGTTCGACGCGTGGGCGGCCTCGTCCGGGACCGACGCGCCGCCGCCCGAGCGGTTCGCGCCGACACGGGTCCCCGCGTCGCCCCGGCTGCGGCTCGACCTGCGCGGCGGCGAGATCCGCACGGTCGTGTGGGCGACCGGGTTCCGGCCCGAGTACGGCTGGCTGCACGTGCCCGTCCTGGACGACAAGGGACGCCTGCGCCACGACGGCGGCGTCGTCGGACCCGGGCTGTACGCGCTGGGCCTGCCGGTGCTGCGGCGCCGCAAGTCCACGTTCCTGCACGGCGTCGAGGACGACGCCCGCGAGGTGATCGCGCACCTCGCCGCCGCGCTGTGACGGTACGGTAAGCCCGAAAAGGGGGCTGCCGTGCCGTTGCGCCAGGGACTCAAGGACGCGCTCGTCGTCGCGATGAAGAGCCGGGACCGGACCGCCGCGTCCGTCCTGCGGACGACGCTCGCCGCGATCGACAACGCCGGGGCCGTCGCGGTCGCGGACGCGGGAGCGCAGGCCGTCGAGCTGACCCCGGTCGGCGTCGGCGCGACCGAGGTGCCCCGGCGCGACCTCACCGAGGACGACGTCGAGAAGATCGTCCGCGCGGAACTCGCCGAGCGCCGCACGCTCGCCGCCGACTACGCCCGCGCCGGGAAGGCAGAGCAGGCCGAGCGCTTCCAGGCCGAGGCCGACGTCCTCGCCGGCGTCCTCGGCTAGCGCCCTTCGGCCAGCTCGCGCATGTACTGCTCGTACAAGACGGTGAACAGGGTGATCGAGATCTCGGTGATCTCGTCCAGCGTGGCGTCCAGATGGCCGAGGACCCGTTCGGTCATGAGCTCGTTGAACGCCCCGACGAGCTGCGTCGTGCCCATCTGGATGCGCTTGGTGCGCGGGATCCCGACGGTCTCGGTCAGGACGCCGATGATGAACTCGGCGAAGTCGCGTTTGACCTGCCGGTACCGCTCCTCGGAGCCGTGCGTCGCGACCCGGATGATCTCGCGGAACGCCAGGCGCGTCACGCGCGGGTCGGTGCCGAAGGCGTGGACGGTGGCGGTCAGCCCGGCCGTGATCCGCTGCTCGATCGTGGGACCGGCTTCGGCGACGGCGATGAGCGCCGCCTCCTGCCCCTGCCGGATCAGGTCGTCGTAGATCGTGAGCATCAGGGCCTCGCGGTCGGCGAACGACTCGTAGAAGTACTTCTTGGCGAGCCCCGCCTGCCGGCAGACGGCCTCGACGGTGGTGGCGGGGTATCCCACGGTGCCGAACAGCTCCAGCCCGGCTTCGAGCAGGCCGGTGCGACGTGCGGCCTGGCGTTCGTCGCCGTCCATGCCGCGATAGCGACGCTTGTCACTGGATTCCGGTCCCGCCATCGTCGTTTTCGTCTCCGGCTTCATAGTTTCCGTCGCCGTCGTCTGTCACATTTGCGTCCTGCTCATCGGAGACGGGGCCGTCTCTGATGCCCCCCGAGGAGGAGCTGTGAAGATCACGTCCGCGCTCGCGGCACTGAGTGTAAGTGCCGCGCTGGTGACGGTCCCCGTCGCCTGGGCCGAGACCGCGTCGGCGGACACCGGGTGTTCCGCCAGTGACGCCGACATCTACAAGCCGCCCGCGTCCGTGACGGGCAGCCCCGGCGACATTCTCGCGTGCGCGCCGACGCAGCTCACGTTCATCCCGAACGCGCCCAAGCTCAAGGCGTGGAAGGTCCAGTACGTCACCACCGACGCCAAGGGCAACAAGGTCGCCGCGTCCGGCACGGTCGCCGTGCCCGAGGCCGCCTGGACCAAGGGCGGATCCCGGCCGACCGTCGCCTACGCGCCGTTCACGCACGGCTCGGGCTCGCAGTGCTCGCTGTCCAAGCAGATGACGACCGGGTTCAACGACCAGTACGAGGCGCCGAACCTGTCCGGCTTCCTCAACCAGGGCTGGGCGCTCGCCGCCACGGACGGCGTCGGCTACCTGGACGGCCAGACCCACTACTACGTCAACGGCAAGGCCAACGGCCCGGCCACCCTCGACGTGGTGCGCGCGGCCCGCAAGCTGACGGGCACCGGCCTGACGGCGGACGGCAAGGTCGCCATCGACGGCTACTCCGAGGGCGCCAACACCGCCGGGTGGGCCGCGCAGCTCGCCGCGTCCTACGCCCCCGACCTCAACGTCGTGGGTGCGGCGGCGGGCGGCATCCCGGCCAACCTCAAGGCCGCCGCCAAGCAGCTCAACGGCAGCTTCTTCGCCGGGTTCCTCGCCGACACGCTCATCGGGCTCAAGGCGCAGTACCCCGAGATGCCCTTCGACCAGCTCATGAACGACGCGGGCCGGCAGGCGGAGAAGGACGTCAAGGCCAACTGCCTGTTCGGGACGCTCGCGGTGTTCGCCGGCGCGAAGGTCGAGAACTTCTCCACCGACAAGCTGTCGCTGGAGCAGCTCTACGCCGTGAAGGGCCCGAACGGCCAGACGTGGGGCGAGATCGCCGACAGCCTCAACCTCGGCCAGGACGTCGGCGGGCCGAACTCCTCGGCCACGTACAAGATCGGCTTCCCGGTCTTCCTGTACCGCGGGTTCTTCGAGGAGATCCTGCCGCACGAGCCGCAGGACCAGCTCCACAAGGCCTACTGCCAGGCCGGCGTCCAGAACACCTACAAGATCGGGTACCCGCTGGAGCACGCGACCACGATGTTCGGCGCCGCCGGTGACGTCCTGAACTTCCTGACCGACCGCTTCGACGGCAAGCCGTTCCAGAACGGCTGCTGATCCCGGCCGGGGCCCCGGACACACCTCCCCGGGGCCCCGGTCTCCCCGCCCGACGCAGGAACGGAGCCCTCGACATGACCAGCACCGTGGTGTCCCGCATGATGCGGCTGCTCGCCCACGACGGTTCCGTCCCGCGCGCGGGCGCGCACCTGTCCGACGCGGACGTGAAAGAACTCGGGAACGAACTCGACGCGCTCCGCCAGGAGGTCCTCGCCGATCTCGGCGCCGCCGACGCCCGCTACATCCGGCGCGTCATCGCGGCGCAGCGCGGCCTTGAGGTCGCGGGCCGCGCGCTGCTGTTCGGCGCGTCCCGCCGGTGGGCGTGGTGGACGGGGACGGCCTGCCTGACCGTGGCCAAGGCGCTGGAGAACATGGAGATCGGCCACAACGTCATGCACGGCCAGTGGGACTGGATGCGGGATCCGAAAATCCATTCCACGACCTGGGAGTGGGACAACGCCTGCCCCGCCGACCAGTGGAAGCACGCCCACAACGTCCTGCACCACACCTACACCAACATCCTCGGAAAAGACCGCGACATCGGTTACACGATCCTGCGCGTCAACGGCGCCCAGCCGTGGCACCCGGTCCATCTGGCCCAGCCTTTCTACAATCTGCTGTTCGCCGGGCTGTTCGAGTTGGGCAACGCCGTGTACGACCTCGGCGCCCAGCTCGAATCGGGCGAGAAGACCGAGGAGGAGTTGAAGCAGGGCCTCGCCGACATCGGACGCAAGTTCGCCCGCCAGGCGCTCAAGGACTACGTCGCCTTCCCGGTGCTCGCCGGGCGCAACGCCCGGTACGTGCTGACCGCGAACCTTGCCGCCAACATCCTGCGCAACGCCTGGGTCCACACCGTCATCTTCTGCGGCCATTTCCCGGGCGACGTCGACGTGTTCCCGGAAACCGTCCTGGACGGCGAGACGCGCGGCCAGTGGTACCTGCGGCAACTCCTCGGCTCCGCCGACATCACCGGCGGCCCGCTGCTGCACCTGCTCACCGGGAACCTGTCGCACCAGATCGAGCACCACCTCTTCCCGGACGTCCCCAGCAACCGCCTGGCCCGCATCGCGCCGCGCGTCCAGGAGATCTGCGCCCGCTACGGGCTGCCCTACCATTCCGGCTCCTTTCCCCGGCAGGTCGCGAGCCATTGGGGAAAGGTCGTCCGGCACGCGTTCCCGAGCCGCGGGAAGCACTGGGGCTGAGACGCCCCCCTCGAAAGGTGGCCGATGCACGTCTTCATCACCGGCGCGAACGGCTTCATCGGCCGCGCGCTCGCCGAACGGCTGACCGCGCGCGGGGACGTCGTGACCGGCGTCGACCTGGTGCCGGGCCCCGGCGTCGAGGGCGGTGACATCACGAAGCCGGGGGCGTGGCAGGACGGGCTCGCCGGCGCGGACGTGGTCGTCCACACCGCCGCGATCGTCTCCAACGCCGCCGGGATGGACGCGCAGTGGCGGGTCAACACCGTCGGCACGCGCCGCGTCCTCGACGCCGCCGGGCGCGCCGGAGTGTCCCGGTTCGTCCTACTGTCGTCGGTGCGGGCGTTCTCCGACACCGGGTTCCCGGACGGCGTCACCGAGGACCATCCCGTGCGCCCGGACGGCAACCCGTACGTCGACACCAAGATCGCGTGTGAGCAGGTCGCGCTCCAGGCGCACGCCGCCGGGGAGATCGAGGCCGTGATCGTCCGGCCCGGCGACGTGTACGGACCGGGGTGCCGGCCGTGGACGGTCCTGCCCGTCGAACTGATCAGGAAGAACCGGTTCGTGCTGCCCGCGATGGGCAACGGCGTCTTCAGCCCGGTCTACATCGACGACCTGGTGGACGGCCTCCTGCTCGCCGCATGGCATCCCGGCGCCGCCGGGCAGGTGTTCACGCTCAGCGGCGGCACCGGCGTGACCTGCAAGGAGTTCTTCGGGTACTACCACCGGATGCTCGGCAAGCGCGGGCCGCTCGTCGTGCCGACCGCCGCCGGGCTCCCGGCCGTCGCGGCGCTCGCGGCGCTCGCCCGGGTCGCCCGCGTGCGCAGCGAGCTGAACCCCGTCAGCCTGCGCTACCTCACGCGGACCGGCACGTACTCCATCGCCAAGGCCCGCCGGACGCTCGGCTACCAGCCCGCCGTCGTCCTCGCGGACGGCATGGCCCTCACCCGGGAGTGGCTCGCCGCGCGCGGCCTGGTCCCTACGGGTTGAGCCGCGCGTCGGCCACCGCGGTGAGCATCAGCGTGAGGCCGGACAGCAGCGCGGAGACCGGGGGCCGCTCGTCCAGCAGCAGCCAGTCGATCATCGCCTCGTTGACGCCGCCGACGACGGCCGTGGCCAGCAGCGCGTCGGAGGCCGGGTCCGGTTCGGCCGGGTTCGGCCTCCGGTCGTTGATGGCGTTCAGTTCGGCGGCCAGGAACTCGGCGTACTGCCGGATGACCGCGCGGCGGTGCGCCTCCATCTCGGCGGACACGCCGACGACCTCGATGCACTGCACGCGGGCGCGCCGGGGATCGGTCAGCAGATGGTCGCAGTAGGCCGTCAGCCCGGCGCGGACGCGGACCGCCGGGTCGACGGACTGGTCGGCGACGGCGGCGAGGACGGCGTCGAAGGTCGTCGTGACGATCTCGTCGTACAGGACGCGCAGCAGTTCCTCGCGGCTGCCGAACAGCTCGTAGAAGTGCGCGGGGGCGACGCCCGCCGTCCGGCAGACGTCGGCGATGGTCGTCGGGTTGTAGCCGGCCGTGCCGTACAGCTCCAGGGCCGCCGCGAGCAGCCGGTCCCGTCGTTCGCGCTGGCGCTGCTGCGGGTCGCGTCCGCCGTACGGTCGTCCTGTCATTCCTCCTTGAGGCTACCGTGGCGCAGCGCGCCGTACGTGAACGAGGGCGACACCAGGGGCGCGAGCCGCCAGGGCGTCAGCTCGGAGCTGGCGAAGTGCTGCATCCAGCCGCCGCCCGGCCCGCCCCGGTCGGCGATGAGCTTCTCCTTGACCATCGAGTTGTAGTGCAGCGCGGCCAGCTCGGGGGTGTTGGCGTTGATGACGACCTCCTGGCCGGACGACCTCGCCCACCGCGCCAGGCCCGGGATCCGGGACCGCTCGGGCTGGTAGCTCTCGGGGTGCACGCCGTTCTCCGACTGCGTCCAGATCCCACTGTCGGTGTTGAGGACGAGCGTCTGGTTACCGATCGTGTGCCCTGGCGTCGCGATGATGGCCACGCCGGGGCCGAGCAGGACGTCCCCGTCCAGGCAGACGACGTTGTCCGTGCGCAGGTCGCGGTACGTCTCCGGCTGGAAGAAGTTGCGCTGCAACGGATGCAGGCGCTGCATCTGCTCCCACTCCGGCCGCATGACGAGCAGCTTCGCGTTCGGGAACAGCGGTTCCGCCGTGCCGAGGTCGGGCTGCGGCGTCGTCGTGCCGAGGTGCGGGCGCAGGTCCTGGACGTGCAGGTGGTCGAACGTGATGTAGTCGATCTCGGCCGGGTCGATGCCGAGCCGGGCCAGGTGCTCGGCGACGGTCGGCCCCCACACGACGGCCAGGTCGCGCATCCGCGGGCCGAACCGGTCGGCCAGCGCCCGGAAGAACGGCGTGTTCTCGGCGAGCCTGGAGTCGGTCGGCTCCACGAGCAGCGTGCGCCGGACGCCGTCGAAGTCGTCGAACCGCACGACCATCATCCGGTTGTAGATCCGGACGAACGGCGTCGGCGACAGCGCCGCCCGCCACAGCGCGTACTCCCGGGGGAACGGCGTCGCGACCAGGTCGCACGTCTCGACCGCGACGGCCGTGCCCTGCGCGCGGAACCAGCTCTGGAACTCGGGGGCGCGCGACCGGATCGCCTGGAGTTGCCGACCGGGCTCGGCGATGGCGTTGACCTCGTCGAACACCTCGATCCCGCGGAACCCGGACGGCAGGTCGCCGCGCTCGTTGACCGTCATGACCTCTCCTCAGCGTTCCGGCGGACGAGGCGCCGCTGGTTGAACGAACCGATCCGGCGCAGCACGGGCGCGAGCGCCAGCCACAGCTCCGGCACCGCGCCGAGCACCCGCACCTGCGCGCCGCGCGCACGGGGCACGCTCGCGACGAGCGAGCCGGAGTCCAGCAGGTCCAGCGCGGCGGACGCGACGCGCGGCGCGTCCAGCAGGCGGCGGCCGGTGAAGCTCATGGCGGCGTGCCCGTCGCGCAGCCGGTCGTGCAGCATCGGCGTCCAGATGCCGTCCGGGCACAGCAGGGAGACCTTGACGTTCGACGTCCGCAACTCGGCGGCGAGGCCGAGCGTGAACGCGCGGACGCCGTGCTTGGTCGCCGCGTACACCGATTCGCCGGGCACGGGCACCCAGGACGCGAGCGACCCGATGTTCAGGATGTGGCCGCGCCCGTCCTCGGCCATCACCCGGGCCGCCGCGCGGCTGCCGTTGATGACGCCGAGCAGGTTGACCTCGACGCAGCGCCGGACGTCGGCGTCGGGCTGGCCGAGGACGTCCCCGGCCGCCAGCACCCCGGCGTTGTTGATCCAGACCCGGGGCCGCAGGCGTTCGGCCAGGTCGCGGCAGGCGGCGAGGTCGGTGACGTCCAGGATCTCGGCGACGTCCGGGCCCGGGGCGACGTCCACGCCGGTGACCGCGTAGCCGCGCGCGGCGAGCGCCCGGCACAGGGCCGCGCCCAGTCCGCCCGCCGCTCCGGTGACGACCGCAATCATGAAATACAGATTTCAGGATTGCGCGGCGGCTGTCAAGCGGCGCCCGGATGCGGCAGCCGGATCGGTTCGGCCGGGCAGTATTCGAAGTGCCACCACTCGTTGTCGTAGACGCGGTAGAGCCCGTACCGTCCGCCGTGCCGTTCGAGCCACCGCGCGCCCTCGGTCGGCCGGACGTCCAGCGCGAGCCCCCGCACGTGGCTGGACTCCTGCGGCGGCAGCACCCGGCGCCGCGCCGCCGCGACCGAGCCCGTGCGCCGCACCTCCGCGAGGAAGATCCGGTACTGCTCGGCCGCGTCGCGGTGCCCGGACGTCAGGCCGATCAACTGGCCGTCCCGCCAGAACGCCTCGGCCCGCGCGCGGGTGAAGGCCGTCCGGGTCTCGGCCGCCAGGCCGCGCAGGTCCTCGGCGGGGAACCGCAGGCTGAGCGCCCACTGGCAGGCGAGGAAGCGGGCGCGGCCCGGCGCGCGGCAGAACGCGGCCGGGACCAGCAGCACCGCGACGAGCCGGGTGACGGCCGCGAGGACGTGCGCCTTCATCGCTCAGGCCGTCCGCAGGGCCTCGGTCGGCGCGAGCCGCGCGGCCCGCAGCGCGGGGACGAGCCCCGCGACCGCGCCGATGACGAGCGCCGAGCCGAGCCCGCCCGCCCACGCCTCGGCGGGGACGACGACCGTCCATCCCTTGGCGCCCGCGTACACCGCCGTCGCCGCCGCCCCGGCCGCCACGCCGGCCACCCCACCGAGAACCGCCAGCATGATCGCCTCCGCGAGGAACTGCGTGCGGATCTGGCCGCGCGTCGCGCCGAGCGCGCGGCGCAGGCCGATCTCCGCGCGGCGCTCCAGCACCGAGATGATCATGATGTTGGCCACGCCGACCGCTCCGACCAGCAGCGCGACCACGCCGAGGCCGAGGAACAGGCTGTTGAACGCGCCCTTGGCGGCGGCGCGGGCGGTGAGCGCGTCGGACGGCTGGCTCACGTCCATCTCGTTCGGCGCCTCCGGGTTCGCCGTCCGCGCCAGGGCGGACTGCACCCGTTCGACGGCGTCCGTCGCGGACCGCACGTAGAGCGTGCTCGGCGGGCCGTCCGCCGTGCCGTCGCTCGTGTGGCCGAGATAGCGGCTCGCCGCCGGATAACCGACCAGCGCGCTCGTGTCGATCTCGGGCGCGAGCGTCGCCGGGGACAGGATGCCCGCGACGTAGAACCACTGGCTGCCCAGCCACACGCGCTGGCCCGGATAGACGCGGTCGAAGCCGAGCCGTCGCGCCGCCGCCGCGCCGAGCACGACGGCCGGCCGGGTGGCCGTCGCCGTGTTGAGCCAGCGTCCGTGCGCGACCCCGGCGCCCGCCACCTGCGGCAGGTTCAGGCTCGCCGCCTGCACTTGCAGGCCGTTCGTGCTGACGGACGGGATCAGCGGGCTGCGGTACACCTTCGCGTCGTCGACCGTCCCGGTGTGCGCGACCGCCTCGACGGACGGGAGCCGCGACACCCGCGCGGGCGCCGCGAGCGGCATCACCGCCTCCTCCTGGGTGAAGCTCTGTCCGGTCTTGACGGTCAGCAGGTTGGTGCCGAGCCGGTCGATCTGCGCCAGCAGGCCCGCCTGGGACGACGACGACAGGCCGAGGACCGCGACGATCGCCGTCGTCCCGATCGCGATCCCGAGCGCGGACAGCGCCGCGCGCAGCGGACGGGCGCGCAGGCCGGTGCTCGCCACGCGGGCCTGGTCGCCGGCGCGCAGCCGCGCCGGCACGAGAGCGGTCGCCATGTCAGGCCGCCTCGCCGTGCTCGTCGGAGACGACCCGGCCGTCCAGGACGCGCATCCGGCGCGGCAGCCGCGCGGCGAGCCCGCCGTCGTGGGTGATCATGACGATCGTCGCGCCCTCGGCGTTCAGCTCACGCAGCAGGTCGAGGATCGACGCGCCCGTCGCGCTGTCGAGATTGCCCGTCGGCTCGTCGGCGAGGACGATCGCGGGCCGTCCGACGAGCGCGCGGGCGATGGCCACGCGCTGCCGCTCGCCGCCGGACATGTGCGTTGGCCGGAACCCGCCGCGATGCGCGAGCCCGACGCGCTCCAGCGCCTCGGCCGCCCCGCGCCGCCGCTCGGCGACCTCCACGCCCGCGTACAGCAGGCCGTCCGCGACGTTCTCCAGCGCGGTCGCGTGCTCGGCCAGGAAGAACTGCTGGAACACGAACCCGATGCTGCGGGCGCGCAGCGCGGCGAGCTGCCGGTCGTTCAGGCCCGCCGCGTCGATGCCGTCGATCTTCACGACGCCCTCGGTCGGACGCTCCAACGTGCCCATGACGTGCAGGAGCGTCGTCTTCCCCGACCCGGACGGGCCGACGATCGCGACCAGCTCGCCGTGCGCGACGGTGAAGCTCACACCGCGCAGCGCGGGCACGGGCGCCCGTCCGCCGTAGGTCTTGGTGACGCCTTCGAGGTCCAGTGCCGCGCTCATGAGGCCGGCACCACCACGCGGTCGCCGGCCGACAGGGCGCCGGACACCTGCACGAGCCCGTTGTCGTTGTCGAACATGCCGAGCGTCACCTTGACCAGCCGGTTCCGTCCGTTCGCGGCCACCTCGACGGCGTAGCCGCCCTCCGGCCGGCCCAGCAACGCGGTCACCGGGACGATCAGCGCCCTCGCGACGCCGTCGGTCGTGATCCGGACGCGCACCGGGGCCGCGTCGAGCGTGCCGGCGTCCTTCGGGCGGTCGAGGGTGATGTACGTGGGGATTGTGGGGTTCTTGTCGTCGTCGGCGCGGGCGACCGTCCCGATGCGGCCGACCCGGCCGGTGGTCGTCCGGTCGTCCGGCAGCGTGATCTCGGCGCGGTCGCCGACCTTGACCTGCGCCTGCTGGCCCGCGTCCAGCTCCACCAGCACTTGGCGGCGGGCCGTCGTGGCGGTGGCGACCCGGCCGCCGGGCGCCGCCGGGGTCCCGGGCTCGGCGATCGTCTTCGTCACGCGGAGCGGGCCGGGCAGGAAGACGGCGTCGCCGAGGTCCAGGCGTCCGGTCGCGGTGACGCCGAGGTCGTCCTGAAGCTCGGCGACCGCGTCCGCCGTCTCCGCGCTGTAGTAGTCGGACGTGCGTACGGACGTGGCGGCATAACCGAGGCGCACCAGGTTCGCGTTGAGGTCGCGCACCTCGCGGCCCTTGTCGCCCACCGACAGCGTTCGGTACGCCGGGGTGTCACCGCAGATGAGGACGATCGGTCGCTCGTCCACCCGATAGAGGGCCTTGCCGCAGTCGACCTGCTTCCCCGCCCCGGGGATCCAGGTGTAGATGCCCTTGGCCTGGTTGACCACGGTGTACGGGGTGCCGTCGGCGTGGGCCGCGTAGGAGAGCGTCCCGCTCTGGGTCACCTGCGTGGACAGCGAGCCTTCGCGGACCGCCGCCAGCTCGGTGCCACCGGTGGCCGGCGCGGACTTCGCCTTCTCCTCGCCGAACGGGTTCAGGACGACGATGCCCGCTGCCAGCACGGCCAGGACGCCCGCCCCGGCCAGCACTCTTCGTTTCGCGCTCATCCGCCGGCCCCCGCCGGGCGCAGCTCCTTGCACTTCTCGTCGGCGGCCTTGAACTGCGGGGACTCCAGGTCGACGTTCCCCGGGTCGAGCGTTCCGCCCTGAGGGTCGGGAAAGCTCGGCACCCCGTTCTTGCGGATGCACTGGGCGTATTTCAGCATCTGCGTCTGCTGTGCCGGATCCTGCTTGGTGGGCTTGCCGTCCCAGCCGGGCGGCGCGAGGTCCTTGCACTTCTGCAACGCGGCCTTGAACTGCGGCGACTTGGGATCGACGGTGCCCATCTTGAAGCGGTACTTGTCCCCGTCGATCGGGTCGGGCCATTCCGGGACGCCGTTCTGCCGCATGCACTGCGCGTACTTGACGAACAGGTCGCTCTGCGCGGCGGTCGACGTGCCGGAGCCGCCGGAGCCGCCGCACCCGGTGAGCGCCGGGAGGAGGATCGGGAGCGCCGCCAGCGGCAGAATCCGGTTGAACACGGGATGGTCTCCTTCGCGTCGGTGGACGTGCGTCGGAGGCCATTTCTAGGCAAGAGGCGGTCACACGACGGTCAGAGCGCCTGTGACTCCGCTGTGACCAGGGCAGGGGCATCCTGAAGACGATGAGAGTGCTGGTGGCCGAGGATCACGTCGAACTCGCGGCGTCCGTCGCGCGGATGCTGCGCCGCGAGGGGATGGCGGTCGACGTCGTGCACGACGGCGCGGCGGCCCTGGAGCACACCGCGCTGCTGGAGTACGACGTCGTCGTCCTCGACCGGGACCTGCCCGTCGTCCACGGCGACGACGTGTGCCGCTCGCTGGTGCGCCGGGCCGGGCGGACGCGCGTGCTGATGCTGACGGCGTCCGGGACGGTCGCGGACCGCGTCACCGGGCTGAGCCTCGGCGCCGACGACTACCTGCCGAAACCGTTCGCGTACGCCGAGCTGGTCGCCCGGATCAGGGCGCTCGGGCGCCGGGCGCAACCGGCGGTCCCGCCCGTCCTTGAGCGCGGTGACCTGCGGCTGGACCCGGCGCAGCGGATCGCGACCCGGGCCGGGATGCGGCTGGCGCTGAGCCCGAAGGAGTTCGCGGTGCTGGAGTACCTGCTCGCCGCCGGGGGGCGCGCGGTGTCGGCCGAAGAACTGCTGGAACGGGTCTGGGACGAGATGGCCGACCCGTTCACGACGACCGTCAAGGCGACGATGAACCGGCTGCGGTCGAAACTCGGCCCGCCGCCCGTGATCGAGACCGTCCCGCAGGGCGGCTACCGGATCGGTGACGCGCATGCGCCTTCATGAACGGCTGCTCGCGTCCGGGCTGCCCTTCCGGACGGTGCGGATGCGCCTCACCGCGTTGTACTGCTCGTTGTTCACCATTTCCAGCGGCCTGCTTCTCGTCATCACCTACGTGCTCATGCGCCGCACCAAATGGGTGCTCATCGTCTACGACGACAGCGGGCCGTGGCGCCGCGAGCAGATGGAACAGCTCCGGCGGGCGCAACTCCGTCAGCTCCTGCTGCAGTTCGGCATCGCGTTCGCCATCATGGTGGTGATCTCGATCGCGCTGGGGTGGGTGGTCGCCGGACGCGTCCTTCGGCCGTTGCGGACGATGACGGCCACCGTCCAGCGGATCTCCGCCCGCAACGTGCACGAACGGCTCGCCGTCACCGGGCCGCGCGACGAGCTGAAAGACCTCGCCGACACGGTCGACGGCCTGCTCGGCCGCCTGGAGACCGCGCTCAACGCGCACAAGCGCTTCGTGGCCAACGCCGCCCATGAACTGCGCACGCCGCTCACGCTGGAACGCGCGCTGCTCGAAGAGACGCTCACCGACCGCGCGGCCACGCCGGACACCTACCGGGCCATGTCGGAACGGCTGCTCTCGCTCAGCAAGGACCAGGCGCAGTTGCTCGAAGCCCTGCTGACGCTGACCAGCAGCGAACGCGGCCTCAACCGCCGGGAGCCCTTCGACCTGTCGGACCTGGCCCGCCAGGCGCTCGACACGGCGCGGTTGGAGGCGGACGCGCGCGGCGTCCGGATCAACGCCCGGATCGCCTCGGCGCCGTCCACCGGCGACCCTGCCCTGGCGGGCCGTCTCGTCGCCAACCTCGTGGACAACGCCGTCCACCACAACGTTCCGGGCGGTCACGTCGAGATCGTGACCGAACTCCGGGGCGGACGGGCGTTCGTCGGGGTCGCCAACAGCGGCCCGCTGATCTCACCGCATCAGGTGGCCGGCCTCTTCGAGCCGTTCCAACGCCTCGCCGGACGGACGGCCCGTGCCGACGGGCACCACGGCCTCGGTCTCTCGATCGTCCGCGCCATCGCGACGGCGCACGGCGCGTCGATCACCGCCCGCGCCCGTCCGGACGGCGGTCTGGCGATCGAGATCGCCTTCCCCGCGAGCCGCGTCCCCGTCCACGCCTGACGCGCGGACGGGCTGACGCGGGATCCCGGTTCGGCAGCGCGCTCGCCGGGACGAATCAGAGCTTGTACATCCGGGCGTAGGGAGCGCGGATGCGGACCTTGCGCGTGCTGAAGTCGACCAGGACGTCCCGGTTGTTCTCGACTCCCACCACGGTGCCGAGACCGTACGCATCGTGGGTCACGCGGTCGTCGACCTCGTAGGTCTCCAGCGGCGCGGCGGGCGCCGGAGGAGCGAACGGGCTGGTGGGAAGGTGGCGGCGGGCGGAGAGCCGGGGACGTGTCATACCTCAGTATGCGGTCACATCGGTGGTGCGTACACCGTACGAACGCAGAATTCCGTTTTTTTCATCGGCCGCGATGAAGACTCGCCGGCTCGCTCTTGACGGTTCCGGCCCGTCCCTGGACGATAGTCCAAAATAGACTATCGGCCGTGCCGGAGGCCCGGTTTCCCCATGGCCGCCGCCCGTCGAGGAGCGAGGAACCGCCTGTGAGAACCCGACGTGCGCGACTTCGGCCACCGGTTCGCGTCGCCCTGGCCCTGGGCGCCGCCGGCCTGCTCGGCGGGGGCGCGGTCGCCGCCGTCCCGGCCGACGCCGACACCGTGCCGGTCCCGTCCGCCGACCCGTTCTACCGTCCGCCGTCCCCGCTGCCCCCGGGCGCGTCGGGCGACATCGTGCGGTCCAGGCCGGCCGCCTATCCGTTGTCGTCCGAGGTGGCTTCGACGCAGGTGCTCTACCGGACCCAGAACGCGACGGGGAAGCACATCGCGGTGTCGGGGACGGTGCTCGTCCCCAAGACGGCGTGGTCGGGGAAGGGGCAGCGGCCGCTGGTGTCCTACGCGGTCGGCACCAGGGGGCTCGGGGACTCCTGCGCCCCCTCCTACTCCCTCAGCCGGGGCCTGGACTACGAACAGCTCGCCATCAACGACCTGCTCAACAAGGGCTGGGCCGTCGCCGTCACCGACATGGAGGGCCTGGGCACGCCCGGCGTCCACACGTATGTCGTCGGCCGGTCCGAGGGCCGCGCCGTGCTGGACATGGCCCGCGCCGCGGAACGCCTGCCCGGCACCGGCCTGAACGCCGCGACGCCCGTCGGGATCCTCGGCTACTCCCAGGGCGGCGGCTCGGCCGGCTGGGCCGCGCAACTGGCGGCGACCTACGCCCCCGACCTCGACCTCAAAGGCGTTTCGGCCAGCGGGGTCATCTCCGACATGGTCGCCGTGGGGGCCTTCGAAGAAGGCGGCCTGTTCGTGGGCTCGGCCCTCATGGCGGCCCTCGGCTTCGACGCCGCCTACCCCGAGCTGAAGCTCGACTCCTACCTCAACGCCGACGGCCGCAGGATGAAGGAACGCTACTCGGGGCTCTGCTTCGTCAGCGTGGATCTCGGGCCCGCCGCGTTCGACACCGCGTTCCGCCGGTTCAGCGACTTCACCACCCGCGACCTCATGCACGACCCCGCGTGGCTCGCCCGGTTCGCCGAGAACAAGCTCGGGGCCGTCAAGCCGTCCGTCCCGGTCTTCCAGGGCCACGCGCTCTTCGACGAGGTGCTGCCGCTCGGCCAGGCCGACGCCGTCCACAAGGACTGGTGCAAGCTCGGCGCGAATCTGACCTGGAAGGTCTACCCCCTCGCCGAGCACCTTCTCGGCGCCGTCCAGTCCTACCCGGACGCCAGCAACTTCCTGAACGACCGGTTCCAGGGCAAGCCCGTCACCGGCAACTGCTGAGGCGTCCGTCCGCCGCACCGGCCATTGACGGTCGATGTTCAACAAGTTATATATGAATCATGTCATATGGAGAGAACGGTCGGGCGGTGGTGCTCGGCGCCGGGATCGCGGGGCTGCTGACCGCCCGGGTCCTGTCCGAGCACTACGACGAGGTCGTCGTGGTCGAACGCGACGAGCTTCCGGACCGTCCGGACCACCGGCGGTTCGTGCCCCAGTCGCATCACGCGCACGGCCTGCTCGGCTCGGGCCGTCAGGTGCTGATCAACCTGTTCCCCGGCTTCTCCGCGGAGATGGAGGCAGCCGGGGCGATCACCGCGGCGTCGAGCGGCCCGGAGATGGGCGATCGGTCGATCTTCGTCGTCCGGGGCGGCACGACCATCCGGATCCCCATCTGGTGGACCGGCGGGTTCTGCGCCAGCCGCATCCTGATCGAGCACGCGGTCCGCGCCCGCGTCCGGGCGCTGCCGAACGTGACGGTGCGCGATCGGACGCCCGCCCTCGGGCTGGTCACCAGCGCGTCCCGGCGCCTGGTCACCGGTGTCCAGACGCCCGACGGAGACCTGGGCGCCGACCTGGTCGTGGACGCGTCCGGCCGCCGCTCGCCCCTGCCGGAATGGCTGGAGAAGATCGGGTACCGGCCCCCGCCGGAGTCGGTGGTCCACTCCGACGTGCGGTACGCCAGCCTGCTCGCCGAACCGGACTCGGACTTCGCTCCCGAATGGCTGATCGTCCTCGGCGCGCAGGCCGCCGCCGGCCTGTCCGTCGGCGGCGTCGTCCTCAGCATCGAGAACGGCCTGCTGCACATCTCGCTGGGCACGACCGGCGGGCAGGCGCCCATTCCCACCGACATCGACGGGCTGCGCGCCTTCGCCGACCGGACGACCGCACCGGTCACGGCCGAAGCGCTCCGCCGCTCGACGCCCCTCGGCCCGGTCCGGACGTTCCACATCCGCAAGAACGTCCGCCGCTACTACGACCGGATGATCGAGATGCCGGCCGGTCTCGTCGCGCTCGGCGACGCTGCCAGCGCGTCCAACCCGGTCTACGGCCAGGGGATGAGCGTGGCCGCCCTGTCGGCGGTCGCCCTCGGCCGGCTGCTCACCGCCGAGGGCGGTGCGCTGCGGACGGGGTTCGAGCGGCGCGCGGCGCGGGCCGTCGCCGCCACCTCGTCCGGAGCCTGGCGCCTGGCCCTCGGGGAGGACCTGCGCTACGGCTGCCGCACCGAAGGCGTCCGGACGCCCCTGTCGGTCCGCTTCGACGCGGGCTACCGCGACCGGCTGGAGCGGGCGGCGGCACTGGATCCGGAGGTGGCGATGGCCTTCAACGACGTCCTCAATCTCCAGCGGCCGTTGTCGTCGCTCGGCTCCCCGCGCATCGCCCGGCGGGTGCTGCGGCCCTTGCGCGATCGCAATCCCGCCGTGCTGTCCGAGACCGTCCTCGCCGTGCTCGGCCTTTCCTGAACGAGGAGCGCCCCCCATGTTCCTGCCGCAATTCGTGGACGCCGACGACGTCCTGCTCCACGTCGAGGCCGACGGCCCCGAAGACGGCCCGCCCGTCCTTTTCCTGCACGGCTGGCCCGACCTTTGGTTCACCTTCGAGCAGCAGATGAACGCGCTCGTCGAACAGGGTTACCGGGTGCTCGCGCCGGACCAGCGCGGATACGGCCTGTCGTCCAAGCCCGCCGCGGTCTCCGATTACGCGATGCCCAAGCTGATCGGCGATATCGTCCTGCTCATCGAGCGCCAGGAGCTGGGGCCGGTCCATCTCGTCGGGCACGACTGGGGCGGCGCGGTCGCGTGGGCGCTGGCGATCGAGCGGCCCGACCTGGTGCGTTCGCTCACCATCGTCAACTGCCCGCATCCGCAGGTGTTCGCCGAAGCGCTGACGCGCAAGCCGTCGCAGATGCTGCGGAGCTGGTACATGATCGCGTTCCAGATTCCCGGCCTGGCGGAGGCGGTGCTCGGCGCCCGCGACGGCGCGTTCCTCGCGTCGATGCTCAAACACGGTGCACGCCTCAGCGACGCCGACCTGAAACGGCACCGCGCCGTCTGGCGCCATCCGGGAACCATCCAGCGGCCCCTGATGTGGTACCGCGCGATGTTCCGGACGATGCTGCCGTCGATCCGCGCGGGACGCGCGCTGCCCGACATGACGGTGCGCGTGCCGACCCAGATCATCTGGGGACGCCGGGACGGCGTACTCGGCCGGCACCTCGCCGAACCGAGCGCCGCGATGTGCGAAGAGTCCGAACTGCACTGGCTCGACACCCGGCACTGGCCCCATCGCGAAGAGCCCCTGCGCGTGACCGAACTTCTCACGTCCTGGTGCGCGCGGCATGCCGAGGAGTCTGACGCGAGCCATTGATATCCTTCCCGCATCCGCCGGAAGGAGTTCCATGCTCAAATTCGCCCTGCTCGGCTTTCTGTTGCGGCAATCGATGACGGGATATGACCTGGCCGCGGTGATCCGAAACAGCATCAATTTCGTCTGGCCCGCCCAGCTCAGTCAGATCTACCGCACTTTGGGGCAGCTCGAGGACGACGGCCTGGTCGTGTCCGAGGTGATTCCGCAGCAGGGCCGGCCCGATCGCCGCGTCTATTCGGCCACCGACGCCGGACGGCAGGCGTTCGAGTCATGGGTCGGTGAACTGGTGACCGAACTGGACCCGATCCGCGTGCCGTTCCTCGTCCGGTTCTTCTTCGGCGGCACCCGGCCGCCGCAGGACCTCGTGACCCAGCTCCGGGTGATGCGCGATCTGCACGTCAAGGCCCGGGACCAGCTCGCCGAAGAGCTTCCCGGATACATCACCAATTTCGCTGCGAGCACCAACGCCACCGAACTCGACCCGCTGATCTGGGACTCGGTGCGCCGGGCCGGCGAGATGGTCGCGCAAACGTGGGTGGACTGGGTGGACGAAACCATCGAACGGCTGGAACAAGCCGCCGAGAAGTCTCCGCCGACGGACGGTTGACCCGGCCCGCCCCGGTTAGATAGACATGATCGTTCTCTGAACGAAGAGGAGAGGGAATCATGGAATTGAAGCCGGTGGCGCTGTACCGGGAGATGTACCAGGGCGAGCGCGAGGATCTGCCGTCGATCCAGAACGCGGCCGCCAGGATCGTCGAGCCGGACCGGGAGCGGATCCTGGACTATATGCGCAAGGCCCGGCAGGGCTTCGACGTGATGGAATCGGTGCCCAACCTGTTCCGGTCCGGCGAGTACATTCCGGGCGGCCCGTCGCTCAGCACCGATGGAATCTGGGTGTGGCGCACTGACAGCCTGGTGTACTTGACGGCCCGTCCGCTCGTCCTTCCCGCCCTTTTCGTCGAGGACGTCCGGGACCGCGACTACGTCCCCGCCGACGTCGAATGGACCGACGAGCTGGGCGCCGCGATCCGGCGCTGGTGGTGAACGCCTGGGCCGACGCACTGCGGGAGCTCGATGACCCCGAGTCCGCGCGGCGCGCGAAGGCCGCCGTGCGCCTTCGCGATGCGACCGGGCACGCCGCCGACGTGATTCCGCCGCTGCTCGCCAGGTTCGACGCCGAGCCCGACCCCGGCGTCGCCGACCTGCTCGGCGAGACCCTCGGCGCCCTCGCCCCGCACGACCCGCAGCGCCGTCTTGACGTGACGATCTGGCTGCGGAGCGGTCACGTGCGGGAGGCGGCGAGGGCCGACCACGCCCTGGACGGCGACCGCGACGGACGCCTGGCCCTGGCCCGCTCCCTGCTGCACCACGCGGACGCCGAGCACCGGCTGGGCGGGTTGCTGGTCGCGGCGCGGGTGATGTCCCGGTGGCGGTCGGCCGTCCCGGAACTCCTGCCCGCCGTCGCCGGGTTCGCCGACGACCCATCCGCGGAGCACCGGATCCTGGCGTTGCGGATCCTGGACATGTGCGGCCCCGCCGCCCGTCCGTGGGCCGACCTGGCCGCCGCGCATCTCACCGCGGACCGCGAACCGGACGGCGTCGCCCGGCGGTACGCCCTCATGGCGCTGAGCCGGATGGGCGACGAGCGCGCCGTGCCGCCGCTGGCGGACCTGCTCGCCGCCGGTCACGACGGGTTCCTCATCGACCTGCCCGACGGCGAGCGCGGCCGGGAGGCCAACGAACCCAACATCGCCGAGGCGCTGGCCCCCTTTGCCGCGCACACCGCCGTACTCCTGGACCCGCTGCTGGCCCGCGTCCGGGCGACCCCGCCGACGGAGCGCGCCGGCTACTACAAGATCATCAACCGGTGGCAGGACGACGGCGCCGACGTGGCCGCGCGAATCCTGCGGCTCCTCGATGACGACGACCCGCTGGCGGCCGTCGAGGACCTCATCTGGGTGCGGACGGGAACGCTCGCCCCCCGCCACAAGGAACGGCTCGAAGAACGGCTCCGCCTGCCCGAGCACGTGAAGGACGGCACCCTTCTCGACCCGTTCGACTTCCTGCGGATCACCGGCGACGCGGCCCCCCTGCGGAGGATGATCGGACCGTCGGACTGGAGCGGGTTCCCCCGGCAGCGTTCCGAGGTCAAGGCGCGGAACATGATCAACGCCTGCATCGCGTTGGGGCCTGCGCTCGCCGACCGGTTCGCCGACTCGGCGCGCGACGCGTTCCGCGCCGCGCTTCGCGGAGAGACCAGGCCTCCGTTCACCGAGCCCGCCGACCCCGTGTGGCTGGCCCGCGCACTGTGGAAGCTCACTGGGAATCAGGGGGAGATCATCGACCCCTTGACCCGGCTCGCCGAGAAGTCCGGCCACCGAGATTTCGACCCCGAGCCGCTGCTTTTGATCGCGGCGGCTTGGGGAAAGGGCCGTCCGATGCATGGATATTACACAGGGCAACTGTCGCGGGGAGCGTCCACGTGCATCAGAAAGGGGAATCACCGCGACGCCCTGCGCTTTCTGCAAGCTCTCTGGGACAACATCGGCACGCCTTATTACGACGACCTCACGCTTCTGATGGCCGGCCTGCTGCGTATCTGCCCGCCCGCGAGCAGCCGTCCGCCGAACATCCTCGCGGCCCTGGAACTCCTCGCCGGCATCGCCGCCGCCGACCCCCGGGCGATCGCGCCGGCCTACCCCTTCTTGCAGGCCGCGACCGACGCCGACGAACGCCCCCGGACCCGCTGGTACTTCTGCCCGCCGCGCACCCCGCAATGGCGCGCGGTCCTGGACGACGACGCCCTCCGCGCCGCGGCCGGAACGATTCCGCGCCCGCTCACGGACAAGGAATGGCGGCGGATCCACCGGATCTGCTTCGTCAGTTTCTTCGATGTCCGCGGGGAGCGCATGGAGGGCCCGGAAAAGCTCCTGGAACTCTGGGATCCGGACCGGGTGCGGCATTTCCTGTACGACGTCGAGCGGATCACGGTGGAGGAGATGCGCCGCGAATGCGGAGGCTCCCTCGTGTACTTCCGCCCGCGGACGGCGGCGGTGCTCCTCCCCTTCCTGGTCGAAGCCGCTCTCGATCCGGCCGCACCTGCCCGCTCGTCGGTGCTGCAAACGATCGAGTACATCGTCATGATGGCGCACAGGTCGGAGAAGCAGGGCAACCACGTGACCCGCCCGATGGAGCCCGACGCGGACTGGGACGACGCCTTCGACAATGCGATGACGGACCTGATCCCGCTCCTTGACGACGACGCCCACGCCGACGACGCGGTCACGATCCTGTCCTACGCCGTCCACCGCACCTCCGCCGACAGGGCGGACGGACTCCTCAGACGCCTCTTGGCGCGAGACCCGGTCCTGGGCGCCGTCTCCAAGGACGACCTGGTGCGGGTGATCGGTGAGCTGGCGGCGAACGCCGAGGTGTGGCGCGAAGATGCGGTGGATTGGCTCCGCGAACTCGTGGAACGCACCCCGGACCCGGAACCGGACTTCGTGATGGATCGGGAAGCCTGGAACGCATGGTGCGATCGGAATTACGCCAGGAAAAAGCCCGACTCCGTCCCCCTCACACTGCCGACCGTGACCGCGCTGCGGAAAACGCTGCCCGAACTCGCCGACCCGCACTGAGCGCGTCAGCGCGAATGACTATTGGACTGATGATGCAGCCTCATTCGACGCCCCCGGTCGTGTCTCCCGGCCGTCTGGTCGCCGCGTTCTTCGGCGGCGGTGCCGCCGCCGGCGCCGTCGCGGCCCTGTTCGCCCTCGCAGCCCGGTTCGCGATCGAGGCGACCGGCGCGGTCCTGGTGCCGAGCGCCGTGCACCTGATCGCGGCGGTCGTGATCGGGGCGGTCATGGCCGTGGCCTTCGTGGTCGCGAAGGCGCGGGGCCCCGTCGCGCCCGTCGCGGCGGCGGCCGGAGCACTGATCGCCGAACGCGCGGGCTGGCTGGCGGTCGAACACCTCACCGGGTTCACCGGCCGGGACATCACGATCTCGCTGCACCTGTCGATGAGCGACCACGACCGCTACACCATGCTGAGCTGGGCGTCCGCCCTGCTCACCGCGCTCGTGGCCGGCGGCCTGACCGCGGCCTTCGCCCTGCGCGGGCCCACCCGGGTACGGCCCGCGTACCCCGTCCCGCAGCAGCCGGGACCCTACAACGGGCGCCCGCCCGGCCAGAGCTGGGGCGCGTGATGGACGAACTGAGCTGGGAGACCAGGGGGCGGGCAGCCCGGTTCCATCGGGAGGTCGACTGGTCGAAGGTCCTGGACCCGTACGGCATCAGACGCTACGGGTGGCACGTCCTGGAAAATCTCTGGGAGCCGGGCCACCACCCTGCGAGTCAGGCCGTGAAAGACCTGCGCATCGCGTGCCTGGGCGATGGCAGCGCGGTGTGGCCCGCGGCGGCCCAGTTGCTGCCGTTCCTGGTCGAAGCGGCCAACGACCGGGCCCTGGAGAACCGGGTGGCGATCGTGCGGATGATCGACGACATCGCCGTCACGGGGAACACCGCCGCCCAGGCGACCCTGGCCGGGGAGGGACGCTGGTACCCGCACGTCGACCCGGCCTGGCAGGCCGCGTGGGACCGGGCGGCCCCGCTCCTGGTGCCGTCGCGGCTCGACCCCGTCGACGTCAGGGCGGCCAAGGCCGCCGCGCTGGGAGAGGCCGCCGGCCGCGCCGACGAGCTCATCGACGTGCTCCGGGAGCGCTGTGCGCGTGAGCCCGACGAGAACGTGGCGGGGCTGCTGGCCGAGAGCGTGGGCAAGCTCGCCCGCCATGCCGCGCACCGGCGGGACGAGGCGTTGACCTGGTTGCGGAGGCTCCGGGACGAAGAGGGCGTCGCGCTCCACGACCTCCGTGACCGGGCCGCGTCCGGCCTGGAGCTGGCACTGACCGGCCACGAATCCGGCAGCGCCGCGTCCGGCGTCCGTGCCGCCGGGACCGAAGCCGTCCCGCTCGACCGGGAACTCGGCGCGGCCGTGCTCGGACGGGTTCCGTTCGCCCACATGCTGCTGTCCCGTGGCCCGGCGAGTCAGCGTGACGTCGGCCTGCGGCTCGCCGCGTCGCTGATGTCCCGGTGGCGCTCGGCCGTTCCCGACCTCCTGCCCGGCGTCGCCCGCCGGGTCGATGACGCCGGATCCGAGCACCGGGCCCTCGCCCTGCGGATCCTCGCCATGTGCGGACCGGCCGCGCGTCCCTTCGCCGACCGTGTCGCCGCGCACATCACCGAAGCCGAGGAGCCGGACGCCGTCGCACGACGCAACGCAATTTGGGCCCTGGCCCTGATGGGCGATGACAGGTGCGTCGCCCCGCTGGCACGGATGCTGACCGAGCCCGACAGCGGTTTTCACAACGACCATAGCTATGGCGATGGATCGACACCTTGGAGTGGTCACGAGATCAACCTGGGGGAGGCGCTCGCCCCCTTTCCCGCGCACGCCGGGACGTTCCTCGAACCGTTGCTCACCCGGATCCGCAACGCCCGTCCGGATTACCGGCTGGGGATGTATGCGATTATCCGCGCCTGGCAGCGCGACGGCGCGGACCTGGCTCCGTACTTCCTCGACCTCCTCGACCGCCGGGATCCGCTGGCCGACGTCAGCGCGCTGCGGCGTGTCCACCAGGGCATCGTCTCGGAACGTCACCGGGAACTGCTCCGCGAAAAGCTCGTCCCGACCGTGCCGTTCCTACACGAATATCCCGACCGGATCGACGCGTTCGACTTCCAGAAGCTGACCGGTGACGACGGCCCGCTGCGCACCCTGCTGGCGTCGCTGGAGCGACCCGGCGACGGAGCGCACCAGCGTGCGCTGCTGCTCCGTGTCTGCTCGGCCCTCGGCCCGGCCGCCGCCCCGATGGCCGGCCACCTGCGCGCGACGTTCCTGGCCGGCCCCATCCGGGAATCGGACGACAGCGCGCTCGTGGCTCAGGCGCTGTGGCGGATCACCGGTGACCCGGAAGAAGCCCAGCGCGTCCTTCGGAGAGCCGACGTGACGGAATACAGCCGCCTGTCCCTGCTCGCCGAAATCGCCGAAACTCATCCGTCCCTGGCGGAGACCGTCGTCCCCCGGTTGCGCGATTTCTGTGCGCAGAAGACCAGCCCTTTCGGCTCCGGCACGTTCGAAGTCATGTGGATCGCCCGGACCCTGTGGAAGTTGACCGGCGACCCGCGGCAGGCCGCGCCGCCACTGATCGAACTGTTCCACACGTGCGGGCCGCCGGGCTCCGCTCGCCTCACCGTCCTCGAACCGCTTGCGCTTCTCGCCGAAGTCGCCGCCGCCGACCCGGAATCGGTCGCCCCCGCGATCCCGGCCCTCCGCGCACTGATCGACGCCGACGAACGCCCGGTTCCGCACGACCAGTGGCGCTCGGTCCGCGACGACGACGCGCAGGTCACCGCGGCCCGAGCGGTCCTGGACGCCGCCACCGGCTGAGTCATGACGGCTCGGTCCGGTCGTGGCCGAAGCCTGCGGTCATGGCCAGCAGCAGGACGGCCACGACCGCCAGGGACGGCAAGACGAGTTCTTCGCCGTGCGGGACGTCGGCGGTGGGACGGGGGTCCACTCGCCGATCGGGGTCCCAGGTGAGGTGGAGGGTCGAACCGGGCCGCGCGGCCTTCTCGATGTTCAGTTCGCTGGGGCCGCCGGAAGGGCAACTCAGCCGGTGGACGTTGCCGGTGATGGTCGAGTTGCCCCCTTCCGGGGCTCCGTTGAGGACGGTCGCGGACGTCTTGCGAACGTCGTCCACCCGGCAGGCGCCGCTGACGCCCCGGACCGCCAGAACACGGTCCTCGGCGGCGTTGTGGAGGAAAAACCCGCAGAACGGGAGGGCGAGGAGGAGCAGGACCGGAGTCGCCATGTGCCCGGACGCGGCGAAGGCCGCGCCAACGCCCAGGGCGGTGGCCGACAGGGCGACGATCACGCCCAGCCAAGAGAGGCTGCCGGGCCCGTAGAAGTCCAGCCAGCCCACGGCGACGTAGCCGCCGATCCCGGCCGCGGTCGCGGCGGTGGCCGCGCCCCCTCGAATGATCGATGCCGTCACGTCCATCAGACGCATTGATGAACGACCACGTTTGAGTGAGACGGATCACAGGCACCCGCCCCACCCGGCCGAACGTCCCCCACGGCACCACGACGGCGCTCCACCTCGGACCGGCGCCCGTCCTGCGGACCAGGTTCCCCGCACTATCGAGGCCCTCCAGCGCCTAGCCGCCCGGACAGCCGCGACGATGACCACTCTGGACTCGACCTCGATCGTTCGCGCGGTAGCGGCTGCCCACGGCGTTCGCCTGATCGGCCACGCCCGCTGAAGGTCTCACCATCGAGATCAGCTTTCCGTCCGCACCCACCACCCGGTCCCCGCTGCCACTGACCCGTGTGTCTCACGGACGGGCTGAATCAATAGTGGCTTGACCGGACGGCAGCCCGGTAGTAGGTTGCAATGTTCTCCACCTGGAGGGCGAATTCCCCGGGCTCTTTTCGTGATGAGGAACTGAACAGTCTCGATGGCGGGCAACGAACCTGACTCTCCTTTCGCGGCCGTGCGGCGGCCTCGTCCCCTTCCGGTCCTGGTCCTCGCGGACGTCAGCGGCAGCATGGCGCAGGACGGCAAGATCGAATCCCTTAACAGCGCCATGGCGGAAATGGTCCGGAGTTTCGCCGCCGAACGGTCGGTCCATGGGGAGATCATGGTCGGCGTCATCGCGTTCGGCGGCACGGGCGTCGCGCTGCACCACCCCCCGACACCCGCCGCCGACTTCCGCTGGGCCGATATGAGCGCGGTGGGCGGCCCGCACGGAACCCCGATGGGCGACGCATTCGAGCTCGCACGTTCGGTCCTGCACGATGAGGACGTCGTGCCGTCCCGTGCCTACGCGCCGACGCTCGTGCTCGTCTCCGACGGCGCCCCCACAAGCGAATGGGAACAGCATCTCGACAGATTCCTGTCGTCCCCGCGCGGTGCGCGGTCGTTGCGTCTCGCCGTGGCGATCGGATCGGAAACCGGTACGCGCGCCTATCGCGTTCTGGAATCCTTCGTCAGAGATCCCCGGTATCCGGTGGTACGCGCGGACGAGGCTCCCAGAATCGCGGAGATCTTCCGCTCGATCACCCGGAGCGTCAGCGTGCGCGCGCGAAGCACGCGCCCGGATGACGCCTCGATGTTCGACCTGGACGATCTGTTCGATCTCAGCGACTGAATTCGGGGACCGAACGTTCCGCAATGCCGGGAACCGCGGTGCGGGTCGGCAAGGACGACGAATGCGAGGGAGACGACGTGTCCGCGCTTTCCGGTGAGAGGACGCCTCACCCGCGCCGTGCCCGGCGTCGGCCACGACCGGGCGACCTCGTCCGCGACGACCGCGGCGAGGACCTCGAACTGTCCGCGGAGATCGGCAGCGGCGGCCAGGGCACGGTCTGGACGCTTGCGGGCGGCCAGGCGGCGGTGAAGATCGTCCGGCCGGAGCACGCGATGAGCGCCGACCGGTTGCGGGCGCGGCTCGCGGTCATCCGCCGCTTCGACCTGTCGGGCATTCCGATCGCGCGTCCGCTGTCCCTCCTCGTCGGCGACCACGTCGGCTACACGATGGAGCTGCTCGCCGACCTCATGCCGATCGGGAACCTGGCCGCCGTCCCCGCGTCCGGCGTGGGCGACTGGTTCCACGGGACCGGCGGACTGCGGCGCCGGCTCCGTCTCCTGGCCCTCGCCGCCGAGGCGTTCGCCCGGCTGCACGCGCGCGGGATCGCCTACGGTGACATCTCACCGGGCAACGTCCTCGTGTCGGCGAGCAGCGACCACGACCAGGTGTGGCTGATCGATCCGGACAACCTGTCGGTGGAGACGGTCCCCGGAGAGCCGTCCTACTACACGCCCGGATACTCGGCACCAGAGGTGGTCGCCGGCACGTCGGGCCCGGACAGCCTCACCGACGTGTTCTCGTTCGCCGTCCTGGCGTTCCAGGTCCTCACCCTGACGCATCCGTTCGTCGGAGACCTCGTCGACCAGGAACCCGAACGCTACGAGGCCGACGCGTTCTCCGGCGCGCTCCCCTGGATCGACCATCCGGATGACGACCGCAATCGGTCCACCACGGGACTCGACCGCGAGACGGTGCTCACCCGCGGGCTGCGGTCTCTCGCCGGCCGGGCGTTCGAGCAAGGACTCCACGACCCGGGCGCGCGGCCGACGATGCGCGAGTGGCAGGAAAAGCTGGAGCAGGCGGCGTTCCTGATGGTCGCGTGCGACGGGTGCGGCGGGACGTTCCACGCCGGACGGGCCATCTGCCCCTGGTGCGGGCGTGCGCGGCCCGTGCTGCTGCGCTGCGACGCGCACGGGTACGTCCCGCCCGGCGGCATTCCGGATGTCGAGGAGGAAGGGG